>NZ_SJXI01000044.1:0-391065 GCF_004337455.1 Parafrankia sp. BMG5.11 | reverse complement strand
CGAGGAGGCGAGGACGGACAGGGCGTACCTCGGCACGGGGGTGACCAGGGTGACCTTCAGCGTGACGTCGTCCACCACCTCGGACGACTCGATCGTCGCCGCCTCCGACCGGTGGGCCGAGCCGACGGCCGGGTCCTTGGTTCGGTCCCAGTTGAACTTCACGGCCTCGGTGTTCAGCGGAGTGCCGTCGGAGAACACCAGGCCCGGCCGCAGCTTCAGGGTGAAGGTCTTGCCGTTGTCGGTCGTGGTGAACGACTCGGCCATCGAGTACTGGACCTCGTCTGCCTCATCGTTGGTCATCAGGGTCCCGTACAGGGCATTGCCCAGGAAGCCGCCGGACGCATACGAGTTGCCGAGGATTGCCGGATCCAGAGTGCGCGGATCGCTCAACGTGAGGATCCGGCCTTCGCCACCCGCCACCGGCTCACCCGAGGGCCCCGCGGACCCCGCGGACCCGGCGGGATCGCTGCCGCCGCCGCAGGCCTCCAGGAGAAGCGCCACGCAGCATGCGACAGCGGCGACGAATAATCGCGTCCCACGATTCATCTTCCACCCTTCCATGGGCATGAGCGTCACCCCTGCCCTCCTGGATTTACCGGCGATGCCGTCTCGACACATCATCGGGGGTGGGACCGTGGAGGTCTTTGCGCATTCGGCCAACTCTTTGCCCGTAGCAGCCAAAGTCCGGCTCGTGATTCGACGTCGATGATTTCGGGCCATCTGGGCTAGTTTGTGACCATTCGCGAACGAGAACAGCAGGCTTCCTCTGACCGTCCGGCCGCTACAGGCAGAGGCAGGCCCGGGCCCGGGGTGGTGTCAGGACCCTGTGCTGGCGCTGCTCGTGGATGATCCCCGGCTCATCACGAGGACGGCGTCGCGACGGCTTGTCGCGCCGAAGGGTGAGCCGCCGGTGGGGTTCTGGCTGCCGAAGATCCAGGTGGGCCCGTCGGCGAGGTGGTCGAGTGCCTGCTTCGCGACGTCGGCCGGGTCCGCGGCGTCGCCGTAGGGTTCGCCTTTCGCGTCGAACACGCGGCGCATGGACGGGGTGTCGGTCCTGCCGAGCACGAGAGCGAGGACGTCGACGCCGCTGGTGTGCCATTCGGCCCAGAGCGCCTCGGCGAGGAGGAGATCGAAGGCCTTGGTGGCACCGTAGGTGGCGAGCGTCGCGCCGCCGGCCCAGGCCGCGCCGGAGGTCACCAGAACCAGGCCACCGCGCCGCCGGGCAACCATCGGGCCGCCGAAACGGTAGGCGGCTTCGAGGACGCTGTCGCAGTTGCGGTGGATCAACTTCAGATGGGTGTCGAGGTCCTTGTCGAGGAAGAGGGTGCTGGTGTCGTCGCCGCCGGCGTTGTAGACGAACAGTCCGATTTCGAGGTCGGAGGTCGCGTCCGCGAGCGATGCGACGGCGCCTGGCACGCTGAGGTCCAGCGCGACCGTGCGGACCTCGACGCCGTGCCGGGCCCGTATCTCCTCGGCGAACGTCTCCAGGACGGGAACCCGCCGGGCGACCAGGACGACGTTCAGGCCCCGGGCTGCCATCTCGTGCGCGAACGCGGCGCCGACTCCGTCGGACCCGCCAGCGATGATGCCCCACGGTCCGTATTTGGCTGTCATAACTGTTGTCACCTTTCGGTCCTGGGCGGACGGCCCGCGGCGCCGGCGGCGCCCGCGGTCAGGGTGTCCGGGCGGATGCACCGGTCTGGCGGAGCACCTTCGTCTCGACGGCGTCGGAGGCCAGCACCGTCCCGATGACCCCGAGATCCACGCCTGCGCTCCGCGCGACCTCGCGCACCACGGTGACATCCTTGAGCATGAGGTCCCCGATGCGCCCGGGTACCGCGTCCACCGACCCGCCACCGGCGACGACCGCGAGGGCACGGCTGGCGCCGCTGCCGTGCGCAACGGCCGCCAGGATCGCCGTCTCCTCAATTCCCAGCGAACCCGCCAGGCGCACCGCGTCGACCGCAAGACCCACCTGCGCGACGAACAGCGCGTTGTTGACGAGCTTGACCCGCTGACCGTTACCCAGCTCCCCCACGAACATGATCGGCGACGCGTACACCCCGAGGACCGGTCGCATCTCGTCCAGCAGTACCTCGTCGCCACCCACCCACAGGGTGAGGCGGCCGGCGGCGATGTCGTGCGGGCCACCCGACAGCGCAGCGTCAAGGACCCGTATCCCCCGGCCCGCTCCCTGCTCGGAGAGCAGGCACGCCGTCGCGGGATCGCAGGTCGTGTGCTGGACGAGCGTCGCCCCCGGCCTCATCGCGGCGATGGCCCCGTCCGGGCCGAGGCACACCTGCCTGACCTGGTCGTCCCGAAGCACCACGATGAACACCGCATCCGCGTCATGGACGGTCTCCGCCACGGTTGCCGCCCAGCGCAGCCCGTCGGCCTCGGCCGCTGCCCTGGCCTCCGGGCGGCGCACCAGCACCGTGACGTCGTGGCCGGCGGCCGTCAGCCGGTCGAGTATCGGCCGGCCCATCCGGCCCGGCCCGACGAATCCGATCCTCATCGATCCTCCAGGCTGTGTGCGTGCTGGCCCTCGGCCGGCGGGTCGCCGGCGGCAGGTGGGCGTGGGGCCAGCATGGCGCGGTGTTCGGGGGTGCCGTCGAGGTTGGCGTTCACCCGCTCGCTGATGCGCCAGCCCTGCGGTGTACGCGTCCAGCGCCAGGTGTTGGCGGAGACGCGGGCCACCCGGAACCGGTCGGCGTCGGCGTCCCAGCGGATGTTCAGCGCGTAGCTGCGGCCGGTCGCCTGATCCCCCTCGACCGAAATGTGCGGGACGGTCAGAACGTGGCCGCAGCCGCCCTGGATCAGGCTCTGGTGGCCGCCGTTGACCATGTCGACGATGTCACCCCGGCCTCGCATCCGAAGGTGAGGAACGGCGTCGAAGGTGCCATCCTCGGTCCACAGTTCCGCCGTGGCGGTGGCCGACCCGCTGTCGACGGCGGGCCCGTACTGGGCGACGAGCTGCATGATCTCGACCTGGTCCTCCAGCAGCCGGACCCTTGCCGCCAGCGTCTCGACAGCGGCGCGCAGCTCCTCGATCTCACTCATCCATCAGTCCTTCCGAACGTGTGCGGAACCCGGTTCAGGGCACGACGACGATGCGGACCGGTCCGTTGGCGTCGCGGGAGGCGTTGAGCGCCTCGGGAACCTCGTCGAGCCCGACGGTCCGGCCGAGCATCGGTGTGACGTCGAGGTCGCCCGAGCAGACCGCCTCGAAGGCCTCGTCCCAGTGCCGCATCGACGGGCCGCCCCCGAACTGGATGTTGATGCCTTTCCGCTTGGCGGTAAGGGTGTGCAGGTGGTCGCCGTCCGGCGGACCTCCGACGGAGAAGATCCGGGTGTTGCGCTCGCAGCCCTTGATGATCGAATCCAGGACACCGGGAATACCGACGCACTCGAACACGACGCATCCCGGCAGTCCGGCGACCGCCATCAGTTCCCTCATCGTCTCGGGCGACCCGTAGGCCACGTCACGCCAGGCCTGGTACGGGGACACCTCGGCGGGGTCAATGACCACGTCCGCTCCCATGGCCAGCGCGGTCTCGCGACGCGAGGCGACGAAGTCCACCGCCAGGATCGGCCCGACCCCCAGCCGTTTCAGCCGCGCGATCGCGGACAGGGCGATCGCCCCGCAGCCGATGACCAGCGGCACCTCCTTCGCCGTCATCCGCGCCCGGGAGGCGGCCGACCAGCCGACCGAGATCGCGTCGGCGATGCACACGATCTCGCTCGGGAGCTCGGAGACCGCGACACGGGTGATGGCCTCGTCGAGCAGGAGATACTCACCGAACCCGCCGGGCGACTCCGGATTCTGCCCGATGATCTTCCGCCCGGTGGCCGTGGACAGCACCGGCAGCGAGCTCACCCGGGTGCCGACGGGGATCCGCCGCTCGGTGCCGGGGCCGTGGTCGACGACCTCGGCGCAGTACTCGTGGCCCATGACGATGTCGACATCACGGTCGTAGGTCGACATCCCGCTGTCGTCGTCCACGCCCGCTTCCAGGTGGTCCATGAAGTGGATGTCCGACGCGCAGATCCCACACGCGAGCGACCGCACCAGCAGCTGGCCCGGCCCCGGCACCGGGTCGTCGACAACCCGGGCCTCGACGACTCCCGCCCGCAGCACAGCGGCTCTCATCGGCTCTCCACTCGTCCGCGACCAGGACATGTTCCCGTCACGGGACTGTAGCGACACCAAACCAGTTATAGAAGACATCGTCCTGAAATTTTTCGGGAGACGCTGTCCTGGAAGTTGGGGGAAGCGGTGCCGGCTGGAACGCTCGGACCATACGATCGCGGGCATGGCAGAGCCTGCTCGCCGCCCAGGACGCCCGCGCGACACGAGCATCGACGAACGCGCGCTGGCGGCGACCCGCGAGCTCCTCGTGGAACGCGGCTTCGACGCGACCACGATCCAGGCCGTCGCGGCACACTCCGGCGTGCACGCCTCGGCCATCTACCGTCGCTGGGAGTCACGGATCGAGCTGATCGAAGAAGCGACCTTCCCCGGGCTCAGCCCGCCGAGCGTGCAGCCGACCGGAGACCTCCGCCGAGACATCCGCCGGTTCGTCCGCGCCTACCTGGCAGCCTTCAGCGCCCCCGCGTCCCGCGCGGCCGCGGCCGGTCTCCTCGCCCACCACCAGGCGTCCAGCCGGCCCCGCCCGCCGGATCTCTACCTACGGGTCTCCGCACGGCCACAGTTCCAGGACATCCTCCGCGCCGCACCGCCCGGCAGCATCGACCCGGACGTCGATCCCGACGACGTCTTCGACATGCTGCTCGGCGCCATCCTGGCCCGTACCCTCCTGTCCGCGGCCACGGCACGGAGCCGTCCCGTGGAACGCACCGTCGAAATGATCATCAGATTGCTGCAGCCCCGGCCCGGGCACGCCGCCGACCAGGCCAGCCCGTACACCCAGACGCAGACCAACCACGGCACCGCCGGCCGGGGATAGCCTGCTGACCCGGGAAAGACAGGAAGGTAGCCGTGTCCAACTTCCAGGAAGACCACGCGCAGATCAGCGACGTGGTCGTCCGCTACGCCACGGGAATCGACCAACGAGACTGGGAACTGTTACGAACCTGCTGGACGCCCGACGTCGAGGCCGACTACGGCTCCTTCGGACAGTTCACCGGCGCCGACGCGCTCACCGAGGTCATGGCACGGACCCACGAGAACATGGGCCCGACGTTCCACCGCATATCGAACATCGCCATCAGGATCGACGGGGACCGGGCGGCCGTCCGGTCCTACGTCCACGGCGTCCTCCTGGTAACTCCCGACGATCCGGCGAACTGGGTCGATGTGATCGGTAGCTACGAGGACATCTTCCTCCGAACCACGGAGGGCTGGCGCATCAGCCGGCGTGTCGCCCGCACCGCCCGGACACTGACCGCCAGCACCACACCCCCGGCCGCACAGCTCGCCCCAGAATGATCCCTGGTCCGGGACCCCGCCAGGACGGCCCTGAACGAGCTTCAGGAGGCGGAGGCCGACACCTGCCCCTCGATTCGCGCGAAGTAGAAGGCCATCGCGTCGGTATGGGTCGGGAACACGAGCTGCCGCGGCTCCGTGACGACCAGCCACTCGGCCGTCTCGTTCGTCGCGATCACCGGCGGTAGCTCGGCCCAACGCCGTTCCGGCAGGAGACCGAACACCAGCAGGAACCGGCCGTCGTTCCCGCTGTGCACGTCGAACAGGCGGACATCCGCCGCCTGCTCGGTAATTCCCGTCTCCTCGCTCAGCTCCCGAACGACGGCGTCGCGCCAGGCCTCGTCCAGCTCCATGAAACCGCCGGGCAGCGCCAGCTCGCCACGGCCGGGGTCGATGTCGCGGCGCACCACCACCAGACCGCGTCCGCCGTCAGGTTCCACGACGGGCAGCAACGCCACCGCCACCGGAAGCGGATTGAGCCACGTTGTCTCGCCGCAGCCAGCGCACACCCGCGGCCACGCCACATCAGGCTGGTACTTCGTGCCGCAGTACGAACAGAACGAGTTCCGCATGACGCACGACCATATTCGGTCGGCGCCGGCACGCCTGCCGAACGCCTGCGCGGTTCACGGCGACATCCGGCCGCCCGCGTCGGGTTACCCGCCGCTCAGATCGCCGTAATCGTGGCGGGGGCACGCTCGGCGCGGCTGAACGCACGCAGGACGGCCGTGGGCCCGTGCCTGTGCACCGCGAGACGGGTCAGCAGGGCGAGTACCGTGTCGGCGGCCGGGGCCGGCAGCTCCGGTGTCGGCACGCCCACACTTACCGCCAGGTCGTCCGAGTGCACGGCGATCTCCAGTGTGCGGGTGGTCAGGAAGTCGTCGAGGGACAGCACCATCGACTCCAGGCTCACGATCCGCCCGGCAGGCTCGGCTGGCAGCAGGTCGCGCAGCTCACCGATGGCGGCGTCGACCAGGGCCGCCAGCGCGCCCGGACCGTCCGCGGCCATCTCCTCGCTGAGGCGGCGGATGGTCACGTTGAGGTCGTCGTCCAGGGGCGCGCCGATCCACACCGCCTGGGTGGTGTAGTGGTCGAACAGAGCGACGGGTTCCTCGTCCGGTGGCTTTTCGGCGAGCAGCCGGGGAATGATGGTGATCTGCCAGGCCAGGTGCGCGGTCAGCCCGCTGACGCGGAATTCAGCCAACGCGCTGTCTGTTTCCCACGACGCGGCGACCGCCGGATCGCGCAGCAGCGCCGCAGCCGATGCGGCGACGTCCAGAAAAAGCTGCCTACCTGATGTCATACGGCCGATCCTCCCGCGACTTGCTTGCCAGCGGCACGCCCAGGAGTCGCCTGCGGATATCTCCTTCATTGACCGGCGACGGTGGCCGGCTGACGGCTGACGGCTGACGGCTGACGGCTGACGGCTGTGTCCGCGGACAAGCGCCACTCGCCGGACAACAATCATGGTCGCTGTCGGAGTCCTGACCGGCCTCGCCCCGCGGGTGGAGCTGGCGCACACGACGACTCCGCTCGGTGGGTGCGGTGCCCCTGGGGCGCCGGGTCAGCCGAAGCCAGTCAGGATCAGGACGAGCCCGGCGTTGGTGAGGACGAGACCGGTCACCGCGGTAGCCCTGGCGCCCGCTGCCCAGCGGGCGGCGCGGGTGGCCAGGTGGTCCAGCGTCTGCGCGCGCGTGCAGGCCGTGGTCCCCTCGCCTGTGGGGTCGGCAGACAGGCGCAGGCGCGGGCCGTTGCCGCCGTTTCGGCTCACCGTCGCGACGACGAAGATGTGGGCGCCGGGCCGGACCGACCAGAAGGTTTCCGTGACAGAGACGTAACCGGAGTCGTGCAGCCCGGCAGGCTCCTCCCGGCTGGTGTGCCGGTGCCTGTGGACCATCGGTCAGTCGCGTTTCACCAGGTCGGCAGGCACGGCGAGCACGGGCTCGCACTGCCGTGGGAGGCCGGCACCGCCTGAGCCCACCCGGGGCAGCCGGCGGTCGAGCCAGCGGGGTAGCCACCAGTTCGCCCGGCCCAGCAGCGCCATCGCGGCGGGAACCAGCACCATGCGGACGATCGTCGCGTCGAGCACAATCGCCGCCGCCAGCCCGAGACCCATCATCCTGACCAGCGGAGAGGGGTTGGCGACGAAGCTGAGGAACACCACCGTCATGATCAGTGCCGCGGAAGTGATCACGCGACCCGTTCCCGCCATGCCGCGGGCCACCGATTCGGCGTTGTCCCCGGTGGCGTCGTACTCCTCACGGATCCGTGAGAGCAGGAACACCTCGTAGTCGATGGACAGACCGAAGAGGACCGCGAAGAAGATCGTCGGCAGCGGCGACGCGATCAGGTACGTCCCCTCCAGGCGGAACAAACTCCCGAGCCACCCCCACTGGAACACGGCGACGACGACGCCGTACGCGCCGCCGATCGACAACAGGTTCAGCAGGGCGGCCTTCAACGGCAGCACGACAGACCGGAACACCACCATCAGCAGCAGGAACGACGCGGCCAGGATGGCGGCGATGAAGATCGGCAGGGTGTCGGCGAGCTGCCTGGTGAGATCGTCGGTCAGCGCGGTCGTCCCCGACACCGCGACGTTGCCGGGGACGAGGTCACGGATGCGCGCGAGGGTCTCCGACGTCGCGGTGTCCGCGGGGGCCGTGGTGGGGAGAGCGTGCAGCACGGCCGTGTCCCCGGCGGGAGAGATCTGTGGGTCGCCGACCGTGGCGATGCCGGTGTCCGCGGCGACGCGCCCGGCCAGCGCGCGGACGGTGTCGAGGTCCGCGCCCGGCCGGCGCAGGTCGGCGACGAGCAGCAGGGGGGCGTTCACCCCTGGGCCGAATCCCTCCGCCAGCAGGTCGTAGGCACGGCGGTGCGTGGTGCTGGTCGAGTCGTCGCCGGCGTCCGGGAAGCCCGTCCGCATCCACAGCGCCGGCGCGGCCAGCACGAGCAGCACCGCCGCGGCGACGAGCAGGTACGGCCACGGCCGGCCGGAGACGCGGTGGGCGAGGCGCCACCAGGCCGTGTCCCGGGGATGCCGGGCGGCGCGCCTGCGCCCCAGGACCCGCCCCGCGTCGATGCGGCCGCCGAGCAGCGTGAGCAGCGCCGGCAGAAGTGTCAGGGCGCTCGCCACGGCGAACAGCACTACCAGGGACGTACTGAGACCGATCGAGGCCAGGAAACCCAGGCCGGTCAGCACGAGGGCGAGCATCGCGACGACGACGGTGCCCCCGGCGAGCAGGACCGCGGTGCCCGACGATCCCATCGCGTTCGAGAGCGCGGTGGGATCGTCCTGGCCGGCCGCGCGGTTCTCGCGGTAGCGGGCCACGACGAACATGGCGTAGTCGATGCCCACACCCAGACCGATCATCGCCCCGATCGTGGGGGCCGCCGAGGACACGTCCATGGCGTTGGCCAGCAGCACGATGCCACCCACCCCGGCGGCGACGGTCACCAGGGCGAGCACGATCGGGACGAGTGCGGCCACGATCGTGCCGAACGCGACGACCAGCACGACCAGCGCCGCCAGCAGGCCCACCATTTCCGTGCCCGAAGTCGCCGCCTCGGCGTTGATGAACGCGGCGTCGCCGCCGAGCTCCGCCACGAGACCGGCGTCCCGCGCCGGCCGCAGCTGGTCGGTGATCGCGGCGAGGGCCTCCGTGCCGACCTCCGTCGCCGGCACGTCGAAGGTGATCTCGGCGAAGCCGATGCGTCCCCCGGGCGACACGGTGCCGGCGGTGAACGGATCGGTCACGGTGGCGACGTGCTCCACGCCCTCGATGCGGGCGACCGCCGCGGAGACGGCGTCGCGGTGACGCTCGAGTCGCTGTCCTTCCGCCACGGCGAACACCGCCAGGGCACTGCCCCCGGCCGCCTCGGGAAAACGTTCCTCGAGCAGCTCCATCGCGTTCTCGCTCTGGCTGCCCGGAGCGACGAGGTCGTCGGCGAAAGGGCCGCCGACCGTACCGGCCAGAGCCAGCAGAAGAGCGGCGACGACCCCCCAGACGGCGATCGTGAGCTTTGGCCGGTGCGCGGCCGCGTCCCCGATGCGGCGGGTGAACTGTTTCATGGCTGGTTCTCCTGAGAGCGGCGTCGCGTTCCGTTCCTGCGCCGCTCCACTGTGCTTGTCGGCATCCCGGGTCGTCGCCCGCCCACGGAGGGGTTCGGTGCCCCGCCGGAAGGCGGTCGCACGGCGCGGATTCGAGGTTCCTCTCCGCCTCACGGGGGAGGCCGCATTACGCCTGGAGGCTGGCGACTACTCTTCCGGCCTCGCCTACCGTGAGGCGGTGCCCATTGCGAAACCGCGGCCGCCAGCCGTGAACCGCGCTGAGAAGTGACGGTGAACCGCACGGCGCCGCCCTTCCGGACGCCACCAGAGAACGCTCCGGGGCGGTTTCGGGGTCCATTCGCCCGCTGGCCGCGCGCCGCGGACGCCGCCCTCGCCCTCGCGTCCTTCGTCATGACGGTGTTCGTGGTGGACGGGCCCGGCGACACGCTGTTGTTTCGTTCGATCGGTGACGCCCCGATCCTCGTCCTCGTGGGCTGCGCCGTGGCCAACCCGGCGCTGTACTGGCGCAGACGAGCGCCCCTGCTCGTGCTGGGCGTGGCGCTGACCACCTGGGCCGTGCTGCTCGGCGGCGGTACCACCCATCTCGGCTGGCCCACGATCATCGGCCTGTACGCGGTGGGCCGTTACGCCGCCGTGGACTGGCGGGGACCCGCGGGAGCCGCCGCCGCAACCGCGCTGGCCAGCGTCGACGGTCTCGACGATCCGGGCCCCTGGTGGCAGGTGCCCGTCTTCGGCAGCCTCGTGATGTTCGGGGCCTGGTATGTCGGACGCCGTGTGCAACTCCGCGGGGACCGTACCGCGCAGCTCCGGCGGGAACGGGCCGCCGAGACCCGCCGGATCGTCACCGACGAGCGGACCCGTATCGCACGGGAGCTGCACGATGTCGTCGCCCACCGGGTGAGCCTCATGACGGTGCAGGCCAGCGGGGCCAGAGCCGTCGCCGCCGAGGACCTGGCGGCCGCCCTGCGGGCGATGGAGGCGGTGGAGGAGGCGGGGCGCCAGGCGCTTGAGGAGCTGCGCCATCTGCTCGGCGTCCTACGACCGGAGACCAGCCCCGACGATCTCGGGCCCCAGCCCAGCCTCGCGGAACTGCCCCGGCTCATCGAGCAGATCCGCCGGGCGGGCGTGGATGTGACGCTGGCCACGGACGGACTGCCGGCCGGGCTTCCGGCCCGCCTGGACCTGTTCGCCTACCGCATCATCCAGGAGGCGCTCACCAACGTGCTCAAGCACGCCGGCCCCGGCGCACCCGCCACGGTCAGCCTGGTCACCGAACAGAACGGCCTCGTCATCGAGGTCCGTGACGACGGGCGCGGCGCCGCCGCGCTCGAGCCGGGTGCCGTCCGCGAGGGCCCGGGCGGCCACGGCATCATCGGCATGCGGGAGCGAGCGCTGCTGCTGGGCGGGAGCCTCGACGCGGGACCGGCCGCGGGCGGCGGGTTCCGGGTGGTCGCCCGCCTGCCGATCGGAGGGAGTCCCGCATGAGCATCCGCGTCCTCATCGTCGACGACCAGGCGCTGGTCCGCGGAGGCCTGGCCATGGTCCTGCGGGTACACGGCGACATCGAGGTCGTGGCCGAGGCCGGGACCGGACTCGAGGCGATCGAGGTGGCGCGACAGCATCGTCCCGATGTGATCCTCATGGACATCCGGATGCCGGCGATGGACGGACTCGAAGCGACCTCGAGAATCCTCGCCGAGGCCGACTGGGACGTGCGGGTGCTCATCCTGACCACGTTCGATCCGGACGAGTACGTCTACCAGGCACTACGCGCCGGCGCCAGCGCCTTCGTGCTCAAGGACATCCCCGCCGACCAGCTCGCCGGCGCTGTCCGCACGGTGGCAGATGGCGGCGCGCTGCTGGCACCGTCGATCACCCGGCGTCTCATCGGGCGGTTCACCGAGCGCCGTGCTGTCGGCTCCGCCCCCTCCCGCCGCGTGGAGCGCCTCACCGATCGGGAGCGTGATGTGGTGGTCGCCGTCGCCCGGGGGTCCAGCAACTCGGAGATCGCCCAGGAACTCTTCATCGGACCCGCGACCGTCAAGTCGCACGTGTCGAGCATCCTCACCAAGCTCGGATTGCGCGACCGTACCCAGGTTGTGGTCTTCGCGTACGAAAGTGGACTGGTCGAAGCCGGCGACCATGACATCGGCCGATGAGTCCGGACCGACGGTAGCTCGCGCAGCTCGAGCTGCCGGTCGTCGGCGGAGCGCCGCGGTCAAAGATGCTGAACATAGCGAAAGCCACTTTTGTCTTTTCCTTCACGCAGCCCCATCACGGCCAGCGACTGATTGCGTGGCGACCGTTCGAGCCAGCACGTCAGCCGGTCGGCCTCGGCTTCCGACGGCGGAGCGTGCCTCGCCGTGCCGACGAAGAGCGGGAGCTTGGCCGCGGCTGCGCGGACCTCCTCCTCCGCATCCAGGTCGAGAAGTCCTGCGCTGTGCCACAACATCGCCAGCGCTACCAGCTCGTCCCGGTAGTCGAGGCTGTTGCGGCTGGCCACGCCGATCGCGACCAGGCCGGCACGGAGCAGCTCCGGGTCACGCCGCCGGACCGCGAACGTGGCCGCGCGCCGCGCGAAGACCCACAGCGCCTCCCAGCCCACCCGCGGCGTCAGGGCACCAATCAGCTCGGGGAATCGGTCAAACGCCTCAACCTCACGCAGCAACGCGGCAATCTCGCCGTCGACGGGATGCGGAGAAAGTAATTTTCCGTAGTCGCCGTAGTCCTTCGGCGTCTCGGTGAGGCATCGAATATTCAGGGGCGGCGGCGCCGAGCCGGTACTCACCTCAGCAGTGTCCCAGACGGCTGGCCGCAACGAGAGCATTCTCGATGTTGGCTGTCACCGTCTCACATCATGCTGACAGGCAGGGGCCTCCAGCATGCCAGTCCGGCGTCGGCGACCACGTCCTCGAGGCCAGGGATCTCCCGATCCCCCACACCGCTCTGTTCGATTATGGCTGGCGCCAAATCACCGACGACACCCTGGCGTGGCTGGCCCACCAAGGCCACTGAGACTCGTTCCGCGTTCGACAGGCCGCGGAGCGCGCCTCGCTTATTTTGTGGCTCATGACGCAGGAGTTCGATGCCGAGGTCCGGCGGATGATGCGGGCGAACGAGGCGAACTGGGACGCCCGCACCCCGGTGCACGTGGCGAGCGCGTTCTACGGCCTCGACGGTAGCAGGAAACCATTCGACTGGTTTGCGCCGTTCGAATGGGAGGACCTCGGCGACCTGGCGGGCCGGGACGTCGTCCATCTGCAGTGTCATCTCGGCACGGAAACCATTGCGTTCGCACGCCGAGGCGCCCGCGCGGTGGGACTGGATTTTTCCGGAGAATCCGTCGCACGGGCGCGGGAGATCGCGTCGCGGGCCGGCGCCGACCTACGGTACGTGCGGTCTGACGTATACGACGCGGCGGGCGTGCTGGGCCAAGGTTGTTTCGATGTCGTCTACACCGGCAAGGGTGCGCTGTGTTATCTACCCGATCTGCCCCGGTGGGCCGCCGAGGTCGCGTGTCTGCTGCGTCCCGGTGGCCGGCTGTATCTGGTGGAGTTTCATCCGCTGTTCAATGCGCTGGGTCCCAAGCCCCCACCGGGCGTCGGCGAGGAACTGCTGCTGCGCCATGACTACCTGGCGGGCCGGGGCCCGATCGAGCGCGACGCGACCTACACGTACACCGACGGCCCCGCGCTGGGGAGCGCGACGGTCGCCTATGAATGGACGCACGGTCTCGGCGAGGTGATCGACGCGCTGGTCGGGGCGGACCTGACCGTGACCGGGCTGAGGGAGACCGACGCGCTGCCGTGGCCACGGTGGAAACGTATGGTCCGCGGGGAGGACGGCTGGTGGCGGCTACCGGAGACGGATCCACGTGTGCCGCTGCTGTACGCACTGAAGGCCATCAGGAAGGCGTGACAGCGGACTGTGGGTTCATCCCTTCCTGAGGGGAACCGGACCGGGGCCCGCTGCGTCCAAGGGCCATGGCGATGATGACGCTCCGCGGCGCCCGCCTGGTGGCCGCCGTCGTACCCCTGGTTCTCGCGGCCGCGGCCTGTGCCGGGGCCGCCGCCGACGTGCGGGACAGCGTCGTCGGCGGCAGCGCCGCCGCCGGTGACAGCCCCGGCACCGGTGCCCGCGCCGACACCGCCGTGCTGCGGGTGGACTGGGTCGGCGGCTTCGTGACACCGGAGATGCTGGCCACCCGGCTGCCGATAGTGGCCGTCTACCCCGACGGCCGGGTCATGAGCGAGGGTCCGCAGACCCTCGCCTATCCGGGGCCGGCGCTGCCGAACATCCAACTGAGGCGGATCTCGGCCGCCGATGTGCGGAAGCTTGTCGACCGCGCGGCCGCGGCCGGCGTCGGCGCCGAACAGGACTTCGGTCAGCCACCGGTCGCGGATGCACCGTCGACCCGCTTCACCCTCCGGACCGCGGCCGGCGTCGAGACGATGCAGGTGGAAGCGCTCTTCGAGGCGGACGGCCACGGGCTGACAGCGCAGCAGCAGTCCGCACGGCGGGCAGCCCAGGAGCTGTTCACGGCACTCACCGACCTGCCCACCGCGCTGGGCCCGGGTGCGGTCAGCGAACCCGAGTCGTACATTCCGGCTGCGGTGGCCGCGATCGCCTCCCCCTGGGTCGGAGACTGCCCCTCCCCCTCCGACAGCACCGTTCCGTCCAACCCCTGCGGCGGCGATCCGGCGGGTGCTGAGCGCGCCTGGCCCGGGCCGGCGCTGCCGGGCGAGCCGGTCGGCGGAGGCGTCGATCTGAGCTGCGTGACAGCCAGCGGCGACAACGCGACGAAGCTGCTGGCAGCGGCGCGTACGGCTGTGACCACCACACGGTGGACGTCCGACGGCAGGCAGTGGAAGGTCAGCTTCCGCCCGCTGCTGCCGGACGAGTCCGGATGCGCGGACCTGCGTGCTACCGGTTGATCCACTCCCACCCGGCAGTCCGGACGGGATAGCCGTAGGCGGAGAGATCGCGGCCCCGCTTGATCTCTGATCGAAGACCCGGGGGATGGCGGCGGCGCGTTCCTTGCCGTACAACCACCTTCGTGGTCGACGACGGGGAAGCGCATGGGCGGCGGGCCAGACGCCGGCTGTGGCTCGTCGCGGGAGTTGCCGCCGCCGCCGCGGTTCTCGGAGCTGTCCGAAGCGGCGTGCTGGAACGGCCGGCCGCCCCGCGAAACTCGATCGCCGCGCAGGAGCGAACAGGTCATTCTGGCTCAATGACCAAGGGCACCGTGAAGTTCTACAACGCCGAGCGGGGGTGGGGAGCGATCTCCTCCCCCGACCTGCCGCCTGGGTTCGACGCGTGGGTTGGCTTCAGCATGATCGAGATGGACGGGTACCGCTTCCTGGAGGCCGGCGACCGCGTCGAGTTCGACTACGAACAGGTCCGGCAGGACAGCTTCCGCTACCGCGCGACCCGCGTCCGCAAGCTCTGACAGGTGCCCCCACCTGCGCTGATGCTGGTCGCGGGCCGGCCCCGCCCCTTCAGGGATGACCTGCGTCATCACCGGCCCGTGGGGCGGCGCCGTCTGACATGTCAGCGGCCGCGGGTGCGGGGGGCGACGCGGCGGGTCGGCGGGGCGGTGGTCGGGTCGTCCGGCCAGGGGTGGCGGGGGTAGCGGCCGCGCAGCTCCGAGCGGACCTGCGGGTAGCCCGTGCGCCAGAACGACGCCAGGTCACTCGTCACCGCCACCGGGCGTCCCGCCGGCGACAGCAGGTGGAGCACCAGTGGCGCGCGGCCGTCGGCGACGACGGGTACCCGCTCCCAGCCGAACACCTCGGCGATCTTCACGGCCAGCACGGGGCCGGCCGCGCCGCTGGTGCCGCTGTAGTCGAGGCGCACCCGGGAGCCGCTGGGCACCGCCACCCGCTCGGGAGCCAGCTCGTCCAGCCGGGCGGCCTGTGGCCAGGGCAGTAGCCGGCGCAGCGCGCGGCCGGCGTCGATGCGCTCGAGGTCGGCGCGGCGCCGCACGCCGTCGAGGTCCGGACCGAGCCAGTCGGGGGCGGAGTCCAGCAGGGCGGCGTCGGTGACGTCGGGCCAGGGGACGCCTAGCACCCGGTGGCAGAACGCGAGCCTGTCCCGCAGCGCGAGCGTGTCGGCGCTCCAGCGCAGCACGGGAAGACCCGCGTCACGCAGCCCGTCGAGCACCGCGGCCCGCAGCAGGGACGGGTCGGGCCTGTTCACCGGGCGCTCGGTGCGGATGATCGCGCCGAGACGCTCGAGTCTGCGGGCGACGATGTCGCCACCGGACCAGGCGACCTCGTCCTCGGTGCGCAGCAGCGCCGCGCCCGCCTCCCACGCGGTGGCCGCGTCGAGGGTGACGGCCAGCCGTACACGGGCGGACGTCCGGCCGGGCCCGCGGTCGGCGACCGCGATGGCGAGCCATTCCGCCCCGGTCAGCGCCGAGCCCGCGGTGAGCTCGGCGCCGGTTCCGCCGGCCATCAGATAGCTCGCCCCGCCGGGATCACGGGCCCGCGCGAGCCGTTCGGGGAAGGCGAGGCCGACCACGAGCCCCGCCGCGAGATCGTCGGTCATCCCACCCGTTCCCCCGGCCGCGGGCCCGGCAGGCCCAGCAGGCCCAGCCGGCCCGGCGGGTGTGGCGTCCGCGGCCGAGCGCAGCCGGCGGGCCTCCTCCCGCCAGCGGGCGGACGCGGCCCGGTCGGTGTCGTTGCGCAGGCGGCGCCACGCGGCGACGAGGTCGTCGGAGGGGCCGCCCACCGGGCCGTCCCCGGAGAGCATCGCCACGACCTCCGCGGCCCGCCGCGCGCCGACGGCCCGGGTGCCGTCGAGCAGTGCCCGCGCGAGCCGCGGATGGGCCCCGACCTGGGCGATCGAACGTCCTCGCGGGGTGACCCGGCCGGTCTCGTCGACAGCGCCGAGGGCCCGCAGCGAGGCCCCGGCGGCCTCCATCGCGCCGACGGGAGGGTCGCTGAGCAGCGGCAGGCCCACGCCGCCGGGATGGCCCCAGACCGCCAGCTCCAGCGCGAAGCCGGTCAGGTCGGCGACGCCGATCTCCGGTTCCGGCTGGGCGGGCAGCCGATCGTGCTCGGCGGCGGACCAGCAGCGGTACACCCGGCCTGGCGCCTCCCGGCCGGCCCGGCCCGCGCGCTGCCCGGCGGACGACCGTGACACCCGCACGGTGACCAGCGAGCCCAGCCCGCGGGCGTGGTCCATCCGCGGGGAGCGGGCCAGGCCGGCATCGACGACGACCCGCACGCCGGGCACGGTGAGGCTGCTCTCCGCGACCGCGGTCGCCAGGACGACCCGGCGACGCGGACCGGCGCGCAGCACCGCGTCCTGCGCTCCGCCGGCCTGGCGGCCGTGCAGGGTGAGCACGTCGACCGCGTCCCGGTGCCCGGCGAGCCGGCCGGCGACGGCGACGATCTCACCGGCCCCGGGCAGGAAGACAAGCACATCCCCGGACGTCTCCCGCAGCGCGCGCCCGACGGTCGCGGCGACGTGGTCGAGCAGCCGCGGGTCGACCCGCAGGCCGTGCGCCGGGGCGATCACCCCTGGTGGGGGCGCCCAGACAACCTCGACGTCGAACATCGAGGCGTCCGTCCCGACGACCGGCGCGGGCTGGCCGGGCGCGCCGAGCATCGCGGCCAGCCGCCGGGTGTCGGCTGTCGCGGAGGCGGCGAGCAGGAGCAGGTCGGGGCGCAGCGCCGCGCGGACGTCGAGCAGGAACGCGAGCGCCAGGTCCGCGTCGAGGTGCCGCTCGTGGCACTCGTCGAGGATGACCGCGTCGGTACCGGGTAGCTCGGGGTCGCGTTGCAACCGCCGGACGAGCACTCCTGTCGTGACCACCTCGACCCTGGTGGACGGCCCGACCCTGCGCTCGCCGCGGATCGTGTAGCCGACCGCGCCACCCACCTCGCCCCCGCCCACACCGCCGCGACCCACAGCATCAGCGCGAGCCCCGGCACCACCCGCCACACCACCGCCGGCGAGGGTGGCCATCCGCCGTGCCGCGGCGCGGACGGCGATCCGCCGCGGCTCGACGACCAGTACCCGACCCGGGACGTGGTCTGCGAGCGCGAGCGGGACAATCGTCGTCTTGCCCGTGCCGGGCGGGGCCACCAGCACCGCGGCCCCGCCGGCGGAGCGCGACCCGTGCTCGTCACCACCGGTCAGCGCGGCGACGAGCGCCGGCAGAGTGGACCGGACGGGCAGGTCCGCCCCGGCGACCGTGAGGTCGGGCAACATGCGCCCAGTGTCCTCGGATCAACGCGGCTGAGGGCGGCGCGGCCCCGGGCTGTGGATGACCGTGTGGCGGAAGACCAGGCTGTGGAGAAACGGGCTGCCGAAGCGCGGGCCGCGGCAGACCGGGCGGCAAGCGGGCGGCGAGCGGGCGGTGCCCGCACCGAGGTGCCATCCGTTTCGGTTCTGGGGCCATCCAGCATCTTTCGCGGGGCGGGCGGGTCGGTCAGGCTTGGTGGCATCCCCGTCGGGTGATCGTCGTCGTTCGCCGCCCGGGGCGCCGCCCGGAACAACCCCGAGGGCGTCGCCCACCCGGATCCGGTTCAACGGCGAACGACCGAACCACGCAGTGAAGGGGAACGATGACCGACCTCACTCCGGTTGACCGCGAAACATGGCTCAGCGAGGAGGAACGGCTTTCACCTCGATACCGGATCGACATGCCGGTCCTTCCCTATCAGCGTCGCGCGAGTGAAGGTCCGGACTGTATCGAGGTTTCCCGGGATTCACCGCTCGACCTCCGGCAGGCCGCCGAGATGTTCGGAAACGCGGCCAAGCGGGAATGCGGCTACGATTTTCCGCTCGCCCGGGCGTTGAACTTCGGGGAGCAGCGGGTGTGGCTGCTCTCCGCCCCGCGGGTGAACGCGGTCAGCTTCGTGGCCGCCGGCGCCGTCGCTTTCAAGCTCATGGACGGGGTGTGGGAGCTCAGGTGGATGTACGTCCACCCGTTCGAGCGGGGAAAGCAGGTGATCGACTTCTACTGGCCGAGATTCGTGGCACTGTACGGCGACTTCACCGTTCAGCCGCCGGTCACGGCCACTGCCCAGGCGGTGCTGAACCGCCTGGGCTGGACCGCGCACGGCCCCCGATCCGCGGCATAGACCGGCCGACGGCCTCCCGACCGTGTCCCGACCGCGTTCCGACGGCGGGCCGGCGGTGGGCCGGCGGCGTCAGCTCGCGGGTGGCACCGGGTGGTTGGCCCGGATCACGTCGGCGGGGTCGTAGGCCGCCTTGATCCGGGTCAGCCGACGGTGGACGTCCGCGCCGAACAGCGCCTGCCCCGGCTTGGGACGCTCGGCGAAGTTCAGGTAGCACCCGCCCGTCGACCACGGTGCGAGCGAACGGTGGACGGCATCGACCGCGGCTGTCACCGCGCGGGTCGCCTCCTCGGTCGGGGTCATGCCGGCGGCGAACACCGCGAACGCCGCGTCGATCCCGTCGACGGCCCCGCCCGCCATCGCGCCGGGGCGCAACGCGCCGCCGAGGTGGCGCAGCTCGAGCGACAGCAGAGCCGGCCCGTGCGCGCGGGAGACGTCCACGAACACGTCGATGGCCTGTTCGGGCAGCTCGCCGAGCAGCATCCCGTCGCCGTGCGCGGGGACGGGGCCGGGCGGGTCCATGTGCAGCAGCCCGAACTCACCGACCGGTGTGGGTTGGAACGTGTCCAGCTCGGGCTCGAGGGCGCGCAGCGGGGCGGGCAGCTCGTCGGCCTGCCCCACCGAGAGCTGGCAGGCGGCCTCGACGACGACGTACGAGCGGCCGGACAGATGCGGTGGCAGCTCCGGTAGCGGCGGGAAGTGCAGGATGCGGCCGACGGAGGCGACCTCGTCGGGCACCGACGGCAGCCACTCCCGCCACGCCCGCAGCACCTCCACCGCGCGCTCGGCCGGGAAGAACAGCACTCCCGCGTACACCTGCGTGATCGGGTACAGCCGGAACTCCAGGGCGGTGACGACGCCGAAGCTGCCGCCCCCGCCGCGCAGCGCCCAGAACAGGTCGGGGTCGTGGTCGGGGTCGACCCGGCGGAGCGCGCCGTCGGCGGTGACGACCTCGATCGCGACGACGCTGTTCGCGGCCAGCCCGTGTGAGCGGCCCAGCCAGCTGAGTCCACCGCCGAGTGTGTAGCCGGCGACGCCGACGTCCGGGGCCGATCCGGCGAGCGCGGCGAGGCCGTGCTCACCGGCCGCCGTGGTGACGTCCGCCCACTGCGCGCCCGCCTCCACCCGGGCGAGCCGCGCGCGGGCGTCGATGTGCACGCCGCGCATGGCGGACGTCCGCAGCAGGATCGAGCCGGCCAGGTCGCCCATCGGCCCGGCGTTGTGGCCGGTCGACTGGGCCGCGACGCGCAGGCCGAGCATGCGGGCGATGTTGACCACCATGACGATGTCTCGGACGGAGGCTGCGACGACGACCGCGGTGGGGCGCTGGTCGACGGCGAGGTGCCAGGCCTGCCGGGCGGCGTCCCAGCCGGTGTCGCCGGGGCGCAGCAGGCTGCCGTCGAGGTCGGTGGCGAGCAGGTCGAGTGCGGAGGCGGCGGGAGGCGCGATGGTCATGAGATTTCCTCCAGTGACAGGAGCGCGAAGGACGACGAAAGGCGAAAAGCGAAAAGCGAACGAAGACGATCAGGAGCTGAGCGGGTGGTGATCAGACGGCGGCGGGAGTGCGCAGCGCGACGCGGGCGAGCCGCTCGAGCTGGGAGATCTCGGCCGAGCAGGGGGCGATGACGATCTCGTCGGCGCCGGCGGCGGTGAACTCCTCGACGCGGCGGGCGACGGCGTCCTCGTCGGTGGCGGCGGTGCCGGCGATCCAGCCGGCGAGGTCGGCGCCGAGCCAGGAGTAGTAGTGGCCGATCGCGCCGGCGGCGAGTTCGGGACCGCCTCGCCGAGCGCGGCGTAGAAGACCGCCATGGTGCGCGGCGTCCCGGGTCGGCCCGCCTCCCGCCAGGCGCGGTGCACGGTGTCCACACCGGCGGCGAACTGGTCGGGAGTGCCGACCATCATCGTCCAGCCGCCGCCGTGCCGGGCCGCGCGCGGGCCGGCCAGCGCCGCGTCGCCGCCGATGAGCAGCCGGGGCCCGCCGGGCCGGGCCGGGGCGGGGCCGATGCCCCACTCCCCGTTCCAGATTCCGCGCAGCTCGTCGAGCTGCCGGTCCAGGCGGGCGCCCCGGCTGCGGAACGGGATCTCGCAGGCGGCGAAGTCGTCCGCGCGCACGCCGACGCCGACGCCGAGGGTGAGCCGCCCGCCGCTGGCCCGGTCGATGCTCGCGGCCTGCTTGGCGAGCAGCGCCGTCCGGTGCTGCGGGGCGATGAGGACGTTGGTGACGAGCTCGACGCGGCTGGTCACCGCCGCGGCCATCGCCAGCGCGACCAGCGGGTCGACGCTGTCGTACACGACGCGGTCGATGACGGCGACGGAGTCGAATCCGCATTCCTCGGCGCGGCGCGCCCAGGTCGTCACCGCGTCTCCCGGTGCGCCGGGGACAGCATTGGGAAGGGCGATTCCGAGCTTCATGATGTGCTCCCGCGGTGGGGGTCGCCGTCATCGAGAAGCCTGCCGCCGTTCACCGACCGGACCCATCCCGCGAATCGCGGGACCTCCGCGAGCGCACCTCCCCCGGTTCGATGGCCGGCCTTTCACCGACCCCTACAGATGGGGGGTTGTCGCCCCGCGCCCGCCGACCGCACACTTGCCACGCGGACGCGTCCGGGCGGTGCGCGTGACCAACGGGGGAAACAGTGCGCGGGTCGACGTCGACAGTCGAGAGCCAGCTGTCATCCCTGGCGGATGTCTGCACGAAAGCCGAGACCTGCGAAGGGCTGTTCGAGGATGTCTCGAACCGGCTTCGCCGGCTGGTGCCCTTCGACGGGGCGGGCTGGTTCGCCACCGACCCGCTGACCGTCCTTGCCACCAGCCCGGTCCGGGTGGAGAACATCGAGAACAGCCGATGCGAGTCGTACTGGGAACGCGAATGCCTCGTCGAGGACGTCCTGCTCTTCCGTGATCTCGCCCGTTCCGAATCGGGCGTCGCGACGCTTTACACGGCGACGGACGACCAGCCCGCCCGCAGCGCCCGGTACCGGGAGTTCATCGCCCCGCAGGGCTACGGCGACGAGCTGCGCGCCGCGTTCCGGTCGGGCGGGAACACCTGGGGCGTCGTCGACCTGTACCGGGACCGGGACCGGGCCCGGGCCCGGGCCCGGGGCTCGTTCACCGCGACCGAGGTCGAGCTCGTCCGCACGCTCATGCCGGTGATCGCGGCCGCGCTGCGTGCCTTCACCACCGCCGTGCCTACGCGGCCCGCTGCCGCGGGCGCGGCCAGCGGTCCGGGCACCGCACTGTTCGACACGTCGGGGACGCTGCTCTCGCTCGACGAGAACGCCGAGCGGCTGTTCGCCGAGCTCGCCGGCCCGTCCTGGGCGTTGCCCTCGGTGTCGATGACGCCGGTGCTGGCCGTGGTCGCCCGGGCCGCCGCCGTCCACGAGGGCCGCGACCGCGGGCCCGCCGCCGCGCGGCTGCGGGCGGTCTCCGGACGCTGGATCTCGATTCACGCGTCCTGCCTGCGCCAGCCGAACGGCCGGCCCGGCCCCACCGCGCTGACGATCGAGCCGGCGAAGTCGGCGCAGATCGCGCCGATCATCGTCGAGGCGTACTGCCTGACCGTGCGCGAGCAGGAGATCACCCGGGCGGTCGCCCGGGACCTGTCCAACCAGGAGATCGCCGCCGAGCTGTTCCTGTCACCGCACACCGTGCGGGACCATCTCAAGGCGGTCTTCGCCAAGGTGGGCGTCGGCAGCCGCGGTGAGCTCGTCGCGAAGCTGTTCGCCGAGCACTACGGGCCGGCCCTGCACGACCCGGCGGCCGCCATCACGCACGTGCAGTACTGACCGGAGCAGTCCCGACGGCCGCACGACCAATCCGGCGCCGACACCGACACCGCCGCTGCCGCCGACTCCGCCGACTCCGCCGACGACGATCATTCGCGGGACGGCGCTCGTGGTTCCACCACACACGAAAGCGGCCTGGCCGGCACCGCACGGATCACTCGTGCGATGCCGGCCAGGCCGGTCTGTCAGGGTGCGACCCGCGAAAGGCGGGACGCCCTCAGGCTGCGAAGGGCAGCTTCAGCGCCTCGGCGAGGTTGCCGCCCATCACTCGGGCGATGTCCTCCTTGGGCAGGCCCTCGAGCTCGTTCACGTAGGAGACCGGGTCGGACATCCCCTCGGCGTGCGGGTAGTCGGATCCGAAGACGACCCGGTCGACGCCCAGGAGATCGATGAGGCCGCGCGGGTTCTCCTCGTGGAACGGGTGGATCCAGACGTTGCGCTTGAGCACCTTCAGCGGGTCCTCGTCGTACAGCTTCGGGCTGTGCGCGTACGAGGTGCCGACGGCCTCGACGAAGGGACGCACCCACCCGGAGCCGTTCTCGACGGGCAGGATCCGCAGGCTCGGGAACCGCGTGAGGAGTCCGTGCCCGATCAGCGAGGCGACGGTGTCGAAGATGCCCCGGCCCTGGAGGTGCATGATGTCGAGGAAGGCGGACGGCGAGGCGAACGGGAGGTGCTCACCGTCCTGCCGGCCCTCCCACATGTTGTAGTAGCGGGTCAGGCCGTCGTCCGAGGAATGCAGGCCGACGGTGATGTCCGCCTCGACGACCTTCTGCCAGAACGGGTCGAACTCGGGCAGCGCGAACGACCGGAAACCCTCGTAGCCGGGCACGGGAGCCGGCCGGATGAGGATGATCTTCGCACCGCGCTCGAGAATCCACTCGAGTTCCTTGATGGCCTCGCTCACGATCGGCAGCGTGATGACCGGCGTGGCGAAGATGCGGTCCTCGTAGTTGAAGCTCCAGTGCTCGTGCATCCACTGGTTCAGCGCGTGGACGACCACGTGCGTGGCCTTCGGGTCCATGCGGAGCCGGTCCTCGAGCAGGCTCGCCAGCGTCGGCCACATGAGTGCCCGGTCGATGTTCAGCTCGTCCATCAGGGCGAGGCGGGGCTCCGGGGAGAAGAAGGCCTCCGGGGAGCGGATCGGCTTGCCCATCAGCTCCCGGGTCGACTTCCCGTCCGGGTTGCCGTTCTTGAAGTAGTCCTCCCAGGCGCCCGGCCGCGCGACGACGCTGAAGGTCGGGTTCGGGATGTACTCGGAGATCACACCCCTGACCGCGATCTTGTCACGCCCGTTGACCTGCACATACTTGATCAGGCCGGCGTATTCCTCGGGGAGGAACTTCGTGAACGCGTCGGGTGTCTCGTACATGTGGTTGTCGGCGTCGAAGACGGGAAAGTCGACTTTGGTCGCGGGCACGTATTCCTCCGTACTGGCTGGCCGAACCACTCCAGCCGAATGCCACGAGACAGCCGCACGACTCCCCCGGCACGGCATGGGGCCGGGACGTACGACTACCCCCTTACGTCATCACTGACCTGAGGCGAAATTACCACTTATTGATATCGACGTCAATATTGCCTGGATGGCTTGTCCCGGGACGGGTCGCAGCGCCCGCCCGAGTCCAGCTGGGGGGCACCGCCGGCGGCGCGCCGAGATCCAGACCTCAGGCGTCCGGCGGAGCCGAGGGCGGGAACGTGACGGACAGCGGGCAGCGGCTGCGAGCCGTGAGCCGTGAGCCGTGAGCCACGTTGGACAGCGAACAGCCACGGACCGCGAGCTTCCAGGAACAGTGCGAAGCCGTGAACCGCGGCGGGCGGGAGGCGCCGGAACGCCGGGGCCGCGGTCAGACGCCAGGACGCCCGGTCGCGGTCAGGCGCCGCCCGGGCTCGACGGACTCGGCTGGTCGGCCCCCTGGAGCAGGCGGGCCGGGAAACCGCCGCGGCTGATCGGGCTCCAGCCGTCGACGCGCAGCCGCAGCAGCACCTTGCCCTGCCGGACCATCGCCTGGCGGTACTCGTCCCAGTCGGGATGCTCGCCGCTGATGCTGCGGTAGTAGTCGACGAGCTCCTCGACGGCCGCCGGCTGGTCGACGACGGTGATCGTGCCGTCCACCTGCGCCCACTCCCCGTTGAACTCGTCCGACAGCACGAGGAGGGAGGCGCGCTCGTCACGGCGGGCGTTGCGGACCTTGGCCCGCTCCGGGTAGGTCGCGATCACGACGTCGCCGGATCCGGACACGCCCATCGTCACCGGTGACGCCTGCGGTCTGCCGTCCCGGCGGGTGGTCATGAGGATGCCGCGGTGCCGGGGACGGATGAAGTCCAACAGGGCGGCACGGTCGACGACGACGTCTCGCGCGGCGGTCGGACTCACCCGGCCATCGTAAGACCCGGGGGCGGTCCGGGCCGCTGGAGAAGCGCTCGGCCTCATCGCTGCCGCGCGTTCCGAGCGCGGTGCCTGCTCGCTTTTCCGGGCGCCTCCGGGCGGCGCGACCAGGCGTCCAAGCCGCACGGCCACGGGGCCCAAGCG
This sequence comes from Parafrankia sp. BMG5.11, assembly GCF_004337455.1. NCBI lineage: Bacteria > Bacillati > Actinomycetota > Actinomycetes > Frankiales > Frankiaceae > Parafrankia > Parafrankia sp. BMG5.11. The sequence continues at coordinate 366,137 of NZ_SJXI01000044.1, read as the reverse complement.
GCACGGCGGCGGCGTCCAAGTGGCACGGCGGCGGGGCGCAAGCGGGCGGCGGCGAACGACAAGTGGGGTCCAAGCGGTGGACCGCACGCTCATCCCGTCCCGTTCGACACCGCTCGACCAGACGGAGCCGTCATGTCCTTCACGCCCGACTCCTCGTCCCTGCAGCTGCCGCTGGCCGACCTCGCCGGCAAGATCAGCGGTGATGTCCTGCTGCCCGGCACCGCCGCCTACGCCGCGGCCGCCACCCCGTGGAACGTCGCCGTCGCCGTCTCCCCGGTGGCCGTGGTCGCGGTCGCCGACGCGACCGACGTCGTCACCGCCGTCCGCTTCGCCGACGCCCACGACCTGGACGTCATCGTCCAGTCCACCGGCCACGGCGCCCTCGCCCACACCCGGCCGAGCCTGCTCGTCCACACCGGTCGCCTCGACGAGGTCACCATCGACCCGGCCACCCGCCGGGCCCGGGTCGGCGCCGGGGTGCGCTGGCAGCGGGTGCTCGACGCCGCCGCCGAGCACGGACTCGGCGCGCTCGCCGGATCCGCGCCGCACGTCGGCGTCGTCGGGTACCTGACCGGCGGCGGCCTGTCGCCGGTCGCGCGGACCTTCGGCTTCGGAAGCGATCTCGTCACCGCCTTCGACGTCGTCACCGGGGACGGCGAGCCGCGCCGGGCCACCGCCACGGAGAACGCGGCGCTGTTCTGGGCGCTGCGCGGCGGGAAGGGCGCGCTCGGCGTGGTCACCGCCGTCGAGTTCGAACTGCTGGACGTCGACCGGATCTACGGCGGCTGCCTCTACTTCGACGGCGCGGACGCCGACCGGGTCCTGTCGGCGTGGAAGACGTGGTCGGCGGGGCTGCCGGAGCAGGCGTCGACGTCCATCGCGATCATGCGGCTGCCGGCGATGCCGGCGGTGCCCCCGCCGCTGGCGGGCCGGTGCACCGTCGCGGTCCGCTACGCCTGGGTCGGGGACCCGGCCGACGGCGAGCGGGCGATCGACCCGATCCGCGGCCTCGCGCCGGCGATCTTCGGCGGGCTCGGCGTCATGCCGTTCACCGCGCTCGGGATGATCCACGCCGACCCGGTCGACCCGATGCCCGTCCACGAGCGGTCGGTGCTGCTGCGGGAGCTGCCGGACGCCGCGGTGCGCACCCTGCTCGCGCTGACCGGGCCGGCCGCCGACTGCCCGCAGGTGTTCGTCGAGCTGCGGCTGCTCGGCGGCGCGCTGGCCCGCGAGCCCCGGGAGTCGAGCGCCGTCTGCCACCGGGAAGCGGCTTACTCCTTGCTGACCATCGGCATCGCCGCCCCGCCGATCGTCGAGGCCACAGCCGGGCACGCCGCCGCGGTGATGGACGCGGTGCAGCCGTGGTCCGGTGGAATCTCCGCGCCGAACTTCGGCTCGACCACGGACCCGGTGCTCGTCGCGCTCAAGTACGACATGGCCGCGCTGGCCCGCCTCGCCACGCTCACCGCCAGCTACGACCCGCGCGCGCGGATGGCCGCCTCACACCCGGTGCGGGCCGCCGCCGGTCTGGTGCAGTCGCGGGCGCGGTCCTGATCCCGCATCCCGCGAGCCAGTACCGCGAAGACGGCATCATGAGGGGCGTGCCGTACTACCGCCTGTTCGGGTCGATCGAGGTCGTCCGGGACGGCCGGCCGGTCCAGCTCGGCGGCCCCAAGCAGCGGGCGGTGCTGGCCGCCCTGCTCCTCGACGCCGGCCGGGTGGTCTCCGTCGACCGCCTGGCCGGCGCCGTGTGGGGCGACGAGCATCCGCCGAGCATGCTCTCCAGCCTGCACGCGCACATCTCCAACCTGCGGCGGCTGCTGCGCGACGACGAGCGGGCCACCTCACCGATCGTCCGCCGCACCCCGGGCTATCTGGCGGACGTCCCCCCGGACGACCTGGACCTGCGGCTGTTCGAGCGGGAGTGCGACCAGGCCCAGGCCGCCGCCGACGCCGGGGACTGGCCGGACGCGGTGGCGGCCGCCGACCGGGCGGCGACGCTGCGCCGGGGCCCGCTGCTCGCCGAGTTCGGCGACGAGCCGTGGGTGCGCGGCGTGGCGAACGCGGTCGACGAGCGGTGGGCGCAGTGCGAGCGGAGCGCGGTCGTCGGCCTGCTCGGCTCCGGGCGGATCACCGCCGCGGTGCTGCGCTCCCGCCAGCTGGTGCACGACGCCCCGCTGGCGGAACGCGCCTGCCACCTGCACATGATCGTGCTCTACCGGGCGGGGCGCGCGGCCGAGGCTCTCGACGCCTTCCGCGACCACGCCCGGCGGCTGGCCGACGAGCTCGGCCTGGAGGCCAGCCCGGCGCTGCGCGACCTGCAGGGCGCCATCCTGCGCCAAGACCCGGCGCTGGATTCCTGGCCAGCCTCCCCCCGCACCGCCGGCCGAGCCACTCCCACCACCCCGGCAGCTCCCACCGGCCCAGCCAACACTTCCACCGGCCCAGCCAACACCGCCGCCGCGGCCAACCCCGCCAACCCGATCGCCGTCAACCCGATCGCCGTCGGCGCGGCCCGCCCCGCCGCCCCGACCACCATGGCCGGCAGCGGGGCGTCCGAAGGCGAGGGAACGCCGGGAGTCCGGTACGGGGAACTCGTCGGCCGGGTGCGCGAGATCGCCGTGCTCGACTCGGTGCTGTCCGAGGCGATGACCGGGCCCGTCCGCTGGGTGGTTCTCACCGGCCCCGCGGGCATCGGCAAGAGCCGGCTCGCCGAGGAGGCCGCCGCCGGCTGGCACCGGGCCGGCGGGGCGGTCTCGCGGACGGGGTGCCCCGACGACGACGCCGTCCCGCCCTGGTGGCCGGTGCGCCAACTGCTGCGTGACCTCGGCGCCGACCCCGACGATCTGCTGACCCCGCCGAGCGGCGCCGACGCGGACGCGGCCCGGTTCGTCGTCTACGGCCGGGTGCTCGACGCACTCTCCGAGGCCGTGCGGACCCGTCCGCTGCTGGTGGTGGCCGAGGACGTCCACTGGGCGGACACCGCGAGCCTGCGGCTACTCACCCACCTCGCCGACGCCGGGGCGTGCCCCGGGCTGGCCCTCGTCGTGACCGCCAGGGACGTCACCGGCCGCCCCGAGCTCGACCGGCTGCTCGCCGCCGCGGCCCGCCGGCACGGATCACGGCGGCTGGCCGTCCCACCGCTGACCGAGGGCGAGGTGTCGGAGCTGGTCAACCGGATCAGCGGCCAGGCCATCGACGACGCCGAGGCCGCCGAGCTGGCCGACCGGACCAGCGGGAACCCGTTCTTCGTCTGCGAGTACGCCCGCCTGCCCGCCGAGGACCGCGCCGGCGGAAAGGTACCCGTCGCCGTGCGCTCGGTGCTCGGGCAGCGGCTCGCCGTCCTCGATCCGGCGGTGCTCCAGGTGCTGCGCGCCGCCGCCGTCATCGGCGACGTCCTGGACATCGACCTGCTCGGCAAGGTGACCCGGCTCGATCGCGACGAGCTCGCCGACCTGCTGGACGAGGCCTCGGACGAACATGTGATCGTCCAGGCCGCCGGCACCGGGCGGTACATGTTCGCGCACGCGCTGCTGCGCGACGAGGTCGTCGCCGGGATCTCCAGCCTGCGCCGCCAGCGGCTGCACCTGCGGGTGGCCGAGGCCCTCGGCCCGGTGGACGGCGGCCCAGGCAGCGGAGGCTCCGGCGGCGGCTCCGGCAGCGGCTCCGCCGGGGGCGGCTCCGGTGGTGGCGAGGCGCTCTCCCGCCGGGCCGCGCATCTCGCCGCCGCCTGGCCGCTGGCCGAGTCCGCCGACGTGTTCGACGCCTGCCGCGCCGCCGCCCTCGACGCGGAGCGCCGCTGGCAGTCGGAAGCCGCCGCGCACTGGTGGGGCCAGGCGCTGGAAGTCCTCGACCGGAGCGCCGGTGATCTCGACATCGACCGGGACGAGGTGCTCGTCGCGCGGGTCAGCGCGCTCGCCCGCGCCGGGCGGGGCCAGACGGTGCTCGACGTCGTCGACGCCGGCCTGCTCGACGCGGTGCGCCGCGGGCGGCTCGACTCGGCCGGCCGGCTGGCCGCCGCGCTGCTACGGACCAGCGGATCCTGGCCCTGGGCCGTCTACGGCGACGACCCGGCACCACTGCTGGCGCGCCTCGCCGGCCTGGAGACCCTCGTCGCCGCCGACCCCGCCGCGCACGTCCGGGTGCTGGCCGCGCTCGCCGTCGGCAGCGCCTACGACCCGGACGGCTCCGTCCCCGACCTGCTCAGCCGCCGGGCGATCGAGCTGGCCGAACGCATCGGTGACGACGAGGCGTTGGCCGACGCGTTACTCAGTCGGGCACTGGTGTTCTCCGGGATCGCGGAGCGGGCCGCCGAGTCCGTCGAGCTGCTCAACCGGCTGGCCACCGTCCCGCACGCCAGCGCGCAGATCGACGAGGTGATCGCGCACGGGCTGCTCTACCTGGCGAAGACGGAGCTGGGCGACCCGGGGTCCGCCGAGCACGTCCGGCTCGGCGCGCTCGGCAGCGACCTGCTGCGGCTGCCGGCCAGCCGGGTGCAGTTCCGCTGGGCGCAGGGCTCACTGGCGCTGTGGCGGGACGACGACCTCTCCACGGCGGAGGAGATCTACCACCACGCCTTCGCCCTGCACCGGGAGACCGAGCTCTACGAGAGCGGCGTGTACCACCTCGCGCTGCTCGCTCTGTGCTGGGAGCAGGGCCGGCTGGACGAGCCGGACGAGCCGGACGAGCCGGTGCCGATCAGCCCGTTCGTCCCGTGGGCGCCGGCGCTGACCGCGGTCGCCCGCGGCGAGCCTGATGCCGACAAGCTGCTGATCGCGGAGATCGCGCAGGTCGAGCCGGTCACCTGGACCACCCACTCGCGGCTGACGATGCTCGCCCACGCGGTCGCCGACCTCGGCCTGCGCTCACAGGTCAGCACACTGATGGCACGGCTCACGCCCGTCGCGCACTGCGTCGCGAACATCGGCCAGTGCGGCTACGTCGGTACGGTCGCGCTGGCCCTCGCCCGGCTGGCCGCACTGGGCGGCGACCTCCCGGGCGCGCGCGAGCATCTGCGGACCGCCGTGGAGGTCGCCACCCGCGCGCAGGGCGTCGGCGCGCTGCTGCGCTGCCGCCTGTTCGCCGCGGAGCTCGCCGCGCTCGCCGGCGACCCCGTGGACCTCGACGACCTGCGCGATGTCGCCGACCGCGCCGCACGGCGCGGCATGATCGGCGTAGCCCGCGACGCCCGCACACTCCTCACCCGTCACATCGACCCGACCTGACCGCGACCGGGCGGCCGGCTCGTCCGGGAGCGGAGCCCTCGTAAGGACAGGATGTTCACCAGCGCCCATGTCCGCATCGCCTGGGAGGCGTTGCGCGACCGGGGCTGGTCCGAGGCGGCCCGACCGGCACCGTAGGTTGACCTGCCCCGTTATCCCTGACCCTGCCGACGGAAATACCACGACCCGCGTTCGCGGGGGGGTCGATTTCCGTCAGGCGGTGGCAGGTCCGGTCATGTCGACGCGGAGGCGGGTCAGCGCCGAGGAGGCGATCCGCCAGGAGCCGTCAGTCTTCGCGTAGGTCTCGTGGTAGTGACCGAAACCGGTCATCGCGTGGCCGTTCGCGAACCAGATCCGGTCCTCCATGGCCCAGATGCCGGTGGCCTCCGACGGTGAGGTCAGCGTGATCTCCGGGGTGTGTCCGTGGTGGACGGTGACCGCCTCCGCGAGGTGGGAGCTGACGAATCCCACGAACGCGTCGGCACCGGCGATCACCCCGCCACCCGACCCGGTGGTGTCGACCACCAGGTCGTCGGTGAAGAGCCCGCGCAGGCCGTCCCAGTCCTTCGTGTCGAGCAGCCGGAAGTAACGGGCCTTCAACTGCTTGATGGCCTCGACGTCCTTGCTCACCTCGAAGCTCACCGCGAAGTCGTCCACGGGCGTTCCTCCACTTCCCGGCGTTTCCCCGACCTGCCAGTCGTCCACGAGGCGGGCCCGTCAGGCCCGGTGCAGCAGGCCGTACAGGCGGTTCACCTCAAGCCGCATGACCATGCGGCTTGCCTCGAGCATCTGGTGGTCGAACGCCGGCCGCTCCGCCGCCCCGTTGAAGACCGAGTGCACGGCGTACAGCTCGTCCGTCGCCTCGTCGCCCGGCGCGCTCGGGATCGCCAGCGTGACCTCGCCCTCCGCGACGGCGAAATTGAAGAAGTCGCCGCCGGGCACGTGCAGCACGGCCCTGGGGTCGCGGAGCAGGTTGCGGCCCTTGGCCCGGACGCCCGTCGTCGAGACACGGACCAGCCGGCGCTCGGCGTCGGCAACGTAGTAGACGTTCGAGAGGTGGGGCAGCCCGGTCTCGCCGATCGTGGCAAGAATGCCCTCGTTGCGGCTGGTGACGGCCTCCCAGAGCGCGTCCTGGCTGGGCGGTCTCACCACGACCGCCCCGACCGGCGTGACCGTTCCACCAATGATCCCCCAGACGATCGCTGCGGCGTCCGCTCACCGTGGTGGCACGCCGCCCCTCGGCCACGGACGGGCATCGCAAGCACGGCTTCACGGCGCTGCTTCTCCCTGGTCGGAGTATCGACCAGGGAGCGGACCAGGCGCATCTGTCTGGAGGCCGGCAGCGATCATCCGCCGGCGTGGCCTCGTGGCGAGGTGCCCCTCCACCCGCCGCGATACCTACTTCTTGTACACGGCGACGAATTCCGAGTCAGCATTGATCTTGCCGACCTCAGCGGCACCACCCGGCTCGCCGAGCGGCTCGTCCCGGCCGGGCAGGACCTCGGAGAAGAACAGCTCCTCGCTCTTGATGAAATCCTGCTCCTCGTCCGGGACCATCTCGTCGATCATCGCCGCCCCGACCGGGCAGGCGACCGCACACGCCCCGCACTCGGTGCATTCATCGGGGTTTATGTACATCTTGCGGTTTCCCTCGTAGATGCAGTCGGCCGGGCATCCGCCACCCAGGCACGCGCCGTCCTTGACATCGATGCACGCGGAGGTGATCACGAATGGCATGATGATATCCTCTCCAATCAGCCGAACAGGACGGCGGCCGCCGACCGCGGTGCACCCGCGCCCGACAGCCCGCTTTTCTCGGCCGCGCGCCGACCGGAGTAGGCCGAATTCCGGCGAACCCGCATAGATTATTGGCGGGCGCATGTCACAGCGACGCTTCGCCCGGTAAACGACAGGTAACGAAGAAAACTTTCCGTTTACCGAAAAAGAAATTGAACAAATTCGCCACGCCGAAACATCGCGGGATCTTCCCGAGGATAACGCTTTCATCAGCGGTATCCCGCGGCGCCCGCGCGGGGCAGCCCACACGCAGGGCAGCCATGTGGAGGGCAGCCGCGCGCGGGACAGCCGCGCGGCACCGGGGTCACCGGCACGGGTCAGACCATCGGCCCGGGAGCGAGCCGGGCACTCCCCACACCCGTACCTCACGGCGCGTCCGCGTGCCGGCGCGTCCGCGTTGTCACCCGGCGGCCCGCCTCCAGGCTATCGAAAACGATAACGGTTATGATGCCACTCTGATCGCGGCACCGCCGCCACGACCTCGGAGACAGCCACCATGAAGATCGCTTTTGTCGGTAAGGGTGGGAGTGGAAAGACCACGCTCTCGGCCCTGCTGTGCCGCCACCTCGCCGCGCGAGGTCATCCCGTCCTGGCCATCGACGCCGACATCAACCAGCACCTCGGTGCGGCGCTCGGCGGAGCGGGCGGCGAGGAGGCCACGGCGCCGCCGATGGGTGAACACCTCGACGTGATCAAGGACTACCTGCGCGGCAGCAACCCGCGCATCCCGTCGGCCGGGATGATGGTCAAGACGACACCGCCCGGCCCCGGGTCGCGGCTGCTGCGGACGGGTGACGACAACCCGCTGTGGGAGCGTTTCGGTGTGGACGTCGACGGTGTCCGGCTACTCGCGACCGGCGCGTTCACCGAGGACGACCTCGGCGTCGCGTGCTTCCACTCGAAGCTCGGCGCGGTCGAGCTGCTACTGAACCACCTGGTGGACGGCGCCGGCGAGTACGTCGTCGTCGACATGACGGCGGGGGCCGACGCGTTCGCGTCCGGGCTGTTCACCCGCTTCGACCACACATTCCTGGTCTGCGAGCCGACCCGGAAGGCGGTCGCCGTCCACGACCAGTACCGGGAGTACGCGGCGGACTACGAGATCACCGTGTCGGCCGTGGGCAACAAGATCTCCGATGACTCGGATGTCGCGTTCCTGCGCGAGCACCTCGGCGCGGACCTGCGCGCCTGCTTCCGCCACTGCCCGCCCGTCCGCGCCCTGGAGCAGGGCCGGCCGTTCCACCTCGACGACCTCGACCCGGAGACCAGGTCATCCCTGGCCACGCTGCAGGGCCTGGTCGACCGGACCGTGCGCGACCCGGAACGGTTCGTGGCGCAGATGCACGAGATCCACCGCCGCAACGCCCGCGCCTGGGCGAACAGGTCCGCCGGCACCGACCTCACCACGCAGATCGACCCCATCTACCGCCCCCCGTACCCGCCGGTGCCCGAGCCGCGCACGACCCCGACCCGAATCCCAGCCCGGTTCCCCACTCGCTAGCCCCACCCCACCCGGAGTTGCGTGGCGGGTCGGTGGCTCCTTCCCAGGCCCCGCCCCCGGGGTGGCGGCTCCGGGGGCGGCTCCGGTCGCGGCGTGCGCTCCGGTCAGTCCGGGGGGCCGGTTCCGTTCCCGACCGTTGCCTCGGCTTCGGTGGGGGAGGGCGTCCAGCGCTCGTGGTGGACGACGGCGTCCAGCGGGCGGCGGTGGGCCCAGCCGTGGCGCTCAAGGTCGGGGGTGGACTCCAGATGGGTCACCGGTCCGAGGCAGAGCCAGGCCACCGGACGCAGGCCCGCCGGCAGGCCGAGCAGCTCGCGGACGAAAGCCTCCTGGTAGAAGGACACCCATCCGACGCCGAGCCCTTCCGCCGTGGCCGCCAACCAGAGGTTCTCGATCGCCAGGCACACCGAGTACAGGCCGGCGTCGGCGATGGCGTGCCGGCCGAGGACGGCCGGGGCGCCGCGGGACGCGTCGTAGGTGACGGCCAGCGAGAGCGTCGACTCCAGCACGCCGTCGATCTTGATCTCCGCGAAGCGCTCCGCCCGCTCGCCGCTGAGCGTGGCGGCGAACACCTGCCGCTCGTGCTGGACGTGGGCGTGCAGCGCCGCCTTCGTCGCGGCGTTCGCCACGAGGATGAAGTCCCACGGCTGACTGAGGCCGACGCTGGGCGCCGCGTGCGCCGCGGCCAGCACACGGCGCAGCACACCGGGCCCGAGCGGCTCCCCGGTGAACTGCCCGCGGACGTCCCGACGCTGCCGGATGGTCCGGTAAAGCGCCTCGGCGACGGGATTCACTCCGGCGGATCGGGGTCGGGGATCCTCCGGGAGCGGCTGGTCAGTCAGTGACGAGTTCCACAACCGCGGCGTTGGCGGTGCCGCCGCCTTCGCACATGGTCTGCAGCCCGTACCGGATGCCGTTGTCGCGCATGTGGTGGGCGAGGCGGGTCATCAGGATCGCGCCCGAGGCACCCAGGGGATGCCCGACCGCGATGGCGCCGCCCAGCGGGTTGAGGACCTTCGGGTCGGCGCCGGTGTCCGCCAGCCAGGCCAGCGGGACGGAGGCGAACGCCTCGTTGACCTCGAACGCGCCGATGTCACCGATGGAGAGCCCGGCCCGGGCGAGCACCTTCTCCGTCGCCGGGATCGGCCCGCTCAGGACGAGCAACGGGTCGGAGCCGACGACCGCGCCGCTGTGGTAGCGCACGATCGGTCGCAGGCCCAGCTCGCGCGCCTTCTCGGGCGTGGTCACGAGCAGCGCGGCGGCGCCGTCGGAGATCTGCGAGGAGCTTCCGGCGTGCAGCAGGCCGTCCTCGCCGGTGACGGGCTTGAGCCCGGCGAGCTTCTCCGGCGTCGTGCCGCGCCGCAGGCCCTCGTCGACGGTGAACGGGCCGGACTCGGTCGGGACGGCGACGATCTGCTGCTCGAAGGCGCCGGCGTCGATCGCCGCCGCCGCGCGCTCGTGGCTCAGCGAGGAGAACTCGTCCAACTGCTGGCGGGAGAAGCCCCACCGCCGCGCGATCCGCTCGGCGCCGACGATCTGGTTGAAGTCGGTGCCGTCGTAGCGTGCCTTGGCGCTCGGCCCGTAGGGCTCGCCCATCTGCCGGGTGGCACCCATCGGGATGCGGCTCATCGACTCGACACCGCCGGCCACGACGAGGTCCTGCTGGCCGGACATGACGGCGAACGCGGCGTGGTCGAGCGCCTGCTGGCTCGATCCGCACGCCCGGTTCACGGTGACCCCGGGGACACTCTCGGGCCAGCCGGCGGCGAGGACGGTGTACCGGCCGACGTTGCTCGACTGGTCACCGAGCTGGGTCACGCACCCCCACTGGACGTCGTCGACGAGCGCGGGATCGATCCCGGTCCGGTTGACGAGCTCGTTGAGCACCAGGGCGCCCAGCTCCACCGGGTGCACGCCCGCCAGGGAGCCGTTGCGCTTCCCGATCGGCGTGCGCACCGCCTCCACGATCACTGCTTCTCGCACGGCAGTCCCTCTTCTCTCGTCCCTGCGCCCAACCGTGCCACAGTTCGTGCCTTGACGTCCCTGCCGCCCGACTCGTTCCGGGGCCCACCGTGACGAGTGGCACACGAGCACGCGCCGGGGCTGCGCCGTGCGCGTCGGCGGCACCGTCGTAGACGTCGACTGCACCGTCGTAGACGTCTACGACACCGCGCGGGCCGTTCTCCTGTTCGTCCCGACCCGCGCGTCGATCGGGCTCGGTGATCCCGACCACCGTTTGGGCACCCTCGTTGGTGTCGAGATTCACCGGGTGCCGCACGTTGATTCGGGACGGCCACGAAGGCGCGGCGGCTGGCTACGCACAGACGTCGTCGCGCTCCAGGCAGGCCAAGTAGCACGCACGCGAACAACTCCGGCCGAATAATTGACGCTCCGGCGTGCGCGAGCAGTGTGGCCGATGGGCGACCGTCCGCCACCTTCGAGCCTTCGTGGCAGAGAAAACCCGAGAGCCCGACACTCACGTCACTGTAATGACGTGGTTGCGCTCACAGCACGGTGAACCGTTACGTGAGAGGCACGCAATCATGGCCCGTAAAGCACCACGAGCCAGGGCCCACAGCGGAGGTATGTACGATGACGGCCGATTGACGGCAAGCACTTCGTGTTCCTCGAGGGCGGGATACATCAATGGGGGCGGATTCACCAGCGAGGCCGCGGCCGAGCGGAGCAGAGACGAGAACTCTCCGCTTCCGGCTCGTCACCGCGACTGGACCGGTGTGCTCGCTCGCCGGTGTGATCGCCGCACTCGCGTCGTTCCGTCCCTGGACCCACGCGACCCTCGCCGACCGGGGCGCCGATCTCCTCGTCGTGAACCAGACGGGTTGGGAGCTCGCGCCGGCGGGGCAGCTTGTCTTCGCGGTCGGGGTGGTCGTTACTCTGCTCGTCCTGATCCCACCGGCCGAGGAGAACATCTGGCTGCGCCGACTGATCCCGGTCGCCGGCCTGGTGATGGTCATCATTCCGCTCACCGCGCTGCAGACCGCTGAACCGGTGGCCCGCAAGCTCGAACGGCTCCGAATCGGAACCTTCCAGACCGAGAATCCGACGGCGACCCACGGAAGCGCGTTCGGTCTCTGGGTCATTCTGGCGGCCGGAGCCGTCATCCTGGTCGCGGGATGCGCCCGGCTGGTGTTAGAGCGAAGCGCACGACCCGGCGGCGACGTATCCCGGCCCACAGACGCCGCTTCCCCTCCGGCGGGCCGCGCACCCGACCACGAGCTCAGCTCGGAGCGTGAAGGCGACCCCGACCGCAGTCCCGACCGCGACACATCCTGACCTGACCGCGGAGTCCCGCGCCGAATTCCACAGGTTTACCCAGGATCCGTTCGGCACCATCTCCGCGACGACCGTTTGGGACAGCAGTGGCATACGACTACGCGACCTTCTCGACGCTCGCCGGGCCGTTGACGCGCCCGGCCGAAGGTGCGGTGCACCACGTCGAGTACCGGCGCATCATGGCAGGTCGTGTGCTCTGGCAGGTCATGCCGCTACTCATCGCGACACTGGGCCTGTCGTCGTTGTTCTTCGTCTGGCTTCTCCAGCCCCAGCACTATCCCAGCACGAAATACATACCGACGGCGGTGGCCGTCGGTAACCACATCATGTTCTGGCTGATCGTGGTGACCGAGGGCATCCGCCTGCTCAGCTCCATCATCCTGTGCTGGTCATCAGTGATCATGCGTGACCCGGTGCCGGTGCTGCCGCCCCCGGGGCTTCGAGTGGCGTTCACCACAACGATCGTGCCGTCCAAGGAACCCGTCGACATCGTCCGCGACACCCTGATCGCCGCCCGCAACATTCAGTACAGCGAGCAGATCGACGTCTGGCTGCTCGACGAGGGCAACGACCCGGCCGTGAAGGCGATGTGCCGGGAGACCGGCGTCCACCACTTCTCCCGCAAGGGCGTCGAGAAATGGAACACGCCGAAGGGACGGTTCCGTGCCAAGACCAAGCACGGCAACCACAACTCGTGGCTTGACGCGAACGGCCACAAGTACGACGTCGTGCTCTCCGTCGACCCGGATCACATCCCGCTGCCGAACTTCGCCGACCGGATGCTCGGGTACTTCCGCGACCCGAATGTGGCCTTCGTGGTCGGCCCGCAGGTCTACGGGAACTTCCGGCACTACCTGACCCGGGGCGCCGAGGCCCAGAACTACATGTTCCACTCGGTGATCCAGCGGGCCGCGAACCGCTTCGCGGCCGGCATGTTCGTGGGTACCAACCACGCCTACCGGGTGTCCACCTGGGAACAGATCGGCGGGTTCCAGGACTCGATCACCGAGGACCTGGCGACATCCTTCGCCGTGCACGGCTCGTTCAACGAGGTCACCGGGCACCGCTGGACGTCGGTCTACACCCCGGACGTGGTCGCCGTGGGCGAGGGCCCGGCGAACTGGACGGACTTCTTCAGCCAGCAGCTGCGGTGGGCGCGGGGCGCCAACGAGGTGATGGTCACCGAGGCCCCGCGGCGACTGAAGGCGCTGAGCTGGGGACCGCGCCTGCACTACCTGACGCTGATGGTGCACTACCCCACCGTCGCGATCACCTGGATCGTCGGCAACCTGCTCACCGTGCTCTACATGGCGCTCGGCTCGACCGGCGTCCTCGTCAACGTCTCGTTCTGGCTGGCGCTCTACGTCGACGTGTTCGTCGCGCGGATGCTGCTCTACTTCTGGCTGCGGCGGTTCAACATCAGCCCGCACGAGGAGAAGGGCAGCGCGGGCATGAGCGGGATCTTCGTGTCCGTGCTGTGCACGCCCTTCTACTCGACGGCCTTCGTCGGCGCGCTCACCCGCCGCAAGCTCGGCTTCGTGGTCACCCCCAAGGGGAACGCGGCCAGCCCGGACCGCCTGATGACCTTCCGCAAGCACCTGTTCTGGGCGGCGGTCTCGGGCGGATCCGTGGCCGGAGCCGCGGTCTTCGGTCACCTGTACCCGGCGAACATGGTCTGGGCCTCACTGTCGATCATCACCTGCCTGATTCCCATCGGGCTGTGGCTGATCGAGCCGATCCTGGCCCCGCGGCGGGCGGTCGCTCCCAACCCGTTGCCGGCCGCCCACATCCCGCCGCAGCGCACCGGCGACCGCGCACCGGCCGACGCGCGCCCCGGCGCCCAGCGCCGCGCCGACCGCACCCCCGCCGGTCGCGGCGGCGTCGACCCGGCCACGGTCGAGACGTCCACCCTCGACCCGAGCGCCGCGGACACGACCGTCATGGGGGCGATCGGCGCAGGGAGCGCCAGTGGGAACGGGCCCGGCGGAAGGGGACCCGGCGGGAAGGGATTCGGTGCCAGGCCGTCCGACGTCGACCCGGCGACCGTCGGCACGCCGCTCCCGGAGGCACCCGGCACCGAGCGGACGGTTCCGCCCGTCCCCCCGCCGGCGCCGCCGCTCACGCAGCCGCACCCGGTACGGCCGGCGCGCCCGAACCAGCCCCGGCCCGCCCAGCCACGCCGGGCCCAGCCGGGACGTCCCGCCGCACCCGGGCGGCGGCGTGCCAGGCCGGCAGGCTCCCCGGAGCACGCCGGCGCCGGGCGGGCCGGGGGGGAGCGCGACGATCCGACGCTGACCGGCCTCGAGCCCGTCGGCGCCCGCGGCGGCGCGGCGGGCGGCGGGGATGCCGAACAGTCGCGGCCGCGGGACCCGGGCTGGTTCAGCGACGACACCGTGCGCACGGAGAAGCCGCGGATCGCGGCCATCGTCGCCGCCGCCGACGCCAACAGCCCCGGCACCGGCACCGGCACTCCTGAGGACACGGTCCGGACGTCCCGGCCGGTCGTCGGCGCCGTCCTGGCCGCCGCCGGGCTGCGCCGTGACTCGGCTGACCCCGACGACGTCGATCAGGACACCGTCGTGACTCTCCGTTCCCGGCAGGGGTCGCCGGAGGAGGTCCTCGCCGCCCGGCGGGCGGCGCTCGCCCGGGAGGGCCGCTCCCCCGCCGGCGTTCCGCACTACACCGAGGACGTCACGATGACCCTGCATCCCCGCCGCCGGCGGGTGTCACTCGACGGCCTGTTGGAAGAGATCGGCTGATGGCCATGACGAGAATCTGATGGGACGATGAAAATAATCAGCGGGCCGCGTCGGTGGCGAGTGGTCCAGGTCTGCTGCCTAGCCATTGTCATCGTGGCCGGGAACGGCCCGTTCCTCAGCGCCTGGGCGACCGACAAATACGACACCTGGCGCTCGCACCAGCCGGACTACATGCGTCAGCACGGCCGTTGGGACATCGTCGCAGACCCCGGCTCGCGCTCCATCCACGCGGCACTGCTGCGCACCGGGAAGATTCTGCTGCTGGCCGGATCGGGAAACGACCAGGCCAGCTTCGACGCGAAGCGCTTCGAGACCCTGCTGTGGGATCCGATCGCCAACACCTTCGAGCAGGTGTACACGCCGTGGGACGTCTTCTGCGCCGGCCAGGCGTTTCTCCCGAGCGGTGAGCTGCTCATCGCCGGCGGCACGAAGAAGTACGAGGTCCTCGCCCAGGACTCGCCGGACGGCAAGAAGCAGGAGTACCAGGGGCTGAAGGACAGCTACACGTTCAATCCGCAGACGGAGCGGTACGAGAAGACGGGCGACCTGCAATTCGCCAGGTGGTACCCGACGCTGGTCACGCTGGCCAGCGGCCAGGTGGTCGCGGTCTCCGGCCTGAACGAGAAGGGCGACATCGACCCGGGCAACACGGAGTGGTTCGACCAGGCGAGCCGCACGTGGAACCACAACGAGGGGCTGGTCAAGGAGTTCCCGACCTACCCGTCGCTGCTGCTCGCCGGGGACGGCCGGCTGTTCTTCTCCGGAGCGAACGCCGGTTACGGACCGACCTCGCTGGAAGCCCGCCACCCCGGTCTCTGGAGCCTCGCGGACGGTACGTTCCAGGAGATTCCTGGCCTGCCCGATCCGGAGATCAACGAGACCGCCGGAACGGTGCTGCTGCCGCCGGCCCAGGAACAGCGGGTGATGTTCGTCGCCGGCGGCGGCGTCGGCGACACCCAGGTGGCCACCGCCCGCACCGCCGTCGTCGACCTGGACGAGCCGAATCCCCATTACGTCCAGGGACCGGACACCACCGTCGCGAAGCGCTATCCGGGCGTCGTCGTCCTGCCGGACGACACCGTGCTCGTCTCCGGCGGCTCCACCGCCTACCGCCAGAAGGACACCCAGACGGCGGAGATCTACCACCCGGACACGAACACCTTCACCCCGGCCGCCGACCCGCTCGTCGGCCGGGACTACCACTCGAGCTATCTGCTGATGCCCGACGGCCGGGTGGCGGTTTTCGGTTCGAATCCACTGAGCGACGAAAACTTCTTCGAGACCCAGATCGAGATCTACAGTCCGCCCTACATGTATCAGGGTGAGCGGCCGGTCATCCAGACCGCGCCGACCTCGGTGACCCGTGGTACCACGATCGACCTGGGCGTCTCTCAGGAGGTGTCCAAGGTCCGTCTGATCCGCCCGGGCGCCTACACGCACGTGACCGACACCGAGCAGCGCTCGGTGGCCCTCCCCCTGGTGAGCCAGGCGAACGGCAAGGTGACGGTGAGTGTCCCCGAGAACGGCAACCTGCTCCCGCCCGACTGGTACATGCTCTTCGTCGACAACGGCGAGAACATTCCGTCCGTCGCCACCTGGGTGCAGGTCCAGTGAGCCGCCACCCCCACCATTCGGGCCGGCCGGACGGTCAGTACTAGCCTGGGACGGGTTGAATCGGCACAACACAATCGTCTGGCCCGGCCGGCTGGATCACGGGAGCAGGGGGGATGCCGGGTGAGCCTCCGGGCGGAAGACGGCAACGGGCCGAAGCCGCGGTGGCGCGGGCTTCGGGACCGGCCAGGTCGTACCCGCCTCCGGCGCCGGGCCTGTGCCGCGGGGGCGACGGCGGTCGCGGTACTCGCCCTCGCCGCCTGCAGCGGGGGGTCGGACCCCGGCCCCGCGGCACCCACCGTGACCGCGGGCGCGCCGAACGTTCCCGCCGGTCCGCTGACGGCGGTCGGACCACACTGCCCGGCAGGCGACCCGGCCGGCGCCCAGCGGCCCGCCGAGTCCGTCGCCCCCGCCGATCCGGCTCCGGCGGCGCCCTTCCTCGTCGACCACGGCAGCCAGGCGGCCGAGGAGGCGCAGCGCAACCCGGCCCGTGCCCAGATCCTCGCGCCGCTGGTCAACACCCCCACCGCCTACCCGGTCGGCGACTGGCTGCGGGACGTGCCCGGCGAGGTCCACAAGCGCGCGTCCGCCAGCCGTGACACCGGCACGACCGCGACATTCATGATCTACGCGATTCCGCACCGCGACGCGGCGGCCGGCCACTCCGCCGGCGGCCTGCCGAACGCCGACGCCTACCGGACGTTCACCCGCCAGGTCGCCGGCGCGATCGGCGACGCCCGCGCGGTCATCGTCCTCGAGCCGGACTCGCTCGGCCAGATGGAGAGCCTGCCCGCCGACCAGCAGGCCGAGCGCTACGCGCTGCTCAACGACGCGGTCGGCGTCTACGGCGCGCTGCCCAACACCAGCGTCTACCTGGACGGCGCGAACTGCGGCTGGATGCCCGCGGGAGCCGCCCCGGTGATCGCCGAGCGGCTCCTGCGGGCCGGGGTGAAGAACGCTCGCGGCTTCGCGGTCAACGTGTCGAACTACTACCGGACCGAGGGCGAGGTCGCCCGCGGCGAGGTCGTCTCGGCTCTGACCGGTGGCACCCACTTCGTGGTGGACACCTCCCGCAACGGCCAGGGCCCCGCCGACGGCTTCCAGGACCCGTGGTGCAACCCGCCGGGACGCGGCCTGGGCATCGCCCCCACGACCGAGACGGGCTCACCGCATGCCGACGCGTTCCTCTGGATCAAGACCCCGGGTGCCAGCGACGGCGAATGCGGACGTGGCGACCCCGAGGCCGGCGCCTGGTGGCAGCAGCAGGCGGAGGAGCTGGTCCGCCTTGCGGCCTGAGCGGCCTGAGCGGCCTGAGCGGTCTGCGCCGCCCGAGGGGTCTGAACCGCCAGGCCCGCCGCGGCCGGAGCCTCGACGGAACCGACGGGACTGGCAGGACCGACAGCGCGGGCGGCGCGGGCGGACGTCCACCGGCCTGGCGTGCGCCGCGACGGCGGCCGTGCTGCTGTTCACCGGGGCGGCCTGCGGCTCCGGGGGCGACGGCTCGTCCGGCCCGGCCGTGGTCGATCTCAGCGAGGCCAGCGGGGCGGCCGGGGTGCGCGGTGTGTCTCTCGGTGCCCCCGTCGCGAAGCCCGCCACGACGCTGGTCGACACCGCCGGGGCGCCGTTCGACCTGCGGACGGACCAGGCGACCGCCGGCCGGGTCACGCTGGTGTTCTTCGGGTTCACGAACTGCCCCGACATCTGCCCGACCACCATGGCCGACCTCGACGCGGCGCTGGAGAGCCTCCCCGCGGCCGACCGCGACCGGATCCGGGTCGTGTTCGTCTCGACCGACCCGGACCGTGACACCGGGCCGGTCATCCGCCGCTGGCTGGACCAGTTCGACGCGTCCTTCATCGGCCTGACCGGCACCTGGCCGCACATCAAGGAGTTCGCCGACGCACTGGACGTCGCGATCGAGCCGGCGGTGCGCGAGGCCGACGGCACCGTGAACGTGACGCACAGCGCGCAGGTGACCGCGTTCAGCCCGGACGGCACCGCCCGGGTCGCCTACCTGACGGGCACCTCGGTCGCCGACTACGCCCACGACCTGCCGTTGCTGGCCCGCGGCGAGACCTGACCCGCGCCTGCCGGCGCGGCCGCCCGTCGGGCGAGACAGGACGGCGTCCTGTCCGGTGCGGGCGGCCGCCGTGACGGCCAGGCGACTGTGCGGCCCGAAGTCCCGACCCGCGTACTAGCTTCGCACCGTGACCGATCACGGTGAAGGCGGCCAGAACGCCTATGTGCTGACCCTTGATTCGAGTGAGCTGGCTCGCTACCAGTTCATGGCGGCGGTGGCGCAACAGGACGAGTCCGTCGAATGGACCGCGGCCGGGATCGTCCCCGGCGCGCGGGTCGCGGACGTCGGCTGCGGACCGGCCGCGCTCGCCCTCGCCCTGGCCGCCGTGGTCGGACCGACCGGGAAGGTCGACGCCGTGGACCGGGACCCCGACGCGCGGGCGCTGGCCGGGCAGGTCGTCGCGGCCGGGAAGGCCGACAACATCTCGATCACCGAGGGCTCCGCGGATGCCAGCGGACTCCCGGCCGCCAGCTACGACACGGTGATGATGCGCCATGTCCTCGCCCACAACGGCGGTCGCGAGCAGACGATCGTCGACCACCTCGCGACGCTGGTGAAGCCCGGCGGCTGGGTGTACCTCCTCGACATCGACGCGTCGGCGCTCCGGATCGTCGGCGGCCCGCCGGCAGTCACCGACGTCCTCGAGCTCAATGAGCGGTACCACCGTTTCCACACGGCCCTCGGCAATGACCTGTCCGTCGGGCTGCGGCTCGGCTCCCTACTGCGCACGGCCGGGCTCGTCGACGTCCACCACCGGGGCTGGTACAACGTCAACGAGCCGCCGCCGGGGCTGCGGCCACCGTCCTGGGCCGCCGTACCGGCGATGACGGCCGCCGGGCACGCCCACAGCGACGATGTCGGACGCTGGGAGAAGGCGTTCGCCGAAGTGGACGCCGCCACCGACCGCCCGACCTATTTCGTCCCGGTGTTCTCGGCCCGCGCCCGCCGACCGGTCGGCGGGTAGCCCGCCTCCTCCGCGAGCCAGCGGCTCGGCGGCACCCCGGCCAGCGCGCGGAACTCGCGTGCCAGGTGCGCCTGATCGAAGAATCCGCAACCGGCCGCCAGGTCCGCCAGGGTGAGCTCCCCCGTGTCCCCGGCCACGGCACGCCGGGCGAGCAGACGGCGGGCGTGGTCGAACCGGATGACCCGGGACGCCGCCTTCGGTGTCAGGCCGATCTCGGTCCTGAACCGGCTCCGCAGGTGACGTGCGCTCCATCCGACCTCGGCCGCCAGGTCCACCACCGAGACGGAGCCCCGGGCACGCTCCAACATCGCCCATGCCTCGGCGATCTCCGGCGCGACCGCCGACGTCCGGCACGCGGCCCGCCGACACAGGATGTCGTCCAGCACCGCGAACAGTTCCGCCCAGCCGGAGGCGGCCCGCATCCGCTCCCGCGTCTCCGCACACACGTCGCCGAGGACCGCATCCGCCGGAAGGTCCTGGTCGGCAAGTTCACCCGCGGGCAGGCCGAGGAGCGCCCTCGCCCCGAGCGGCCGCAGCGCGACCTGCACTCCCGACTGGGCGCCGTCGTGTGAGATCAACGCCGGCGAGGTGTGCAGGCCGCCGAGCAGCGTGTCGTAGCCGCCCGGCGCCTGATGCGGATCAGGGTGGCCGACAACGATCAGCGGCTCGTCCAGGGTGAAGATCAGAGTGAGGTACGGCGAGGGCAGGCCGCGGTGCAGGGCAGGTGCGACCCCACGCTGGCGGTAGCCGCTGTACCAGGCGATGTACGGGCGTAACGCGGGCACCGGCGCCGCGCGGACGTACTCGTCCACCACGGCGAACGTGTCGGCTGGCATGGCCATTGCTCCAGTGTGCGGCCCGATGCCCGCCATCCGGCGGCGACCAGGAACAGGCCCGCCACCAGCGCGATCACACCGGTGACGACGCCGCGGAAGGCGACGGCATGCAGCCCGTTCGACGCCTGCGCCAGGCCGACGACAGCGCCGACCCCCGCTGCCAGGGCCACCACCGCCGGAAGAACCGCCGCCTCCGCCGAGTACCGCCGTGGCCGCCGCGGTCCCCGTGGCAGCGCCCGCAGGTGGACGACGACAGCCGCCGCGACAACGACCAGCCCGGCCGCGCCCATGCCGTACTGAAGCCACTTGTAGCCGGGCAGGGCTCCGTGGTCGGCGCTCAGCCAGGCCACATGACGGACACCCCACCGGTCTTCGTGCGTGAAGGCGTCCCACCCGGTGTGCGTCAGGCCTCCGACGACCGCGGCCACCGGGGCCAGCAGCCACTGACGTCCCGTGGGCCGTGCCCGGGGAGGCAGCCGCCGCCTGACCGGATCCGGAGCCAGATCGAGCAGGGCATCGCGAGCCAGGCAGAACCAGACGCCCAACGCGACCAGCGACAGCAGCGGAACGAAGGTCACAACACCGAGCAGACTGTGGCTGAGGTGGTACATCGCCGACCACCCGAGGAACACGGGCACATCAGGAACCATCGACCCGGCCACCATCGCACTCATCGGCAGCCCGAGCCGCCGCAGCGGCAGCACCGCGACGGGATGACTCAACGTGAAAGGCACAGTCTCCTCCACGGTCCCGCGCGGGTCAGGTCACTCCCTGCCGTCCGGCCCGTACACCCCTGGCACAACTCGTTTCAGGGCGAACCGTGACCAGTGCACCACAAGCACCGGTTGCCCTTCGGAGGTGGCTCACCGGGGAGTTCCGAAACGTCCAAGCCGGGGGCCTTGGGTTCGGCGGATCGTTGGACGGGCCGGACCCGTCCCGGGTCCGCTGACCATCGGCCGCGGAGAGTCTGCCGTGGAGAGGACGCGAACCAGTCATGAACGATGACAAGGCACCGCCGCCCCAGGTCTGGCCGACGCTGCGAGCCCGCGACGCGCGGGCGCTGATCGCCTTCCTCACCGAGGCGTTCGGCTTCGAGGAGGTCGTCTCGTACGGCCCCGCCGACCACGGCGAAGCCGGTGACCGGGTGGACCACGCCGAGCTCGCGTGGCCGGAGGGCGGTGGTGTCATGCTCGGCTCGACCCGTGACAACCCCGACGATCCGTGGGCCTTCCAGCCGGGCGGCTTCGGCGCCTACGTGGTGACAGCCGAGCCGGACGCCCTGTGCGCCCGCGCCCGGGCCGCGGGAGCGGAGATCACCGTGGAACTGCACGACACCGACTACGGATCACGGGACTTCGCCGCCCGTGACCCCGAGGGAAACAGCTGGTCGTTCGGGACCTACCGGGGCGCGCCCCGCCCGACCTGACGGAGGCCGCTCGGGCCCGGGACACTCCGCCGACCTGGGATCGATCCACCCGTCCGGGTCGGTCCGTCGGGCGGACCGACCCGTCGGACCAGATGATCATGGCGAGATCCGGCCCGACGGATCGGGATCAATCGGTCCATGGATTCCCTCGATGAAACATTGGGCGCGAGAACTGTCCGAGTTCGACATAATCGCGGCAAGTGCCCTCCACACATCGTGCCAACACCAGCACGGTGCGCGGTCTCCGGTACCGGCTCTGGTGGTGTTCGCCCGGACGGCTCCCGACCGGCGCGCTCATCGACGAGCGGGTTCCGGACGTCCCGCCCCCCGCCGACCGGTCCTGAAGCGGCTGGTCGCGGGCGGTCCGCGGAGAGCACCCGCCTGGGCGACGGCGGCCAGGGGTGACTGCGACAGCCCGGAGGCGGGGATGGACGAGGCCACGCGCGCTGAGGTGAAATGGCCGGCGCACCGGAGTGCGCCCCAGGTCGAGCTGCGCACCGACGTCCCACATTCCGCCCGGATGTACGACTACTTCCTCGGCGGCAAGGACAACTTCCCCGCCGACCGCGAAGCGGCCGAAGACCTGATGGCCGTCTACCCGGCCACCAGGACGGCGGCGTTACAGGGCCGGTCGTTCATGACGAGGGCGATCCGCCACCTGGCCCGCGACGCCGGGATACGCCAGTTCCTCGACATCGGGACGGGCATCCCGACCAGCCCCAACCTGCACGAGACGGCGCAGGCGGCCGCCCCCGCGGCTCGGGTCCTGTACGTGGACAACGACCCGATCGTGCTGTCGCACGCTCGCGCCCTGCTGACGAGCACCCCGCGGGGCCGGACGGCCTACCTGGACGCGGACCTGCTCGATCCCAGCAGGATCATCCGTTCCGCCGAGCTGCGCGACATCTTCGACCTCGACCAGCCCGTCGCGTTGTCCCTGTTCTCGATCCTGCACTTCGTGCCGGACGACCGGGACCCGGCGGGCATCGTCCAGGAGCTGCTCGGGGCTCTCGCTCCGGGTAGCTACCTGGCGATCACCCACGCGACCGGGGATTTCGTGGCCCCGGAGGTCGCCGAGCTCGGCACCACGATCTACCAGGACCGCGGGATCCTCTTCCAGCCCCGGTCCCGCGCCGAGATCACCGCGTTGCTCGGCGACCTCGAGCTGGTGGCGCCCGGGTTGGTCCCGGCCCATCGCTGGCAGCCGGAGGACGGGTCGGCGGAGCTCACGGATGCCGAGGTCAGCAGCTACGGGGCGATCGCACGCAAACCCGTGAATCGCCCAGACGGCAACAATCACCGGGGCGCGGGTCAGCCCCAGAGGTCGCAGTGGTGTGCCACGGCGTAGCCGGACCGTGCAAGCAGCACGCCTGGCTCGAGGGCCAGCCGGTCCGGAACGGTCGAGTTCCGTTCCCCCGGCCAGGGCGGCCAGCCCGGCAGCACCCGCTCCCCGGATCCCACACCGACGGCTTCGGCGGGAGGCGTGTTCGGATCACCGGTGGCGGCGAACCGTGTCCAGTAGTCGACCATCGCCGCGGACAGCGCGCGCTCGCTGGCGGTCGCCCCCGCGTGCGGCGCGTCCGAGGCGGCGGAGCGGAACAGGTACGGCAGTTCCCCGGCGTGGGTGGCTCCCGTGGCCACGCTGTCGGTCACCGGGCCGAGACCCGGGACGTCGAACTCGTACATGAACGCCCGCCCGGGCACGACAGCCCCCGACCCGGGCTGGCCGCGGGGCTGGCTGAACAGGTCAGCGGAGTGCGCGGTCGGGCAGGCGAAGACCCGGTCGGTGATCACCTGCGCGAGCCGCTCGCGGGCGGGGACGGCCCCCGGCGGGTAGGCCGCGAGGACAGCGTCCGCCCGGTCGGGGATCTCCGCCCGGACGATCTGCGCGAACCGTTCGGCGGTGAGCTCCCCACCGGAGTCGTAGCTGGAGGTGAAGGCCCGCCCCTCGTCGCGCACCGTCCCGAGGAGGACCGGTACCCCCGCCGCCGAGCCGGCGGCGACGGCATCCACCGGGAAGCGGGGCAGCGTCCGGCTGCCGACCACCGGCGCCCAGGTCGGAGCGGTCAGGATGTCCGCCTGCCCGGAGCCGGCGACGATCTGCTCCACCGGCCGCGCCCGCAGGCAGTCGAGCACCCCGGCGGGGTCCGTACAGCCCATTCGGGCGGCGAACTGCTGGCCCGTGCCCTCGGCCGTGGCCATGGTCGGCAGCGACCACTGGCACGGCCCGCTCTGCATGACCGCCCGCTGGAACAGCCCGCGCGCGGACGGCGCTGCCAGCAGCCCGCAGACGTTCACCGAACCGGCGGACTCTCCGAAGATCGCCACGTTCCCCTGGTCCCCGCCGAAGGCGGCGGCGTTCGCCCGCACCCAGCGCAGCGCAGCGATGATGTCCGCCAGGGAGTACGAGCCCGCGTCGCCGCCCGACTCGGTGTTCAGTGCCGGCAGCGCGAGCTGGCCGAGCGCGCCAAGCCGGTAGTTGACGCCCACGAGCACGGCGGGCCCGCCGGCCGCGAACGCGGACATGTCCACATCGTTGGCCGATCCGGTGACAAAGCCGCCGCCGTGGATCCACACCAGCACCGGCAGCCCCGCACCGCTACCGCCAGTACCGCCGCCGCCCGCGGCCGGCGGCGTCCCGGTGGCCCGAGGCGCGTCCGCCGGCATGGTGACGTTCACGAACAGGCAGTCCTCGCTGGCGCCGGCTGCCAGTGGCCCCTCCTGCGGGCATGGATGGCCGCGCGCCGAGCCGTCCCGCACGCCGCTCCACGGGGCCGCCGGGGCGGGCGCCCTCCAGCGCAGCGCACCGACCGGCGGTGCCGCGTAAGGAAGCCCGTAGAAGGAGAGCACCGGCCCCTCGGCCACCCCGCGGACCTCGCCGCCGGTGGTCGCCACGACCGGCACGGCCGTCGCCGTCACCCCGCCGGGGCCCGCCGCGCCGACGCCTCCCGCCGCGCCGGTGCCCGCCCCCGATGCTCCGGGACGTCCCCCGGCCCCGCCGCCGCAGGCCGGACACAGGGCCACCAGCAGCACCACGGTGAGAAAGGCCAGGAGGGCACCCGGCATTCGGGCCCGCGGACCACGTCGACCCACGGCCCGGCCGCCGGCTGTTCCCACCATGCGAACAGCCTCACGGGCGCCGCCGAACCACGCAAGATCGCGCATGGCCCCAAGCTCCCGCGCGGCATGACGAACGCCGCCCCGAGTTGGGGCACGGCGAAGGCCGCCCCGAGCCGACATGGCGACGGCCGTCCCCAGCCGCCCTCCCAAGCCGCCGTTCCGGCCGCGACGCGGGTGCGTGCGCACCCGCGAGGCGGGCTGGAACGAACGAAACCGACGGACAGCATGGGTGCCGCCCGTCGGTTTCGACACGTGAACCACCACCGCCCTCCCGGAGCGGTGGAGAGTTCAGGCATATGGGACGTCCGCTCAGCAGGCGGGTCCGGCCGTCGGGTTGTTCGCCCGGCCGGGCAGCCGCCGAACGCCTGGTCCTACCAGGACGCCGCCATCAGCGCCGGTTCGGCGCAGTTATCAGATGTCACTTCCGATGCTCGGAACTCCCTTCAGCAGGGCACGCACCTCCGCCTCGCGGTACCGGCGGTGACCGCCCAGAGTCCGGATCGAGGTCAGCTTTCCGGCCTTGGCCCACCGGGTCACGGTCTTCGGGTCCACCCGAAACATCGTGGCCACCTCGGCGGGCGTCAGCAGCGGCTCGGCATCCGGCGTTCTCGTCGTCATTGCGTTGGCCTCCCGTCACAGAGCGTCGCTCCGTCCCATACAGATCGGGCATCCTTCGGGGGCATTTCGGACATGGCACGTCAGGACCATCTGCTGACTAGTCACAGCTCGTCCGAAGCGGAGGGCAACGCTGCGCTAACAGGCGGCGCCGATCAACTGGCAGATTCCCGTGACTGCAGGGGTCTCCACCTGATCAGCACTCGTTCGTACGCCTCGACCGCAAGGTCTGTTCGCCCACGGCGTAACGCGCTGACCGCCTCGACGATGTCCTCGACGGATGTGTCCCGCCGCAGCATGTCGTCGTCCAGCAGGTCAACTAGCCCGTCGTAGTCCAGTTCGACCCTGCTCTGCGGATGGAAGGACCCCAGCCAACGGGCCAGCTCGGCGACGCCCTCGATCGCGGGGGCGTCGGTGTTCGCCGCCCGGAGGGTCTCCATCGCCTCCACCGCGCGGCCGACCCGGCGGCGAGCGAGGCTCATCGTGGTCCGGTAGACCATGGAACGGTCGGCGCTGTCACCGGTGACCAACGCCCGCTCCGCTGGGTCGAACAGTACGAACCAGGTCGGCGGCACCATCCAGGTGCAGGTCTGGACATGGACCTTGATCTCGGGCCGGCGTGCCTTCCACCGGTCGAGCTCTGTCTCCGCCGGGTCCACCAGCCGGCGCGGGAGGAAGGCCTCGGCGACGCGCTCCGGCATCAGCCCGCGGAACTCCATCGCCGCCTGCCACACCCGCAGCTGCGTCGACCACGGGCAGACGAACATCAGGCCGTCCGCCCACTGGACGAAGGCGGACTCGTCGGCGACGTCCAGCGACGGCCGGACGGCCGCCACCAGCGCCACGACCCGCTCCCGCCGGGCGCCCGCGCGCCGCGAGGGCGGCCCCGAGGCCGCGTACCGCTGCCAACGGACGCGGTCCGCGGGCGGGAAGGCGGCCAATGGCTCGTAGACCCGCAGGTAGGCAGCGGGTGAGACGACAGCCACGCTAGACACCGGCCTCGACGGCGGCGTCACCCGCGATGCCCGCCGGCAGCGGGATCGCCACGGACGCCGACCCCCCGTGGAGGGCCGGAACAGGTGCGGACATGCCCCTGGATCCTGGCATGCCTCCGATCCTGGCACGGACCACGGACGCGGCGGGCCCGGCGGCGATGAGAGGTCGGGCAACCCGCGCGATCGCCCCGGTGAGACCCGGTAGCGCCAGCCGCACCGCAACCCCGCCGGACCCCCTCCCGGGCCGGCTCCGCGCCCGTCAGGGCCGCCCGGACGGCGGCGGCCCGCACGACAGGAGCCGCGCGGGCCGGGCCCGTAATGTTCGCCGCAGCGGCCGGCGGGAGCCCGCCGCGCACAGGGCTCACGGGCCGTCGGCTCGCGGAGCCGTCCGGAGGGAGGCTCGGTCATGTCAGCGGTGGTCGGCACGTCCACGGGAGTCTCGTCGGTGTTCGAGGCCGGCGCGGAGCACGAGCAGGTGGTGTTCTGCTCCGATCGGGCCAGTGGCCTGCGCGCCGTGATCGCCATCTACTCGACCGCGCTGGGGCCGGCGCTGGGAGGCACCCGGTTCCACGCCTATCCGGACGAGGCGTCCGCACTGGCCGACGCCCTCGCGCTCTCCCGCGCGATGGCCTACAAGGCCGCCTGCGCGGGCCTGGACCTCGGCGGCGGCAAGGCCGTCATCCTGGGCGACCCCGCCCGCGACAAGACCGAGGCGCTGCTGCGCGCCTACGGGCGCTTCATCGCCTCGCTGGGCGGCCGCTACGTGACGGCCTGCGACGTCGGGACGTACGTCGAGGACATGGACACCGTCGCCAGGGAGACCCGTTGGGTCACCGGCCGCTCGCCGGCGCACGGCGGCTCGGGCGACTCCGGGGTCCTGACCGCGTACGGCGTCTTCGAGGGGATGCGCGCCTGCGCCCGGCACCGATGGGGGACACCCTCGCTCGCCGGGCGCAGGGTCGCCGTCAGCGGGGTCGGCAAGGTCGGCCTGCGCCTCGTGGGGCACCTGGTGGAGGAGGGGGCGACCGTTCTGGCCGGGGATACCGATCCGGGCGCCCTGCGGCGGCTGGGCGCCCGCCATCCCGACGTCCAGCTGGTGGCCGACCCCGACGAGCTTCTCCGGGCCGAGGTCGACATCTACGCGCCCTGCGCGCTGGGCGGGGTGCTCACCGACGAGGTCGTGCCCGCGCTGCGGGCGGAGATCGTCTGCGGCGGGGCGAACAACCAGCTGGCCCACCCGGGCATGGACAAGGTCCTGTCCGACGCGGGCGTGCTGTACGCGCCCGACTTCGTGGTCAACGCCGGCGGACTGATCCAGGTGGCGGACGAGATCGAGGGGTACTCCCCGGAACGGGCCAGGGCCCGGGCCGCCCGGATCTTCGACACGGCGCTGGACATCTTCCGGCTCGCCGAGGCGGAGGGCGCCACCCCGGCGGTGGCGGCGGGACGCTTCGCAGAGCGCCGGATGACCGACATCGGCCGGCTGCGGGGCATCCTGCTGCCCTGACCGTCACCGGCGGGCACGCCCGGAACCCGTGTGCCAGCACGCCTTTCCCGCCCCCGGAAGCCGTGACGCTGGGCACATCGGGCACCGGCGCGCGGGCGTCGCGGCGGGCCCGCGGGCCCGCTGTCAGGGGAGTCCCGGGACCATCCGTAGGGGTCAGATGATCTCCGCCGTGTTGTCCGACGACAGGTAACTGTCGGGTTGGCGTGCCGAGTAGGCTGCGATCCCTGTAGTCTCGGGAAGCACGAGACAGTGAGAGCACCGGGGCGGGTCCCCGTCGTCATGTTCGAGGGGGTCGAGCCATGGGGCGCGGCCGAGCGAAGGCCAAGCAGACGAAAGTCGCCCGCGAGCTCAAGTACAACTCGCCCACTATGGATCTCGACCGATTGAAGGCGGATCTGGGCGCGGGTACTACGCGGGAGACCGAGAGCGACGAACCGTACTCGGATGACGACTACGGTTACGACGCCTACCTGGACGATGAGGACGAGCACCGCTCGTCCCGTTGAACCCGGGGCTGCCCCGGCCGACGCCGGGCCTCCGGGAAATCCGGGGGACCGGCTGCGACCACCTGGCGACAGGTGGTCGTCCATGTCGGCAGCAGATCGAGTCCGGTACGCCCGCCTCGCGCGGGCACACCGGGCGCCGAGCCAGGCTGGGCGGAACTGTCGGTGTTCCGTCCTAGAGTCTCAGAGGTCAGGATCTTCCCGACCGAGGAGCCTCCCATGTCAGTGATGGCCGGCCGCCCACGTGGATGTCCCGCGGGCAGGTGTTCGGGCTGGTCCGCACGCGGCCCCCGACGAGCCGGCTCGTGACCGGCCGCCTCTTTGCCCGGGCGGCCGTGGCGGGGCGAGCCGCACCAGGGCCGCCCGTGGCCGGGCCGCCGGCCGCGTCAGGGGTGGGTGCCCACGAGGCGCGCCACGCCGTCCTCTCCAGCTCCGCCGGGCAGCGGCTCGACCCGTCCCGCGATCCAGGCAGCGACGCCGCGGTCAGCCAGCGTCCGCACCACGGCCTCGGCCTCGGCGGGAGCGACGACCGCGACCATTCCGACCCCCTGGTTGAACGTGGCCTCCATGTCGGCCTCGCTCACCCCGCCGCGCTCGGCGAGCAGGCCGAACACGGCCGGCGGAGCCCAGGTCGATCTCTCCACGACGGCAGCCGTCCCCGGCGGGATCACGCGGGCCAGGTTCGCCGCGAGACCGCCGCCGGTGATGTGGGCGAAGGCGTGCACCTCGGCCGTCTCGATGACGGCCAGGCAGTCCCGGGCGTAGATGCGGGTGGGCGTGAGCAACGCCTGTCCGAGCGTCGTCCCCAGGGCCTCTTCGCGCCTCGCCAGTGCCTCCCGACCCGCCACGGAGACGCCTCCGGGCTGGTCAGGCTCGACCGGACCGAACAGGATGTGTCTTACCAGCGAGAAACCGTTGGAGTGGAGACCGGATGACCCCATCGCGACCACCACGTCCCCCGGCCGGACCAGCTCCGGCCCGAGCACGGCGTCGGCCTCGACGACCCCGACCCCCGTCGCGGCCAGGTCGTAGTCGTCGATTCCCATGAGGCCGGGGTGCTCCGCGGTCTCGCCACCCACCAGGGCGCACCCGGCCTGCTCGCAGCCGGCGGCGATCCCGGCGACGATCGAGGCGATCCGCGCCGGCTCGAGGGAGCCACAGGCGATGTAGTCGAGCAGGAACAGCGGCTCCGCGCCGCAGACAACGAGATCGTCGACCACCATGGCGACCAGGTCGATGCCCACCGTGTCATGGACGTCCATCGCCCTGGCCAGGGCGATCTTCGTGCCCACGCCGTCGGTGGACGAGGCGAGCAGCGGGCGCCGGTAACGGGCCACGTCCAGCGCGAACAGGCCCGCGAAGCCGCCGAGTGACCCGACGACCTCGGGCCGGGTGGCGCGGGCGACGTGCTGGCGCATGAGCTGCACGGCCCGGTCGCCGGCCTCGACGTCGACCCCGGCGTCCCGGTAGGAGACCGAGCGCCCCTCGGTGGTGCTCCCCTGGCCGCCGGCCTCTGAGCCCTGGCCGGATCCGTTGGCGTGCCTCACCACCGCGCGCTGCCCAGCGGTGCGCCGTCCACTGCCACCTCGTCCACTGTCATTCCGTTCACCGTGGCCCCGTTCGTGGCGACTCCGTTCGCTGCCATGCCGTTCGTGGCCACCCCATTGGCTGCCACGCCGTTCGTGATGGCTCCGTTCGTGGCCAACCCGTCGGCCGGTGCGCCGTCGACCGCCACGGCGTCGGCTCTCGTCCCGTCGGGCCGTGCCCCGTTCGCGCGCGCGGCGCCGACGTCCTGGGCGGGCTCGAGCGGGACGGGTTCGAGGTCGAGATCGAGATCGTGATTGTCGGGGGACGGGTCCGCGCCGTTCATCCCCAGGGTCACCCGCTCCCGGAGGGCCTGCGCGATGACCTCCTCCGTGGTCTGCGGCCCGAACGGCTCCAGCCGGTACTTGCCCAGCTTGTCCGAGTCGGCGAGCGGAACCGGGTAGATGCCGTCGAAGCAGGCCCGGCACAGCGCGTCCGCCGGCTGCTCGGAGGCCTCCACCAGCTCCTCGAGGGAGACGTAGGCGAGCGAGTCGGCGCCCAGCGAGCGCCGGATCTCCTCCACGCCACAGCCGCTGGCGATCAGCTCGGCGCGGGTGGCGAAGTCGATGCCGTAGAAACAGGGCCACCGCACCGGGGGCGACGAGATCCGCACGTGCACCTCGGTCGCCCCGGCCTCGCGCAGCATCCGCACCAGGGCCCGCTGGGTGTTGCCACGCACGATCGAGTCGTCCACGACGACGAGCCGGCGGCCCTCGATGACGTCGCGCAACGGGTTCAGCTTGAGCCGGATGCCCCGCTGGCGGATGGTCTGCGACGGCTGGATGAACGTCCGCCCGACGTAGGAGTTCTTGACCAGGCCCTCACCGAACGGGATGCCGGACGCCTCGGCGAAGCCGACCGCGGCCGGCACACCGGACTGCGGGACCGGGATCACCAGGTCGGCCTCGACCGGTGCCTCCCGGGCGAGCCGCCGGCCCACCTCGACCCGGGTGGCGTGCACCGACCGGCCACCGATCGTCGTGTCCGGGCGGGCGAGGTAGACGTACTCGAACAGGCAGACATGCCGGTCGGCCTGGGCGAACGTGAGCGAGCGCGGGCCGCCTGCGTCGATGACGACCAGCTCACCGGGCTCGATCTCGCGGACGAAGCGGGCGCCCACGATGTCGAGCGCCGCGGTCTCGCTGGCGACGATCCACGCGCCGTCCGGCCGGTCGTCGAGCCGGCCCAGCACCAGTGGATGGATGCCGTGCGGGTCCCGCGCCGCGTACAGGGTCGACGCGTCCGCGAACGCCAGCGAGAAGGCCCCCGCCAGCCGGGGCAGGACGTCCATCGCGGCGTCGACCAGGGTCGGGCCAGGATGCGCGGCGAGCATCGCGGTGATCAGGTCGGAGTCGGTGGTGGCGCCCTGGCCGCCCTCGCTGTCGCCGAGCGACCCGGCCAACTCGATGATGTTCGTCAGGTTGCCGTTGTGGCCGAGCGCGATCGGCCCGCCGAAACCCGCCGTCCGGTAGGACGGCTGGGCGTTCTCCCAGGTGGACGAGCCTGTGGTCGAGTACCGGGTGTGCCCGACGGCCACGTGCCCCGACAGGCTGGAGAGGGTGATCTCGTCGAAGACCTGGGCGACCAGACCCAGTTCCTTGAACACGACGACGGTGCGGCCGTCGCCGACCGCCATCCCGGCGGCCTCCTGGCCGCGGTGCTGGAGGGCGTAGAGGCCGTAGTAGGTGAGGTTCGCCACGTCCTCCCCGGGCGCCCAGACACCGAAGACGCCACAGGCGTCGCGCGGGCCGGGATCGTCGTCGAGAAGATCGCTGTCGAGAGGATCACCGCCGAGAGGATCACCGTTGCGCGGGGCACCGTGGAGAAGGCCGTCGCGACGGCGGCCGTCGCGAGACTGCGGCGGGCGGCGGACGGACGTCGACTCCCGGCGAGATGCGGGGTCGTCGCTGTGGGCGACGTGTGGCACCAGGTCTCCTAGAGAGGTCAGGGTGACCGAGATGTCGGGAGGAACGGGGCGGGTTCAAGGCAATGTCGTGACACCCCCGGGCATGACGACACTCACATCAACCGACAGCCACGGGAAGCACCCCGGGACCACCCGACGTTCACGCCCGCCCTCGACTCCCCACATAACCAACGCTAGCAGCGGGGACGCCGATCGGCCGGTCGAGCGCGATCTCCCCCGTCACGCGACGCAGAGGTCACAAAGAAAACACGACAAACACGCACACCGGCCCGCCCGGTTGCGACCAGACAAACATCCAGGCGCCGTCAGGCGGACGGCGGGTGCCGTCGAGCGGGCGGCGGATGCCGTCAGGGCAGGCCGGCCCGGTGCTGTCCGGCAGGCGGGCCGGATGCGGTCAGGCGAGCAGCGGCAGCAGGAACCGTAGATCGGCACGCTCACCGCTGGCGCGGATCCGGCCGTCGGCGAGCGCCGCCTCCCAGGCCAGCCGGCCCGTCGCGATCAGGACGAACGCGGCCGGGTCGGCCTCGACGACGTTCGGCGGTGTACCGCGGGTGTGCCGAGGCCCCTCGACGATCTGCACGGCGGAGAAGGGGGGCACCCGCAGCTCCACCGCGTGCCCCGGAGCGCGCTGGGCGAGCATCGACGTGAACAGCCGCACGACGGTCTTCAACGCGGGGCGCGCCGGGGGCACACCCAGGTCCAGGCCGTGGACGACCGCTTCCACCGCTCGGGTGAGCAAAAACTCACCCAACCGCATACGCCCACCCGGGGTGATCACCAGCCGGTCGGCGATCTCGTCCGGTGGGAGGCGAGCCAGGTCCGCCGCAGCGCCCGCGGCGGCGTCCCGGAAGGCCACGCGCACCGCCTCCGGAGCCTGGCCGGCGGCGAGATCCCGGACCGTGGCCGCGATCGCCCCGGCCCGGGCTCCGGTGCCGGCCAGGTAGTCGGCCGCGGTCACGAGCGGCGCACCGCCGGTCCGGGCCAGGCTCGACTCCGCTCCCGAGCCGCCCGCCGGTCCTCCGCCCGAGCCGCCCGCCGGTCCTCCGCCCGAGCCGCCCGCCGGTCCTCCGCCCGAGCCGCCCGCCGGTCCTCCGCCCGAGCCGCCCGCCGGTCCTCCGCCCGAGCCGCCCGCCGGTCCTCCGCCCGAGCCGCCCGCTGATCCCCCGGCCAGGCTGGGCGTTGATCCCCTGGCCAGGCCTGGCGCCGGGTCCCCGCGCAGCGCGGCGCTGAGGGTGAGTGCCGAGCGCGCGGTGTGCAGCACGAGCTCGGCGGTAGTCCAGCCGGGCAGTGCGCTCGGGGCCGCGAACGCCTCGTCGGGGAGCCCGCCGACGTGGCCGGAGATCGCCTTCCACTGCTCCTCCAGGGCCCCTGGCAGCGCCGGAGCGAATCCCGCCGCGCCGCCGCGCCCCCCGCGCCGCGCCGAGCCCCCCCGCCCCGCGCGACCCCGCGCAGTACCTTCCCGGGCCGCGCCGCCGCGCGCATCGCCGTCCTGCGCATCGCCCCGTGCCACCGGACTCGTCTCCCCTCTCGTGCGTGCCGCCGTCCCACCGCTGTCCCACCGGCGTCCACACGGCGCTCGCGCACAGCGGTCCCGCGCGGCGGCGGCGTCTCTCGGGACGCCGGTCGCGGCACCCCTCGCCGCTCGGCCGTCCCGCCACGGGCGAGGATGAGGCCGTGGATGCCACCCCGTTCGACACCGCGGCGCTTCGGGCACGTGTCATCGAGGCGTGGGCCGCCTCCGCGAGCCGCTTCCGGGAGGACGCGAACGCCGAGGAGGACGCCGCTCTCGGCGCCTACCGGGACCGCCTGCTCGTCGAGCTCCTCCAGAACGCGGTCGACGCGGCGGCGGCCGCCGGTGTGCCGGCAAAGGTACACATCAGGCTCACGTCGGAGCAGCACCCGCACGGCGGGCCGGGTGGGCTGCTCGAGGTGGCGAACACCGGCGCCCCGCTGACCGCCGCCGGCGTCGAGGCCCTGTCGACGCTGCGCGCGTCCGCGAAGCGCGACGTGCAGGCAGTCGGCCGCTTCGGCGCCGGCTTCGCCGCGGTCCTCGCGGTGACGGACACGCCGTCGATCGTCTCCCGGGCGCCCTCGGGCCCCGGCGACGCGGCGGACTGGCGTGACGCCGACCAGCACAGTACGGACCAGCACAGTACGGACCTGCGCGGGGTGGAACGGCACGGCGTGGCGTGGCGCGGGGTGGAGTGGTCGCGCCAGCGCACCGCCGACCTGGTTGTCGCGACGGGCGCGGACGCACTGCGCCGCGAGCTCGACCGCCGCGCCGGCGCCGTGCCCGTCCTGCGCCTGCCCTTCGACCTCGGCGACCCGGCGTCCGGGCCCGGCGACGGGTTCGACACCGTCGTCCGGCTGCCGCTGCGGGACACGGCGGCGGCGGCCACGGCACGCGAGCTCATCGCCGCGTTCGACCCCACGCTGCCCCTCGTCCTGCCCGGCCTTGAGGAGATCGTCGTCGAGGTGGACGGCGACGTCCGAACCCACCGGTGTGTCTGGGAGCCGGTGCTCCCCGGGCCGGACGGAACCGACCTCGAAATCGCCACCGTCGACGGCACGCGGTGGCGCGGCTGTGTCCACCGCGGCTCGATCCCGTCCGAGCTGCTCGCCGACCGCCCGGTCGAGGAGCGTGACAGGACCACCTACAACGCCCGGGTGATGATCCCGGACGGCGGCTGGCCCGCCGAGGTGGCGCAGGTGGTGCGCGCGCCGCAGCCGACCGACGAGGCCGTCGGCCTGCCCGCGCTGATCAGCGTCGACCTGCCGCTCGATCCGTCCCGACGGCACACCGTGCCCGGGCCCCTGCGGGACTGGCTCACCGACCGGCTCGCCGACACGGTCGTCGCGCTCGCCGCTCACCTGGCCACCGCCCGACCGGACGGCGCCGAGAGCGGTGACCACGGCGCGGACGGGGAGCGCCACGCGGCTCCCGATCCCCTCACCGTCCTGGACCTCGTGCCGACCGGGCTGCCCCGCAGCGAGGTGGACGGCCGGCTGCGCGACCGCCTGCTCGCGCTGCTGCCGGACGCCCCCGTCCTGCCGGGCGGCCGCCGCGGCCGGGACTGCCTCGTCCTGGACCTCGGCCCCGCCACGGACGCCGTCACCGACCTGCTGCGCGCGGGCGCCGAGACGGGCTCCGGCACCGACCTCACCGGGGGCGGGGCGGGCGCCGGTGACCCCCGCCATCCGGACGGCGCGGCCCTGACAGACCTGGCGGACCTGGACCTGGACCGGACGGAGATGACGGACCCGGACCTGGCGGACTTTGCCGCGGCGGGGAAGGCTGACGAGGCCGCGGCCGACGAGGCCGTGCTCGACGGGCTGCTGCCGGCCGAGTTCGCCACCCGGCGCCGCCGGCCCGCCCTCGACCTCCTGGGCGTCCGCCGCCTGGACACCGGGGCCGTCGTCGAGGTCCTGCGCGGCATGCGGCGGACGCCGTCCTGGTGGGCCGGGCTGTACCCGCTGTTGCTGACCGCACCCGACCGGGACGCCCTGGGCGCGCTGCCGGTTCCGGTCGTGGTCGTGCCCGACGGCGACGACCTCGGCTCCACGCCGGCCTTCGCCCATGCTGATCCGTCCACCGGGACCGGACCGGACGGGGGTGGAGCCGACCTGGCGACACCACCCAGCCGGATGGTCACCGGACCGCGCGGGGCCCTGCTACCCACCCCCGATCTGGACGTGGTGGCCCTGGCCCGATCGGGGCTGCCGCTGCGCGTCGTCCATCCCGACGCGTGCGCGGGTACGGCCCGCGACGCGCTGCGGACCCTGGGCGCCTCGGAGGGCACGCCGGCCGGGGTGCTGCGGGACCCGGCGGTACGCGAGGCCGTCACCCAGGCCGACCCCGACGACGACCCCGGCGAGCTGGACGCCCTCGCCGCCGCCGTACTCGCGCTGGTGCGCGCGATTGTCCCGGATGGACACACCGCTCATCCGGACGAGCACGCCACCAGTTCAGACGGGCGCACCGTCCATTCGGACGGGCACGACCGCAATGACGGGCTGGACGGCGGCGGCTTCCCGTCCGACACCGTGGGTGATCCGCACCCGGAGCAGGGGCCGTCCGCGATGCCGTCGTGGCTGGGTGGGCTGCTGCTCCCGGAACAGGGCGGCGGCTTCGCGCCCGCGTCCGAGCTGGTGATCGCCGACGGACCGCTCGACCGCCTGCTGGCCGAGGACGCGCCGTTCGGCGCCCTGGACCCACGGCTGAGCACCGCCTGGCCGGACCATGTCCTCGAAGCCGTCGGCGTCCTGCGGACCTTCGGCGTCCTCTACGCGTCGGACGTGACCCTCGACCCGGACGAGCCCGTCCTGCTCGAGCTTGACGACAGCGACACCTGGGCGGACGACGTCCACGATGCCGCCGACCGGACGGGGGAACGGGGCACCGCGGCTTCCGGTGACGGGCGAGGCTCCGGCCGCGGGCCCGGCGCGGCTGGCGTGCCGGGTGGACACGGTGTGCCGGGAGCGCACGGTGTGCCAGGGGCGCCGCGGGTTGTCCGGCATTTCGCGGCCGTCCGCGACCTTGAGCTCGTCGACCCCGACGCATGGCCGGAGGCGCTTGCGGAGCTCGCCCGCCCGCCCCTGCGCCGGGTGGTTCTCGGCGCCGAACCCTCGTACACCCGCTGGTGGCTGGCCCGGCACGCGCTGCTGCCGGTGGATGGCGACCCGGACACCCGGCTCCCCCCGGGCGAGCTCGTCCTGCCCGGCGCCGATCCGTTGCTGACCGGGCTGTTCGCGCCGGGTGCGCCGCTGCCGGGCGTCGACCCGGAGCTGCTGCGCCGGCTCGGCTGCCGGCTCACCCTCGACGACGTGCTCACCGACCCGGACGCGGTGATCGACCTGCTGGACCGGCTCGGCGACGCCGACCGCGAGATCGGCTGGCCGGCGGCCCGGACGCTCTACATGGCCGCGGTGAGCGCGGCCGGCCTGCTCGGGGCCGACCCCTCCGGCACGACCGGCCCAAGGCTGGATCCGCCGCTGACCGTACGAACCCCGACCGGGGTGTTCCGCTCCGCCGACGTGGTGGTCGTGGACGCACCGGACCTGCTCGAAGTGATCGGCGCCGACCATCCCGCGCTGCGCCTGCCACTGGATCGCGCCGCCGAGGCCGCGCACATCCTCGGGCTGCGTCTCGCCTCGGAGCTGGCCGACTTCGCTGTACTGGACGAATCCACTGGACTGGGTGGATCCGCTGGACTGAGCGAATCCGCTGGATTCGGTGGATCCGCTGTTCTGATCGACAGCACCGTTCAGGCCGGCGGTTCCATCGCTGGCAGCGCTGTCTCGGCCGGAGCCGGCACCGGTCGCGGTGGTACCGGTGGCGGTGGCGTCAGTGGCGTCCGCGGTGCGGTTCCGGGCAGGGCCGTGACGAGGACCGTCATGGTGGCCGGCAACGCGGTCGTCGTCGGGAGCGCGACCCTGGTCGGGGCCGCGGACACCCCGGATTCGCTCGACGGGGTCGACCTGGCCGCGGTGCCGGGCGCCGCACGTCCCCTCGTCGCGCGGTACCAGGTCCATCCCGAGCTGTGGATCTCAAGCCTGGGCGGGGGACGGGTCCGGGTGCCGTGGCGGGTCGTCGGCGGCATCGGCGGTGAGATCCACGTCGACGCCGAGGCCGGCACGGACGCGCTCGCCCGGGCTCTGGCCTGGCGGGCCGGCCAGTGGGAGCGCCGGCACGGACTGGCCGCCGCGTTGCGGGATCCCGACGGCGCCGGCCGCCGTCAGGCCGAGGACGACCTCGACGATCTTTGACTTCTGGTGCTCAGTCGGGCTCGGCGGCGGTCGCGCGCAGCCGATTCCGGCGTCGCACGACGACCCACAGGCCCATGAGCCCGAGCACGAAGCCGACCGCCGCCGTCGCGATCCACCAGAGCCGGCCATCCGCCCGCAGATCGTCGGCGAACGGGATCATGACCAGTAGGGCGATCAGCCACATGACGGTGCCGACCGCGACGGAGCGGACACCGTCGTAGGGCAGCGGACGCAGTTCCACCACGTCCGGCTCGGCCTTGTCACCCGCTTGTGTGCTCATCCGGGCCGACGCTACCGTCTTCAGGCCGCGCGTCCACCTCCGGCAGGTCAGCCGTCGGCGGGCCGGCGGGCGCGGGTCAGCGGCCGGCGGTCAGGGGGAGGTCGCCGCGGTCGAGCCACTCCGCGAAAGAGGATCCCGTCAGCTGGCCGAGTAGGGCGATGTCGTCCCGGAACCGGTCGAGGACCTGTTCGCGCAGGCCGGGCGGTGGCGGCGGACCCGGCCTGAGGCTGCGCCGCAGCTCGGCCAGCACGGCGTCCATCGGATCGACGGCCGCCGGGACCGCCTCCCTGACAACGCGCGTCGTGCCGGGATCGATTGTCGCCGGCGCGAAAATCCGGCTGTCGCACCCGAAACCGGCCGCCGGGTCGACCGCCCCGACGAATCCGCAGACGCGGCGCAGCACGGCCGCGGGTTCGAGGACCAGGTCCCGGTAACGCACCAGCAGCACCTGGCTCGGCGGAAACAGGGTGTACAACCGCCGCAGCTGGACGCCGTACCTCCCGAGCTCGGCGTACCGCCACCTGCGACTCCAGCCGGCCGCACACCGTTCCTCCTCGGCGTCGAGCGCCTCGATCAGGGTCGGCAGCGGTTCCAGCCCGGTCCTTCGGTGCGCGAGCCAGTTCGCGTAGGCGCGCTCCACCGGGTCACGCAGGACGGCGATCATCCGCAGATAGGGCAGGAGCTCGTGCATCCGCCGCTGGGCGGAGAACTCGGCAAGGTAGTAAGGAGTGCTCTCACCGCGCGGACGACGCCCGTCACCACCCCGGAACAACGTCTCATAGTCCGAAAGGCACCAAATGTAGTTCTCGCTGGTTAAGCCAGCACCGCCCGCGGCCCGAGATCCCCCGGTGCCAGCGAGGTCACCGGAGCCACCGGGGCCGGAGAGACCGGTGGGGCTGGCGGAACCGCCGAGACCAGGATGGCCGGCAGGGCCAACGGGACCGCCGGAGCTGGCACCGCCGCCGTGGCCGGGGGGGCTGGCGTCGTCCCGGGGACGTCCGGAGGTCAGGAAGTAGCCCGGTTCCGCCACGGGGGACATCGCCAGGCCCAGGTGGCGGGTGAGCGCGGCGTGCAGGCTCGACGTCCCGGCTTCGGGAGCCCCGATGACGACGAAATCAGGCAGCGCCATGCCGGCCCTCCTCCCGGGCGGAAAAACACGCGCACACCAAGAGTATAGCCCATATTCTCTACCAATTAAGTAGACAATATGACCGCGCGTAGCGAAAGTGTGGCGACTGAGTGAGTCCATGGACTCACTCAGTCGCCACACTTCGTCGGAGCTCCGCCCGACCCGGAGTTATCGGGGGGCTTATGGGGGGATTATTCCTATTTGTTGGGGTTGATGGTGCCGTAGGCGCCGTTGTGGTAGATGAGGGGCTGGGACTGGCGGTGGGAGCGGGTTTCCAGGACTTCGGCGATCACCAGGTGGTGGTCGCCTGCGTTCAGCCGGGAGTGAATGCGGGTCCGTAGCCACACGGCCGCGTCCACCAGCAGTGGCTCGCCGGTGGGCAGGCTGCGCCAGCGGGTCGGTTCCGCGAACCGGTCGATGCCCGAGGTCGCGAACCGCGCGGCGAGCTCCTGCTGGCCGTCCGAGAGCAGGTGGACGACGAGGGTGCCGGCGGCGAGCAGCGCCGGCGCGCTCGACGACGTCGCGGACAGGGACAGCGACAGCAACGGCGGATCCGCGGAGAGGGAGGCGACCGACGTCGCGGTGAAGCCGACCGGACCCCGGGGACCGATCATCGTCACGACGGTGACCCCGGCCGCGTGCCGGCGGAACGCACTGCGCAGCGCCGCCGGGTCGACCGCCGCCCCCGACTGCGGCGCCGCCGGCACCGGAACCGGTGCGGGAGCCACCGAGACCGAGGGCACCTGGGACAACGGGGACGCCTGTTCCGGTGCTGGAGCCGTCCGTGGCTGGTCCGGGTGCGGCGAGGGGTCGCGGCCGAGGGTGTCGAGCGTCATCGAGCCGTCTCCACGAGGTCGTTTTCCACCCGGACGTCCTGGGCGAAGAGCGCCGTCCCGGTGTGTGCGGCGACGCTGGCGCGAAGCACGGGGGCGTGCGAGACAACCCAGGAGTCGACCACGATGTCCAGGTCCGGGAGCTGCTCCTCGATTACCGCGAACGACCGGGCGGGGACGGTCGCACCCAGTTCCACGAGGACCGGGCGCAGGTAGAGCTCCCCGGCCACCGAGTGGTCCGGCGCCGCCGAGATGACCACCGGTACGGCGGTCGCCCCCCGCAGCGCCCCACCGGGCAGCAGGTCCAGGAACGACTTGAGCAGACCGGTGTAGCTGCCCTTGTAGACCGGCGACGCGACGATCAGCAGATCCGCCTCGGCCGCGGCCGTGAGGGCCGCGGCGACCCGGCCGTCGTCGGCGAAGAGGTACCGGGCCAGCGTGGAGAGATCGATGATCTCGATGCTCGCGACCGGCAGCTCGTCCGCAATCCGCTCCGCGAGGAAGCGGGCGAGGGTCAGCGTCCGGGAGCCGGGCCGTGGGTTGCCGATGATGACGACGAGGCGCGGCGAAGCGGGAGATGCGGTCTGTGGCATGAGCGGCCTTCCGGTCAGGATGGACGTCGCGGAGCGGGTTCGCTGGCTGGACTTCGCGCGAGTTCGTCCTCGTCACTCACCGTCACTCACCGTCGCCATCGCTCGTCGGCACTGTCACTTGTCATCGCTGGCACTGGTGCATTTGTCGTCGCTGGTCACCGATGGCACGGGCGTCCGGCACCCGGGTGCGCGGGCGTTCGCGCCGGTCGGCGGAACCGTGCCGCGGGGACGGCCCGGACCGCGACCGGGAGGGTGCCGAGCCTGATCCGCCAGCCGTGCCTGGCCGCCGTGCGAAGCCTGGCCGCCGTGCGAAGCCCGGCCGCCGTGGCAGGCGGGCAGCGCGCGGCAGATCCGACCGCCGGGCGATCAGGCCACGGCGGAACAGACCACAACAGGTGCACGCATCGGACGCGCGACCGGGGCGACCCACGCGCGGCGGACCGGCTTCGTCAGGAGCGGGCGGTGGCGCGACAGCGGCAGCGGGTGGCGCGACCGTAGTCGACGCAGCGCCGACGGGTGAGCAGCGGGCGGGAGGCGAACCAGGACCTGTGCGATGGCAGCGGCCGACGGGTGGGGAGAACGCAAGCTGCCACGTCGAGAACTGTGCGGAGCGCCGCTTTGTTCAGTCAAGCGGTGATAAAGTGAATCAGATCACATCATTGATCGGTTGGCGGCGATCCGCCGGCGTGTTTCCGTTGCTTCTGTGTTGAAGCCGGCCTACCTCGTGACGCGTGGGCACATCGACTTGTTGCGGGTCGCCTCCGCCGCCTGTTCGGCTTACTGACGCCGCCCGTGGCGCGCCGCGGCACGGCCCCCGCCCGCGGGCCCGTCGCCGCGATCCGGCCGCCCGCACCACGCCACCGCCCGCGTCCGTTGCCACGCGCATCACACCGCCACCAGCCATCCCGAAGTCCGGACGGTGACGTCCGGCGCCCCGCCGGTCCTGTCCGGCACCGGTGGACGGCGGCACGGGAGCATGCCCGAACGCGGCCCCGCCAGCGGGCGGGCGCGACGGTGCGGCGGGCGCGGCTGCTGGCCCGGGGCCGCCTCCAGCGGGCGCGTCCGCCGACGCGATGTGCTGCCACAGACCCGACCGACCGCACCACCGACCTCAGCACCGGAGCGCCGACCCGTGAGTGACCTGCACGTTCCGTCCATTGACGATCTTGTCCCGTCCCCCGAGGAGATCGACGCCTTTCATCGGCGGCTGCATCACATCGCGCCCTGGGCGCTCGATCCCGAGACGGCGCAGACATCCGGGATGCGGCGGCTGGCGGCGGTGAGCGCGCGCACCGTGGGCTCGTCGAAGCTGTGGATGGGCCAGACGCACGTGGCGCCGGCTACCGCGTCGGCCAATCATCACCATGGTCGGTCCGAGACCGCGATCTACGTGGTCAGCGGGCATCCGGAGTTCGTCTTCCCGGCGGACGAGCTCGCGGGGGACGACACCGGCGTCGCGAGCCACGGCGGCGCGAGCGGCGCGGACGGCGGCAACGGCAGGAGCGGCGAGAACGGTGGCGGGAGCGATTCGGGCGCTCCGCCGCGGGAGATCCGTATCCGGACCTCGCCGGGGGACTACATCTTCGTTCCGCCGTGGGTGCCGCACCGCGAGGAGAACCCGGATCCCGAGCACGAGGCCCTGGTGGTGATCGCCCGCAGCACCCAGGACGCGATCGTCGTCAACCTGCCGGACCTGCGCTGGACCGGCTCCGTCCGAACGACCAGCGAGGACATCACGGGTTGCTCGTAACAGTGACAAGGGGCTCCGGCTCCCGCCCGCTCCCCGCGAGCTCCCGGCGGCTCCTCCCGCCCCACGTCACCGCGCCCGTTCATCCCACCCGGCCCGTTCAACACACTCGTGTCATCCGACCTCGTGCCCAATCCGAATCGCCTGGAGGCGTCCGTGGCAGCCCATGCCGGCTTCGTCGCGAGTACACCCGTCAGAGGCGCCGTGGACGTCGACCGCCTGGCCTGGCAGGTCCTGGTCGACGGACGGCCGATCGACCTCACCTACCTTGAGTTCGAGGTGCTCGACTACCTCGTGCGCAACCCGGGCCGTGTGCACAGCAGGGAGGAGCTGCTGCGCGAGGTGTGGCGGCAGGATCCCGGCGCCCTCGGCGCGTCCGCCCCGCGCACCGTCGACGTCATGATCACTCGGCTACGGCGCAAGCTGGGCCGCCATCACCGGGACCACATCGAGACGGTCCGGCGGGTCGGGTACCGCTACCGGCCGGCCGGTGACGAGCCGCTCAGGTCCCACTCGCCCTCGACGCTGTAGACGGGGGACGGCCCACCGACGCTGCTCATCAGGGTCAGGGTCCGCGCCGTCCAGGCCGACGGCTTCATGATCTCGCCGAGGGCGCGGACCAGTGGTCGCAGGTCGGCGGCGGTGCCCTCGGGAACGCGGGCCAGGGTGAGGTGGGCCCGCAGCGGGCGGTCGTCGCCGCCGTCCGCGCCGGCCCGGACGGCCGCGCGGCGCACCCCCGCCGCCAGCGGCCCGAGATCGCCGGCGACCCGGACCCAGAGCACCCGGTGGCCGAAGCGGCCGGCGCCGTCGAGGCGCAGCTCGGCCGGGCCGTGCCGGTGGGCGACCCGACCGAGCCGTTCGGCGAGCGCGGGCCGCGTCCCTGGCTCGACCGGCCCGAGGAACGCCAGCGTCACGTGCCACCGCGACGGATCCGTCCAGCGAAGCCGCGGCACGCCCGCCCCCACGGCGGCGGTTGCCTCGGAGACAGTGGTGGCCAACTCGCGCACCACCTCCGCCGGTGGCAGCAGCGCGACGAAGAGCCGCTGCCGGCCCGGCCTCGACTCTGGCCTGGGCCCTGATCCCGGCACCGTCACAGTGCGGCGCGGACCTGGTCGGCTGTCAGCCCGCGCCGTTCGATCAGGCGGACCGCGATGCATGACGGGTTGCTCAGCACGCCGAGCAGCAGGTGCCGCGGTTCGATGCTCTTCGCACCGTGAGCCTGTGCCACGCGCAGCGTGCGTTCGAGCGCGCGCCTCGCCTCGCCGGCGAGACGGACCGGCCCGCGGCGCCGGAACCAGGATCGCCGCGGTGGGCGGCGGGTGAGCGTGCCACCGAGGGCGCCGTTGAGCGCGCCCTCCCCGAAGCGCTGCTCGGCGGCGCGCCGCACCGCGTCGTAGTCGACCCCGATGGAGGCGAGGGCGTCGGTGTCGAGATCACGCCCACCGAAGGAGATCACCCGCGCCCCGGCGAGCTCGCCCCGCAGGGCGGCCTCGTCCAGCCCGAGCCCGGCCAGTGCCCGGCCGACCGCGCCGCCCTCGATGGCCAGGCCGAGCAGCAGGTGCGCCGTGTGCACCCGTTCGCCGGGTTCCAGGACTGCCGCGTCGACGGCCGCCCGCACCGCCCGTCTGGACTCCTCCGTGAATCGTTCGAGCACGGTCTACCTCCCCTTCCCGAAGCGACGGCCGTACTTCTTGTGGGCGGCCTGCCGGCTCACACCGAGCACGTCCGCGATCTCCTGCCAGGACCAGGCTCTGCTCCGCGCGTTGGCGACCTGGAGCTCCTCCAGGGATTCGAGCAACGCCCGCAGCGACGCGACGGCGGCGAGCCCCACCCGGGGGTCGTCGTCGGACGCCGCGCCGGCGAGCGTCGTGGCTGTTGCACTCATGGACGTCAACTTACGTTGACATCCCTGTCGCGTCAACCTTGGTTGACACACCCGTCACGACGGGCACACCCGAGCGGCGTGGCGCGTCCTGGTCACAGCGGGCTGGTTCGAGTGGGTGGTCTGGCGACGGGATCGGCCCGACCGCCCACCGGCGGACGGCAATCGGGGGCACTATCGGAGCTGTGACGA
This sequence comes from Parafrankia sp. BMG5.11, assembly GCF_004337455.1. NCBI lineage: Bacteria > Bacillati > Actinomycetota > Actinomycetes > Frankiales > Frankiaceae > Parafrankia > Parafrankia sp. BMG5.11. The sequence goes on along the minus strand of NZ_SJXI01000044.1, from coordinate 321,977 downwards.
CGGTCCCCGAACTGGTGGCGCCCCGCGATCCCGGCCTGTCCAGAGCCTGGCGCTCGGACCGCCGTGCCGCCCGGCGCAGGCAGCCCGACCTCCCGGTCGCGATGGCCCTGGTCACCGACGGTTCCGAACGCTCGACGGCAGACGTCCTGCGTGACGCCGGGGTCGATGTCGTGGGGCTGCTGGCGCCGGAGCCGCTGGAGTCGCTGGCCTGGGCCGCCGAGGCGAAGGCCCCGCGCGCCTACAGCGACCTGATCGCCCTGCTGTCGGACGACATCGAGGCGGTCTGCATCGAGATGTCGCCGCCGGCGTCCGACATCGTGGCCCGCCGGGCGGCCGAGGCCGGCCTGCACGTCCTGCTCGCGAAGCCGGCCACGGCCGAGGCCGAGGCGCTGCGCGCGGTGGCCGACATCGCCGAGGACGCCGATCTCGCCCACGTCGTCGCCCTGGACGGCCGGGCGTGGCCCGCGGCGTGGCACGTCCAGGCGTCGGTGCACTCGCTGGGCCGGCTGAGCCAGATCACCGTGGTCGGCGCGCCGTCCGGGCCGATCGGCCGGGCCGAGATCATCGACCTGACGCTGCGCTGGTGCGGCGAGATCCTCGCCGTGTGCGCCGATCCCGGCAGCATGCCGGCGACCACGCTCACCCCCGACGCGCCGGTCACCCTGGCCCTGCTCGCCGCCAACGGGACGACCATCCTGATCAACGAGCGGATGGGCGGGGAGATCGCCACCGCCACGGTGACCGTCTGCGGCGAGGCGGGCCGCATGGTCGTCCAGGGGCGGCGGGTCCGCCGGCAGGACGGGACGGGCGTCCGTGACCTGTGGATGCCGACGGTGCCCGCCGAGCGGCCCGGCCTGGTCGAGGCCACTTACGACGTCGTGCGGGCCACCGAGCTGGACGACCCGGCCCTGGTGCGCGGCGCGACCTTCCACGACCTGCTCACCGCGACGCGCCTGCAGGTGGCGGCCGCGGCGTCTCACAAGCGGGGTGGCTGGGTCGAGCTTTGAGCCCGCCCACGGCGAGCCCCGGCCCCGCGGGGCCGGGGCCGGCTGCCCGTGCCGCGGCGGGCGGGCGGCGCAGGTCGAACAGCGCGACGATCGCGGCGGCGAGCAGCGAGCTCACCCCGCCGAGAGCGAGGCCGGCCCGCGGCCCGAACGCCTCACAGACCGCCCCGACGATCGGGGCGCCGATCGGCGTCGTGCCGATGAAGACCAGCAGGAACACGCCCATCACCCGGCCCCGCATGGCATCGTCGGTGCTCAGCTGCACCAGCGCGTTCGCCATGGTGCTGACCAGCAGCACACAGGCGCCGGTCGGGATGGCCAGCAGCGCGAACAGCCACAGGTTCGGCATCAGCCCGAACAGCGTCTCCGAGACCCCGAAGGCCGCCGTCGCGGCGATGAGCGTGGTGTGGCGGGGGACGTCCAGGCGCCGCGCCGACACGGCCGCGCCCGCGATGGAGCCGACCGCCAGCATCGCCGTGAGGAGGCCGTAGGTGGCCGCCGCCCCGCCGAACTGCTCGCTGGCCATCAGCGCGACCGTGACGGGGAAGTTCAGCCCCAGGGCGCCGACGATGCCCACCAGCAGGATGGGCGTGGCGATCTCGCGGTGCCGGACGGCGTAGCTCAGCCCCGCACGCAGCTGCCCCCCGGGCCCGCTGGACGGGTCGGGCCGGCAGGAGATCCCCGGTACGGATGCGCGCCAGGCCGGTCAGCACCGCGGCGAACGACAGCGCGTTGAGGCCGAACACCCAGGCCGCGCCGGGCATGGTGCCCGCGATGCCGATGAGCCCGCCGGCCGCGGCCGGTCCGGCGATCCGTCCCGCGTTGAAGATCATGCTGTTCAGCGCGACGGCGTTCGGCAGCAGCGGGGCGCCGACCATCTCGACGATGAACGCCTGCCGGATGGGAGCGTCGAAGGAGGTCACCACGCCGAGCAGGCCCGAGAGGACGAAGAGCATCGGCATGCGCAGCGCCCCGGAAGCGATCAGCGCGCATGCGGCGACGGACAGCACCGCCGCCGAGCTCTGGGTGATCAGCAGCAGCCGCAGCTTGGGGAACCGGTCGGCGACGACGCCGGCGTAGAGCCCGAACAGCAGCATCGGGCCGTACTGGAGCGCCAGGGTGATCCCCAGCTCCGTCCCGCCGCCGCCGAGGGCCAGCACCAGCCAGTCGAGCGTGGTCATGCCCATCCACGTCCCGATCAGCGAGACCAGCTGGCCGGATGCGAAGAGGCGGAAGTTGCGGACCGACAGCGACCGGAACATCCCCACGGCTACCGGACCATTCCCATGGCTACTGCGGCGTCCCCATGGTTACCGGAACATCCCCACGGCTACAGGCCGGCCAGGCGGTCCAGGATCGGGGCGGCGATCCGCAGCGCGTCGGACTCGGCCGGGGAGAGATCCACCAGGCGCTCGGCCAGCCACTCGTCACGGCGGCGGCGGTCCGCGGCGAGCAGCTCCCGGCCGGCCTCGGTGACCTCGGCGATCACCTGCCGGCCGTCGGAGGGATGCTGACCACGATGGACGAGACCGGCCTCGGACAGGGTCGCGATCACCCGGGTCATGGACGGTGGTTGCACCCGCTCGTGCGCCGCCGCCTCACCGAGCGTCATCGGCCCATGCCGGGCGAGCGTGGCGAGCGTGGCGACCTGGGTCGGGGTCAGCGTGCTGGAGCGTTCCTGACGCATTCGCCGGGAGAGCCGCATGACCGACAGGCGCAGGGTGGACGCGAGCTCCGCCGCGCTCACGCTCTCCATTTCTCGAAAGTACTCGTTAGCATCGCTAAACTTCAAGAGCGATTAGGACGTCCATTTCACCTCGCGGCCGAGGGGGCCCGCGACCGGGAAATCGGCGCCCTCTCCGCGGCAGATCGCCCCGCCCCGCCCCGCCGGGACGGATGAACGAACGAACCGACCGGACAACAGGCGGGGCACACGCGCGGAGCGTCGAGAGCCGGCCACCCCCCGGTAGCGTCCGGCCCCCGACGGTCCGGGACACCCGCTCACGGCCACGCGGCGAGTCGGCTCCACTATTCACCGACACGACACAGCCCCGCTTCGGGGAGACCTCCAAGGTTGCGGGGTAGTTCCCACCTCGATGCCTGGGGGGTAACCCTCAGGCCGAAGGGCCTGGTGTGTAACCCTTGTCGAGTGAGATCGTCGCGATCGGTGGTGGCCTGAGGTGCCGCATCCGTTCCTGCCGCGACCCCTGACCCGAATCGCCGCCAGGCACCGTTCCGCCGTCCTGACCACCGCGGGCGTCACGACGGTCGCGATCACCGTCGCGGCCCAGTGGCCGGCGTGGTCCACGACGCCGTTCGCCGCCGCGCTGAACGTCCTCGTCTCCCTCACCTTCGTCCTCACCGGGCTCCTGCTCCTGGACGAGGACGCCCTCGGCAGCGTGAGCAGCGCGTTCATCCTCGGCGGGGTGCTCTGGACGGCGTCCTGGGTGGCGACCTGGGAGGCCGGCCCGTCCGCTGCGCTCTCCTCGTTCGCCTACAACCACTTCTGGGTCTGCCTCGGCTGGGGCGTGCTTCGATACCCGTCAGGGCGTCTGCACGACACCAGTGAACGAGTGCTGCTCGGCACCGCCGTCGCGGTGATCCCGGTGGGCAACCTCGTGCTGATCGCACTGTCCCGCCCGGAGTCCTTCGGCTACGCCCCCGGCGTGTGGTGGTACGGCTCCGCGATCGACGCGGGCGTGTTCGGCATCGTCGTGCACACCCTCGACGCACTGAGCCTCGTGGTCGTCGTCGCCTTCGGCCTGGCCATCGCCCGGCGCTACCGGCGGGCCTCCGCGCTGGAGCGGCGCACCCTCGGGCCGGTCTCCCTCTGCGTGCTCACCGCCTTCACCATCGCCGCGGTGGTGAACCTGTTCGTCCACTACCCGCAGGGCGCCGAGGTCGATCCGGTCTTCATCCCGATAGCGCTGGCGTTGTTCGCCATCCCGGTGGCCTTCGCCGTGGCCGCTGTGCGCCGCCATCTCGCCCGGGCCCGCATCGCCCAGCTGCTGAGCGGGCTGAGCACGCCGCCGACGCCGGCGGCCGTCCGCGAGGTGCTGCGGGCGGCGGTCGGCGACGACGGCGCGGAGCTCTACCTGTGGATGCCCGAACGCGGCTTCCACGTGAACGCCGACGGCCTGCCGGCCGTCCCGCCCGCGGCGGGAGGCACCCAGCTCGCGCTGCCCGTCCACACCACGGCCGGCGCGCCGCTGGCCGTGCTCTCCGCGCACTCGTCGCTGGAACGCGACCGCGACCTGGTCGCGGTCGCGCTGAACGCCAGCGCCATCGCGCTGGAGAACGCGCGGCTGCACGCCACGGTGACCACCCAGCTCGACGCCGTCCGCGCGACCCGGACCCGACTCGTCGAGGCTGGGCTCGCCGAGCGCCGGCGGATCGAGCGCGACCTGCACGACGGCGCGCAGCAGCGGCTGCTGGCGCTCTCGGCCCGGCTCGGGCTCGCCCGGGAGCAGTCCACCGACCAGGCCACCGTCGCCGCCCTCGATGGAGCCCGGGAGGACCTGCGCGCGGCGCTCGCCGAGCTGCGCGGACTCGCCCGCGGCATCCATCCGCCCGCGCTGAGCGAGAGCGGACTGAAAGCGGCACTCGAGAACGTCACCGAGGCGCTTCCTGTGGATGTCGACCTTGATGTGCCTGACGATCGATTCGATACCACGCTGGAGACCACGGCGTACTACACCGTGAGCGAGGCTCTGGCGAATACCGTCAAACACGCGGATGCCAGCCATGTACGGGTAACGGTCAAAATGCTCGGCGGCCAGTTCCTCATCCAGGTGACCGACGACGGGAAGGGCGGTGCGGCCATCAGCGACGGCGGCGGAATCGCCGGCCTCGGCGACCGGGTCCGCGCACTCGGCGGCGAGTTCACGCTGTCGAGCCCGCAGCGCTGCGGCACCCGGCTGACGGCGAGCATCCCGTGGAGCAGCGACGCACGAGGTGGGCGGTGACATGCGGGTAGCGATAGCGGACGATTCAGCGCTGTTCCGGGAAGGCCTCGCGATGCTGCTCAACGCGGCAGGCGTGCAGGTCATCGCGCAGGCCGCCGAACCGGACAAGATCCTCGCACACATCGCCGACGAACCTCCCGACGTCGTCATTCTCGACATGCGCATGCCGCCGACCTTCACCAACGAGGGGCTCGTCACCGCCGAGCGGATCCGTGGCCTGCACCCCGGGGTCGGCGTCCTGGTGCTCTCCACCTACGCGGACATCCGCTACGCGGTCCGCCTGCTGGGCGACGGACGCGGCGGCACCGGCTACCTCCTCAAGGACCGCGTCGAGGATGTCGGCAACCTCCTCGACGGCCTGCGCCGGATCGCGGACGGCCGTCTCGTCGTGGACGAGGAGATCGTCGCCGGCCTGCTCACCCACCGCCGCAAGGCCGAGGCCCTCGACCGACTCACCAGGCGGGAGCGCGCCGTCCTGCGGGAGATGGCGGAGGGCCGCTCCAACGCCGGGATCGCGGTACGCCTGCACCTGGCCGCGAAGACGGTGGAGAACCACGTCGCGAGCGTGTTCACCAAGCTCGAGATGCCGGTCTCCGGCGACGACAACCGCCGGGTGCTCGCCGTACTCGCCTGGTTGCGGTCGTCGGGCGGCGTCGTCCCGCGCTCGCCGGAGGGCCCGCCAGCGCCGTAGAGTCCGCCGCCGTAAGGTCCCAGCGTGTTCGGATTGATCCGGCCATGCCGGGGTCGTCTCGGTGCCGCGGCGCACGAGCTCTGGTCGGCGCATCTCTGCGGGCTGTGCCTGGCGCTGCGGGACACCGCCGGCCAGCCGGCCCGGCTCGCGACAACCGGCGACGGCGTCGTCCTCTCGCTGCTGGTGGCCGCTCAGCGCCCGGCTGCCGCCGCGCGCCGGACAGCCGGCCCGTGCCCGCTGCGGGCCATGCGGACGGCGCGGGTCGTCACCGCCGAGGATCCGGGAATCACCCTGGCGGCCTCGGCGTCACTGGCCGCGGCGGCGGCACGCATCCACGACCACGCCCGGGACGGCGACGGCCTGGCCGGCACCCGGCTGTTGCGCGCCGGCGCCGCTCGCGCCGCGGGCGCGGCCGACCGCGCCGCCGACCGCGCCGGGCGCCGCGTCGGCTTCGACACCACGGAGCTCGTCGAGTCGGTGCACCGCCAGTTCGCGCTGGAGACCGCGACCGCCGGGACCGCTGGCCGTGCAGGGATGCTGCTCGCGCTCACCGCCCCGACCGAGGCCGCCGCGGCGGCGGCGTTCCGCCACTGCGCCGAGCTCGCGGAACGTCCGGAGAACGCCGGGACACTGGCGGAGGCCGGCCGGCTCTTCGGCCGGCTCACCCACCTCCTGGACGCCGTGACCGACCGCGCCGCCGACGAGAGGGCCGGGCACTGGAACCCGCTGACCGCCAGCGGCACCACCGACGCCGCGGCGCGGTCGCTGTGCCTGGACGCGCTGACCGGGCTGCGCCTGGCGGTCGACGAGCTCACGCTGGTCCCGTCCGCGGACGCGGCGCTGCTGCGTGTGCTCCTGGTGGACGAGCTCACGCATTCGGTGACCCGCACGTTCGCCGGTACCGCGCCGGCGGAGGGTGGCGGCTGGTGGCGCCGCCGGCGCGCCCGGCGCCGGGCGCGCCGGCGAGCACGGCGGCAGGAGAGCTGGTGCGAACGCTGCGGAGACTGCTGCGATGCGTGTGAGGTCTGCGACTGTGGGTGCTGAGATCGCGGTTGATCCCGGGACCGGTCGGTCACGGCTGGCACCCCCGGCCGGCACCCCCGACCGATGATGTGTGACCAATCTCGCTAAATTGGCGGCCGCCGTTGGTGTTGGCCGGGCCTGGTCTCCTCGGGACACCTCTGACAGCCGCGACCGGCGCGTCCGAACGTGCCCAAATCAGGCTGTCCCTTACCAGGAGGGGCAACGATGATGCCACCCGCAGGTAGGAGGCATAGAGGGTGGCACAGCACACGTGGGACGGAGGCCACCGATCACGCGCATGTGATGGCCCGAACCGCGAGACTTGGGGACAACCGAACCAGTGAACCGGCGAGAGCGCTCCGAACCGGGCGCGCGCCCGAAGGTGGCCGACGCCGTCACCCGGCAGTGCCATGGCGAGAGGAGCCCGGCGTGACCGAGCAGGTCAGTAGCCTGACTGTCACCGACAACCGCACCGGTCGGACGTACGAGGTACCGGTGGCTGACGGCACGATCCGCGCCAGTGCGTTCCGTGCCATCAAGGTCGATGACGACGACTTCGGTCTCATGGCGTACGACCCCGCCTTCACCAACACGGCCAGCTGCCGCAGCGCGATCACCTACATCGACGGTGACGCCGGCATCCTGCGCTACCGCGGTTACCCGATCCAGGAGCTGGCCGAGAAGAGCAGCTTCCTCGAGGTCGCCTACCTGCTGCTGGCCGGCGAGCTCCCCACCTCGGACGAGCTCTCCACCTGGGAAGACGAGATCACGCACCACACCCTGGTGCATGAGTCGATCAAGAAGTTCATCGACGGCTTCCACCACGACGCCCACCCGATGGGCATGCTCGTGTCGACCGTCGGCGCGCTGTCGACCTTCTACCCGGACGCCAAGACGATCGACGACCCCGGCCTGCGCCGGCTGCAGATCGTCCGGCTCATCGCGAAGATCACCACCCTGGCGGCGTTCTCCTACCGGCACTCGGTCGGTTTCCCGTACGTCTACCCGGATAATGATCTTTCGTACGCCGGCAACTTCCTCAACATGATGTGGAAGGCCACCGAGCTCAAGTACGAGCCGGACCCGAACCTCGAGCACGCCCTCGACGTGCTGTTCATCCTGCACGCCGACCACGAGCAGAACTGCTCCGCCAACGCGATGCGGGCCGTCGGCAGCTCCCAGGCCGACCCGTTCTCCGCCGCGGCCGCGGCGATCGCCGCGCTCTACGGCCCGCTGCACGGCGGTGCCAACGAGCAGGTCCTGCGGATGCTCGCCGACATCGGCTCGGTCGAGAACATCCCCGCCTTCATCGCCCAGGTGAAGGACGGCAAGAAGAAGCTCATGGGCTTCGGCCACCGGATCTACAAGAACTACGACCCGCGGGCCCGGGTGATCCGCCAGGTCGCCGACGAGGTCTTCAAGGTCACCGGGACGAACCCGCTGCTCGACCTCGCGATGGAGCTCGAGCGGATCGCCCTCGAGGACGAGTACTTCATCTCGCGCAAGCTCTACCCGAACGTGGACTTCTACACCGGCATCATCTACCAGGCCATGGGCTTCCCGGTGGAGATGTTCCCGGTGCTGTTCGCGATCGGCCGGATGCCGGGCTGGCTGGCCCAGTGGGAGGAGGGCCTGCTCGACCCCGAGCAGAAGATCGCCCGTCCGCGCCAGCTCTACATCGGCTACGACGAGCGCCCCTACGTCCCGATGCACGTCCGCTCCGCGGCCACGGACGCCGAGACCGACCCGATCGCCGCTCAGGCCGCGCAGGCCGCCCCCAGCCGCCCGCTGCGCTGACTTTTTCAGTCAGTCAGGGTTTTCAAGGGCCAGGGCGCGACGGCCGTTGGCAGGGCCGTCGCGCAGGACTAGCTCTCCACCGGCCCGCACACGTTCCACGGACCCGGGTGCCCCGCTCCCGGGTCCGTGGCGTTCGGGCCCGTCCCCATTCTCGCCCTTTGGTATCTCCCTCGCCGTTTCGGGGGTCGATGTCGGCGGATTCCATTCCGAAAGGGCGAGAACGAAACCAAAGGGCGAGCAGGCTGGCTGAAATGCCCGACTCGATCCGTCATACCTGGAGCCAGTGATTACCCGGCCGGAGTCCCGGAGCCGGCTCTGCCAAGCGATCGGGCCGAGGAGACACGTTGTCTCCTCGGCCCGATATCAGCACTCAGGTGCCAACCTCACGGCCGAACGCATCGGCCCCGGGAGGCGGCCCCGTCCCGGCTACAGGCGCTCGACCACGTGGTCGATGGCGCTGGTCAGGGTCTCGACGTCCGACGGCTCGACCGCGGGGAAGCAGGCCACCCGGAGCTGGTTGCGTCCGAGCTTGCGGTAGGGCTCGACGTCGACCACGCCGTTGGCGCGCAGCACCTTGGCCACCGCGGCGGCGTCGACGCCCTCGAAGTCGATCGTGACGACGACCTGCGAGCGGTGCGCCGGGTCGGTGACGAACGGCGTCGTGTACGGCGTCTTCTCGGCCCAGTTGTACAGGATCGAGGAGGACTCTCCGGTGCGGCGCACACACCAGTCCAGGCCGCCGTTGCCCAGCATCCAGTCGAGCTGCTCGGCGAACAGGAACAGCGTGGACACGGCCGGGGTGTTGTAGGTCTGGTCCTTCGTGCTGTTGTCCAGTGCGGTCGTCAGGTCCAGGAAGGGCGGGATCCAGCGGTCCGTCGCCGCGATCTCGCCGAGCCGGGCGATCGCCGCCGGCGACATCAGGGCCGCCCAGAGCCCACCGTCGGAGGCGAAGCACTTCTGCGGCGCGAAGTAGTAGACGTCCACCTCGGTGAGGTCGACGGGCAGGCCGCCGGCGCCCGAGGTGGCGTCCACCAGGTGCAGCGCGCCCGCGTCGGCGCCGACGGGGCGGCGCACCGGCCGGGCCACGCCGGTGGACGTCTCGTTGTGCGGCGTGGCGTAGACGTCGACGCCGGGCTCGGGAGCCCAGTCCGGGTGGGTACCCGGCTCGGACCTGACCACCGACGGCGCGGCCAGGAACGGGGCGCCCTTGGTGGTGTCGGCGAACTTGCCACCGAACTCGCCGAAGACCAGGTGCTGGGAGCGCTCCCGCACCAGGTTGAAGGCGGCGGCGTCCCAGAACGCGGTGGCGCCGCCGATCCCGAGGACCACCTCGTAGCCCTCGGGAAGGGAGAACAGGTCGGCCAGCCCGGTGCGGACCCGTCCGACCAGGTTCTTCACCGGCTTCTGCCGGTGCGAGGTGCCGAGGAGGGAGGCCCCGCTCGCGGCGAGAGCCTGCACGGCTTCGGCGCGGACCTTGGAGGGCCCGCAGCCGAACCGACCGTCGACCGGGCGCAGTGAGTCCGGCAGGACGATCGTCGGGGCGTCAGGCATGGACATCCCCCAGCGGCCTCGGCGCGGGGCCGACGTAGCGGGCGGACGGGCGGATGAGCCGGCTGGTGCGCTGCTGCTCCAGGATGTGAGCGCTCCAGCCCGCGGTGCGGGCACAGGTGAACATGGACGTGAACATATGAGCCGGCACCTCGGCGAAGTCCAGCACCACGGCCGACCAGAACTCGACGTTCGTCCGGAGGGGGCGGTCCGGGTAGCGGTTGGTCAGCTCCTCGATCGCGGCCGCCTCGAGGGCCTCGGCCACTTCGTACCGGGTCGAGCCCAGGTCGCGGGCGGTGCGGCGGAGCACACGGGCGCGCGGGTCCTCGGCGCGGTAGACCCGGTGCCCGAAGCCCATGAGGCGCTCCTTGCGGTCCAGGGCGCGGCGGACGTAGCCGACCGGGTCACCGGTGCGCTCGACCTCGTCCAGCATCGCCAGCACGCGGGACGGCGCCCCGCCGTGCAGCGGCCCGGAGAGCGCGCCCACGGCCGCGGACAGCGCCGCGGCGACGTCCGCCCCGGTGGAGGCGACCACGCGGGCGGTGAAGGTGGAGGCGTTCAGGCCGTGCTCGGCGGCGGACACCCAGTAGGCGTCGACGGCCTGGACGTGCTTGGGGTCCGGCTCGCCGCGCCAACGGATCATGAACCGCTCGGTGATGGTGCGGGCGCGGTCGACCTCCTTCTGCGGCACGGCGGGCTGCCCGAGGCCGCGAGCCGCCTGCGCGACGAAGGAGAGTGCCATCACCGATGACCGGGCGAGGTCCTCACGGGCCTGCTCGGGGGCGATGTCGATCAACTGGCCGAAGCCCCAGTACGGGGCGAGCATGGCCAGCGCGCTCTGGACGTCCACCCGGATGTCGCCGGAGTGCACCGGCAGCGGGAACGGTTCGGCCGGCGGCAGTCCGGGTTCGAACGACCCGTCGACGAGCAGGCCCCATACGTGGCCGTAGTCGACCTTGCCGACGAGATCCTCGATGTCGACGCCGCGGTAGCGCAGCGCGCTGCCTTCCTTGTCCGGCTCGGCGATCTCGGTCTCGAAGGCGATCACGCCCTCCAGGCCCGGCTTGAAATCGCTTGTCTTCTCGGCCATCGAGTCCGGATCTCCGCTTCTGTCTCGGCCGGCCACGGGACGGGCCCTGCCGGGACCGGCCGACCGCGGCAACCGCGTGGCCGGCCAAGCTGCACGCCGACACAGCGGTCGTCGTGCCGTCCCGTTCCGCCGCTGTCCCGATACGCCGGATTCGCCCGTCGTTCGGTCGTCTCTCGCGCCCCACAGTCCTGCCACGACAGTCCTGCTACGACAGCTCTGCCTGCTACGACAGCTCTGTCCTGCCACGACAGTCCTGTGTTAACGGCGCAATCGTCCGTCTGCATCCTGCCCTGTCAGACACGGCAACGCCACCGGACGGGGCGTGATGAGTCGCGTTCCGCACGGCCCGGCATCGCCTGTGCCGGGGCGGTTGCCGTGGTTTCGACCGATCACCTGGAGCAGGACCGTCCGAGGTGATGCCAGTCACATCGACGCAGGGTGCCACCGGGCTGCCAGGATCGGGGCATGGCCGCCCATCCGCCCGTGCACGAACCGCCCGTGCACGATCCGCCCGTGCCCGACCCGGCTGTGCAGCGGCGCGGCTACCACCCGGGCCGGTTCGACGAGCGGATGCTCGCTCCGACATGGCTCGAACAGTTTCAGGAATGGTTCACCGACGCCTCGGCCCCGGGGGCGGGGATCCGCGAGCCCAACGCGATGATCTTCTCCACCGCCGACGAGGCCGGGCGGCCGAGTTCCCGCACTGTCCTGATGAAGGGGTTCGACGCACGCGGATTCACGCTGTTCACGAACTACACCTCGACGAAGGCCCGCGAGGCCGCGGCGAATCCGTACGGGTCGTTGCTCTTCCCGTGGTACCCGCTGGAACGCCAGGTGATCGTCGCTGGCTCGATTGAACGCGTGTCACGGGCGGAGAGCGAGACCTATTTCCGGTCCCGGCCGCGGGGATCTCAGCTCGGGGCGTGGGCGAGCCACCAGTCCCAGGTGATCGACTCGCGCGCGGTACTCACCGAGCGGCTCGCCCGGCTGGGACAGAGGTGGCCGGCCGCCGAACCGGTGCCGACTCCCCCCTTTTGGGGGGGACTGCGGCTCGTCCCGACCTCGATCGAGTTCTGGCAGGGGCGCCCGGACCGCCTCCACGACCGTCTGCGCTATCGCCTAACCACTCTCCGTCGATCCTCCGGCACCACACCGGACGCCGGGCCGGGCGGCGCACCGAGCAGGCCCGCCGACGCCCCGGGATGGGTCATCGAGCGCCTGGCGCCCTGAAGGCAGGCGAACCGGTCTATATCGTCACAGTGTCCGAAATGCCAGCACTGTCATTCCAGGGTGACGGGCCGGCGGGCGCGCGGCCGCGATCCCGATTTGGCGACGGAGGCACGACACCGCCGGGGCGATACGCGATTAACACTGACGAACACCCAACGTTCCCGCTACGCCAGACCCGCCCACCTCGTGACGAACCAGGCATTGGTACCTTCCTGCGTGCAGTCATAACTGATCGGCAAACGCTGATCCGCGCCCTGCGTCGACGCGCCGCCCTCCGGCCCGTCGACGCTTCGGCGGGCGCCGACGGCGGGTGTCGCGGCGACCCGTCACAGTCGAGGGAGACGGATTCATGCGGATCACAAGAATGCGGGCCATGGCGGCCGGCGTTCTCGGCGCGGCCCTGATCTCAGTGGCCACGCCGGCCTCAGCAACCACACCGGAACCGACCCCGACGACGAGCGCCACGCCGACCGCGACGCCGACCCCGGACACGACCGGCGACATTCTCGGCGGCGCCCCGACGCCCACCGGCACTCCGACAGCCGAGGCCACGGCGAGCCTCGACCCGAGCGCCACGCCGAGCGTCGACCCCTCCGCCACGGCCAGCGCGGACCCGAGCGCGACCCCCGGCGTCGACGTGACCACCACGACGACCGGCACGCCCTCGCCCACCCCGAGCTCGGGGACGGGCGACCCCATCCTCGACGGGTTCCTGTCGCTGCTGCCCTTCAAGGTGCCGCTCGACAAGGAGATCGACGGCATCGAGGACTTCGACGTGAACCCGCTCGTCCTGACCTTCACCTGCGGCGCCCCGGGCCCTGAGTGGACGCTGCGGAACACCTCCGACAAGGCCCTCGGCTTCGGCTGGTTCGACACCAGCCTCGGCGCCGGGATCTCGGAGATCGGCCCCGGCCAGAGCCTGCCGCTGCAGACCCACGCGATGGCGGTCATCGCCTCCCCGTGGGACGCCGAGACCGGTTACCTCCTCGTGACCGTTCCGACCGTGGGCGTCTCGGACTGCGCCGGGACGGCCCCGCCGGTCGATCCCCAGGTCTCGCTCCCCGTCGCCGACCCGGCCGTGGCTACGGCGGTGCGGGCCGAGCCTTACTACACGAGATGACCAGCGGCGCCGGCATGACCACCCACGTCGCGACTCCTCGCCACGACGCGACGTCCAACCGCGGCCCGCTGCCCGGCCACGATCCGGCACCGGGTGGTGACAGTCTGGCCGAGGAGCGCCGGCCGGGACGTCGCGGTCTGGCCCGGGTGGGCACGGCGGCGCTGGCCGTCGTGCTCGGCGGCGTGATCCTCACCGGCTGCGGCGGGGACGACTCGACCGCGGCGTCCGGCCAGGTCCCGGAGCCGGTGCGCAGCCAGCTCGCCGCCGTCGCCGGCCTCGGGCAGGGCGCGAGCACCGTCGTGACCGCCACCGGCGCGAGTGTCGACGTCTACCAGGCGCCGAACGCGGCGAAGCCGACGTCCAGCCTGTCGAACCCGAACGAGAACGGCGCGCCGCGGGTCTTCCTCGTCCAGGCGAAAATGCCGGGCTGGTGGCAGGTTCTGCTGCCCGTCGAGCCCAACGGGAGCTCGGGCTGGGTGAAGGCCGAGCAGGTGACGGCCAGCCAGACGCCCTACCGGATCGTCGTCGCCCGCGGCGCGCACAAGCTGCGGCTGTACAGCAACGACAAGATGATTGCGGAAGAGTCGGTGGCGATCGGCACCACCGACACCCCGACGCCCGGCGGGCGCTTCTTCCTGATGGAACTGCTGAAGCCCAGCAACCCGGGCGGCCCCTACGGGCCGTACGCCTTCGGGCTCAGCGGCTTCTCCACCAGCCTGGACTCGTTCGGCGGCCGGGACCCGGTGATCGGCATCCACGGGACGAACGAGCCCGGTTCGATCGGCCGGGACGTCAGCCACGGCTGCATCCGCCTGAGCAACGACGCGATCACCCGACTGGCCCAGACCGTCCCGCTGGGGACACCGGTGGAGATCATCGCCTAGGGCTTGGTGTGGTCTTCTCCGTGCCGCGGGTCGCGGGGGCGCGTGGGTCGGCGCAGCGTGGCGCCGCACTGCATGCTGCGCCGGGCCGGATGCCGCGCGGGGCCGGCCTGGACCTGCGCGATCGCTCGTCCGGCCCTGGACGGGGCCGACGATCTCTTGAATCCGCAGGCTTGCGGGCGGGATCGCCTCGGGCCGCGACCGTGTGGCCCAGCGCCCCCTCCGAGCGCGGACAGACACGGCCGCGACCTCCGTGACGCGCCGGTACGGGCTGCCCTCCACATCCCGCACCGGCGCGACCACGTCCGGCGGAGCCCGTCACCTCCCCACCGGTCGGACGGGCGAGGAGTCGAGCCCGCCGTCTCCCTGCCCACATCAAGGGTGGCCAATCCCCACGGCGGGAACCGGCGGTCCGCAGAATCGGGCGCTGTCGGATAACCGACACGACCTTCACTTGCGGCACGACCAGTCGGCCCGATAGTGGGGCGAACCTGGCGATCCGCCGCGGACCCGCCCGGCCCGGTGGTGCCCGAGCCGGTCATGCCGGTTAAGCCGGTTAGTCGTGGTGTCGGGCTCGGGCGTGGCGGTCGAGGGCCTCCCGGCGTTCGACAGCGTGATCGACGACTGGGCGTGGGTAGCCGTTCGGCGGGCCGGCCGGGAGTTTCCACGGTTCGTGCACCGCGTCGGGCGGGAGGCCGCGCAGTTCGGGGACCCATCGGCGGATGTACTCCCCGGCGGGATCGAACTTGCGCCCCTGCGAGACGGGGTTGAAGACCCGGAAGTACGGGGCGGCGTCGGTTCCGGTGCCGGCCGTCCACTGCCAGCCGTGGTTGTTGGACGCGAGGTCGCCGTCGACGAGGCGCTCGAGGTACCAGCGGGCGCCGTGCGTCCAGTGGACGTGCAGGTCCTTGCAGACGAACGAGGCCTCGATCATCCGGACCCGGTTGTGCACCCAGCCCTCGGCGAGGAGCTGGCGCATGCCGGCGTCGACGATCGGGTAACCGGTGCGGCCCCACTTCCACGCCTCGAAGGTGTCACCGGGAGGCTCGTAGGCCAACGCGGCCAGGGTGTCGGTGAGGTCGGTCCGGGCCGACGAGGGGGTGCCGGCGAGGACGTCCGCGTAGAACTCCCGCCAGGCGAGCTCGGAGCGGAACTTCTCGGCCGAACCGGCCAGCCCGCCGCCCCCGCCAGCCGCACCGGCCCCGCCAGCGCCGCCAGCCCGGCTGGCCCCGGACCAGCCGGGTACGGCGTCTCCCGATTCGCTCGCCGTGGCCGTGGCCGTGGCCGTGCGCAGCGCGTCGAGGACGGTGCGCGGGTGGATGCAGCCCCATTTCAGGTAGGGCGAGAGGCGGGAGGTGACGGCCGCGGCCGGCTCGTCGCGGTGCGCCGCGTAGCCGGCCAGCGATTCGGTCAGGAAGGCACGCAGGCGCTCGTGTGCGGCGTGTTCGCCGGCCGGGGGTAGCTCGGTGCCCCCGAGCTCCGGATCCGCCGGGATCGGTTCGCTGCCGCCGTCGAGGTCGGCGGGCTGGAGCCAGACCGGATCCGCCGGGATGGCCGGCCCGCGCCAGCCGTGTTCCTTCCAGGCCCGGTAGAAGGGCGTGAACACCCGGTAGGACGTCCCGTCGGCCTTGCGCAGGCGGCCGGGCGCTACCGCGTAGGGCGAGCCGGTGCGCACGAGCTGCCGGCCGTCCGCGGCCAGGGCGCGTTCCACGAGTTTGTCACGGCGGGAGCCGTACGGACCGTGGTCGGCCGCGAGGTGGACAGCGTCCGCGGCGATCTCGCGGGCGAGCGCGGGAACGACGTCCACCGGGTCTCCGGTGCGCATGCACAGCCGGCCGCCGAGCTGGGCGTCCAGGTCGCGCAGGCACCGGTGGAGGAACGCCAGGCGGACGGGACCGGACGGGCGCCGCAGCGCGTCGTCGAGGACGAAGAGAGCCAGCACCCGGCCGGACTCGGCGGCGGCGAGCAGCGCCGGGTTGTCGTCGAGGCGGAGGTCACGGCGAAGCCACCACACCGCCTGCGTCGAGGGGGGCGAGCTCATCCGACGGACGGTAGCCCGTCACCACGGGTCACCAACGGAGACCACTCCGATGTCACGCGAGGTCACGGCGTGGCATGGACCCGCGGTCAGAGGCTTCCTGCTGTGCTGTCGCGATGACGCAGGCGGTGCAGTGGGATCAGGGCGTCTCGGACGCGTGGTCACGGATCGCGCAGATCGGTCCCAAGATCCTGATCTTCGCGCTCGTCCTCACCGTCGGAGCCGTGGTCGTCCGCGGCGCGCTCCACGCCGCGGACCGGGTGCTGGAGCAGGCCGGCCTCGACGGCGCGCTCGACCGGGCCGGCGCGTCGCGGCTGCTGCGCTGCCAGACCGGGGTGATCAGGGGATGGCTGCTGCGGGTGGTGGCCGTGATCTGCCTGTTGGCCATCCTGCGTGCGGCGCTCGGGGTGTTCGGGCCGAGTCCCGCCGACCGGATGGCCGGCACGGCGCTGGCGCTGCTCGCCCGCGCGCTGCTCGCGGCCGTCATCGCGCTGCTCGGGCTGGCGCTGGCCGCCTGGGCGCGGCGCCTGGTCACCGAGTCGTTCGCCGGGCTGCGGCACGGCAACGCGCTGAGCCGGGCCGTCGCCGGGTTCGCCGTCCTCGCCTTCGGCAAGGCGGCGCTGGACGAGCTCGGCATCGGGACGTCGGTCACCACACCGCTGCTCTACGCAGTGCTCGCGGCCTGCACCGGAGTGGTGGTGGTCGGAGTGGGCGGCGGTCTCGTCCGGCCGATGCAGAGCCGCTGGGAGAAGATCCTCGACCGGGCCGAGGACGGCGCCGGAGAGGCCCGCGCCGCCTGGCACGCGAACCGGGGCGCGGCGCGGTGGGCACCGCCGAACAGCGCCGGCCAGAGCCCCCCGGGACGGCCGTCCACCCCGCCCGGCGGCACGCCCCCACCACCCGCGCCAGCCAGCCGTGACACAGCCACGCCGCCCTGCGGCACGCCCATGGCACCCCTCGGTGAGCCGGGGCCGGACCGCGGCGTGCCCGTACCCGACCCGGGTACGGCGGTGGCGCGCCGCACAGCGCCCCAGACGCGCCCGCACCCGGGGCCAGCGACGGAACCGGCGTCCGTGCCCACGCCGACTCCGGTGCCGGTGTGGGCGCCGGCGCCCACACCGGCACCGGCGCCCACACCGCGGCACCCGCCCGTCCCGCCACCGGGCGAGCGGGGAACGGCGTCCGAGCGGGGAACGGCGTCGGAGCGGCGTCGAACCCCGGCGCCGTCAGCGGTGCCCGTGCCACCGCCCCCGCCGGGAGCGCTACCGCGGGCCCCCTCGACGGCCGACGTGCCGGGACGGGTACCGTCCACGGATCCCGCACCCGCGTCGCCACGCACAACCCTGCCATCGCCGTCGGGGCTCCCCGGCACGCCGCCGACATCCCCTGTTCGGGGGGAGAACCAGCTCCCTGGCGCTGTTTCCGACTGACGTGTGGGTGTGCGTTCGGCGAACTGCGACGCGCCGCGCCGCCGGGTGGGGCACTCTGGGAAGGGAAGACTTCGGGTGGCGGCGCGGCGTCGGCGCCACGCCGCACGACGGTGGGAGACACCTACGCCAGGACGCAACGCGGACAAGCAGGACCTCGCGGGGGGCGACGCCGCACCGGCGTCGAGAGATTGCGAGCGAAGGGACATCTCGGTGAACGAGCCATCCGACATGGAACGTTCACGGCTGCTCCTCGGATGGCTGGCGGCTCGCAGGGCAGTGGACCACTGCCTGTCCGATCTGCTGGCCGCCGGCCCGGCCGGCGAACGACGGGTCCGCGAATCGCTCGCGAAGGTCGACGACCTGGAGACCCGCGCGCAGGTCGCGTTCGATCGCTACCGGAGCGCGGCCGAGTCCACCGAGCCCCGCGGGCTCGGCGCGGACCGCGCCCAGGCAACGCGGATCATGGACGCGAGCACCGCCGGCTCCGGGGCGGGGGCGGCCGAGGACGGTCGCGACAGAACCAGGATCGACAGGAGCAAGTCAGACAGGGGCAAGGTCGACAGCGGGGTGTCGGCGGTCCCGAGCGGCGATCCGCGCTCGTTCGACGTCGACTCGAGGAACGTCATGCCCCTGCACGTGAACCCGCGTGGCATGGCCCCGGCCGGAAGAGAACCGACAGGTGGGGAACCGGCCGTGCCCGAGCGCTGGTCCCCACGTGACCGGCCCCGCCTGAACGTGGTGCGGGCAAATGAGAACGACCTCGCACGTATCAGCCCTAACACTAAGAGTAATCAACGACACCGTTGACGCGCGGGCCTGTGGGCGGCGCGTCAGAATACCGGTCGTGTCGGCCGCCCGCAGCCGCCGCTTCGTCGCGGTACGGCTTCTCATGTCCCTGCTCACGGCATTGCTGGTCGTCGCCGGGTGCGGGCTCGCGGGCGGGGCCGGGCCAAGCGCCCGGCCCGGCCCGACGAGCGACGAGGGGACCATCCCCACCCCGCCGCCGACGATCGGTCCCGATGCCTTCGAGCAAAGTGGACGGGGTGGTCAGATCCGGCTGACGCTGCCGGACACGGGCACGCCGGGGCCGTACCCGCTGGTCGTGGCGCTGCACAGCCTGTACCACGATGGCACCGAGCCGCAGCACGGCTGGGGGCTCGACGCGCTCGCCCGGTCGGCCGGCTTCGCGGTCGTCTACCCCGACGGGCTGGGGATGTCCTGGAACGCGGGCACCTGCTGCGGCCCGGCCGCGGCCGCCAGCAGTGACGACGTCGGCTGGCTGCGTTCACTCATCGCGCACCTGGAGAGCAGGTACCCGATCGACCCGCGCCGGGTCAGCATCATCGGGCTGTCGAACGGCGGCATGCTGGCCTACCGCTACGCCTGCGAGCACGGGGACGAGCTCGCCGGGTTCGCGGTCGTCGCCGCCAGCCTGCAGACCTTCAACTGCACTCCGCCCGCGCCCGTAACCATGGTGTCGGTGCACGGCGGAATGGACGGCCACGTCCCGTACGCCGGCGCGCTGTGGTCCGAGGCCCTGCAGACGGGGATCACGCCCGTCGAGGTGAGCCTCGCCCCGTTCCGGGCGGTGGACGGCTGCCCGTCACCCACCCAGCCCGCCGACACCACGACCACCGGCGCGGACGGCCGTCCGATCGGCGCGACCGGAGCCCAGGTCGGGGCGGTGGACCCGGCCGGGTCCGGCACCGCCGGGCCAGCCGACCCGGCGATCATCGCCGCCGCCGGCCCCGGGCTGCTGCCCGCCACCACACCGCCGGCGGCCGGCCAGGCACCGCTCGGCCAGGCACCGCTCGGCCAGGCACCGCTCGGCCAGCCGCCGGCGACGGGACCGGGCGCGCCCGCGACCCAGCCGCCCGCGCCGCCCGTCCAGGCGCCGCCGGTGGCCGTCCGGCACGAGACGACCTGTTCGACGTCCGCCCGCCTCGTGCAGTACGTGCTGCCGGCGCTGGGGCACGGCTGGCCGCCGCTGACCGGTGCCGGCTCCTTCGACACGGCCGCCGTGCTGTGGGAGCTGCTGGGGCCGGCCCGCTCGGCCACCGCCGGCCCCCGGATCTGAGCGATCCCGCCCTGCCTGCCCCAGACAGCCAAGCCGGCCCCAGACAACCCCCAGACAGCCAAGCCGGCGTCAGACAACCAAGCCGGCGTCAGGCGGCTGAGCTGGCCTCAGGCGGCCGGCTGGAACGAGGCGCGCAGCGCGCCCATCATCGTGTTCAGTGACGCCGAGGCGTCCGCCGGAACCCTGGCGATGAGCACGTAGACCGCGCCGGGCGCCTCGCTCGTGCGCATGAGGTACGAGACGCGCTGGCCGTCACGGTCGTAGGAGCCCGCCAGTTCCTGCACGGTCGCGCCGGACGTGTCCGTCGCCGGGCCCGAGCGGTCCTGGGTCAGGCCCGAGACGCTGCCGAACTCACTGCCCTGGACCTGGCTGAGCGCCGTCGCGGCGTCCGCGCCCGCGACCCGGGCGACGCCGATCATCTGCGGGCCGTACTCGGCGGGTGTGCCCACCGCACCCGCCCCCGGCTCCCCGAAGAACACACCGGTGTTGTCCCGTCGTTGCTTCCAGGTCGGCGGATGGGAGAACGTCGCCTTCTGGTCGGGGTCCGTGAAGGCCACCCAGTCCGCGGGCACCGCGGCCTGCGGCTGGCCGCCGCCCGCGGGGGCACCGGTGGACGGCGCGGGGGAAGCCGACGGGCCCGTGCCGGGCGTCGCCGTCGGGGGCGTGTTCGCCGTCGTCGCCGTATCGCCGCTCGGGCGCACCTTCTCCCAGATGACGCCGGCACCGACGCCCACCGCGAGGGCCACGCCGAGCACGACCAGGGCGATCACGAGGCGGCGCAGGAAGGGCCCGAGCCCGGCGCTCTCGCCGCCGTCCGGACCGTCGAGGCCGTCGCCGTCGTCCGGGAAGTCAGGTTCGCCGGGGAAGTCGACCTCGTCGAAGCCGCCCTGCCGCGGGGGCGCGGCCCGGCGCGGCCCGGTCCCGGCGGAAGCCACGCCGACGGCTCCCAGCACCTCGGTGCCGGCGCCCGTGGATCTGGCCCGGTCCTGCGGGCCGGTGCCGTCCTGGCCGCCGGCGCGCCGGGCGGCCCGGGCCCGCGCGCGCGGGCCGGTGCCGGGCATCGGGCCGCGGCCGTCGTCGTCAGCCGGGCCGTCCGGGTCGCGGTACGGCGTGTCCCGCGCGGGTCCGTCGCGGTATCCGCGTTCCTGGTCGCGGTAGGGCACGTCCCGCCGCCCGGCGTCGCGCGGGTCGGCGTCGGGCACCGCGACGTCGCGGTGTGCCATCTGCGGGTACGCCGCGTCCCGGTAGGCCGGGTCGGGACCGCCCCGGCGCGCGCCCGGGTCCGTCCCCGGGCGCGCGGCCGCTCGGGACGGCTCCGGCTGATACAGGTCCGGACGGGCGGCGCCGGCATCTACCGCGCTCCCCCGCTCGGGAGCCTGCCGCGGCGCCGGACCGGTCGACCCAGGCGGGCGCGTCGGGGCACGGCCGGCACCGGCGCGCGGCACCAGGGCACCGCGGACGGAGGTCGAGTCCCGGCGGGCACCCCCACCGCCCGGACCGCCCGGGCTGGCCGGGCCGCTCGGGCCGTCCGCTGACGGGTAGCCGCCCGTGGCGGGGCCGGGCGGCGGGTACGGGCCGGTCGCGGGGCCCGGGCCGCCCGGAGGATAGGGCGCGCCACCGCCCGCGGGCGGGCGGGCACCGGGACCGGGCGGCGGCGAGTACTGGCCTCCCGCCGGGCCCGCCGGCGGGTAGGGACCGCCGCCGGGGCCGGGGCCGTAGGCGCGCCCGGGGTCGGCGGCCGGCGGGTATCCCGGCTGCTGGTAGGCGCCGCCCGGCTGGGCGCCGTCGGGATATCCCGCGGGCGGGCCGCCCTGGTAGTGCGGCACGCCCTGGTGGGGACCGTTGGCGCGGGGATCGTTCCGGTACTGCTGATGCTGGTCCGGGCCGTCCCAGTAGCCGTCCGGCCCCGGGTCGTCCGGTGCGCCGGGCGGCCGTTCCCGGTAGCCGGGCCCAGCCGGATCCCGAGGGTCACCTCTCCACGCACCGTCCGTCACCAGACAACCTCCGATTCCGGGCCATGCAGGGAATACCCAGCGGATACCGGTGTATCACGCCGTTGCGGAAGTGTTGCGCGAGCCCCCTTGACATTCAGCCCACCTCGTGGCCCATTTCCCGACCTGCCGGGGAAGTCGGCCCGCCGGAGTTCGCCGGCCCCGGCTCATCGCGCTGCCGGCCGCCGCCACCGCCGTTAGTGTCCTCGCCATCACCGACGGCCGACGTCGCCGGCCGGCGCGGGCGGCACCGGCGGTCGCGGCACCCGGCCCGATGGTGTGGCGGGTGGGAACCACCGCGAACCACCCGATCGGGCGGTCACACACTCGGCACGGCATCGCGGGGAAGTCGACGTCCGGGGGGATGCATGAAGGGCTTCAAAGAGTTCCTGCTGCGGGGGAACGTCGTCGACCTCGCGGTCGCCGTCGTGATCGGCACAGCCTTCACCGCGGTGGTCACGTCGCTGGTCGCGAACCTCTTCACCCCGCTCATCGCCGCGATCATCGGGAAGCCGGACTTCGCACAGCTCACCTTCACGATCAACAACAGTGTCTTCTACTACGGTCGATTCCTGAACAGCCTCATCGCGTTCCTCTCGATCGCCGCGGTGATCTACTTTGTCGTGGTCGCACCGGTCAGCAGGATCAATGAGCGGCGACGGCGCGGCCAGACGTCCCCGCTGGACGATCCGACGCTCACGGACGAGACCCGGCTGCTGACCGAGATCCGGGACCTGCTGGCGGCCGGGCGACGGTGAACGGCACCGGCACCGGCACGCCGGGGGACGCGGCAGGCGCCGCGGGTACGGAGGCCGGCCACGGTCAGCAGCCAGGCGGAGTGCCCGGCGGAGCCGGCACCACGACCAGTCCAGCGCCGTGACCAGCCCAGGAGCGCGCGACCCGGCCGCCCTGCGCGCGGGGCCGGCACCAGAGCCGGGGCCACGGGCCGGGGCCACAACGGATGCCATTTCCAGACTCGGGCAGGATGTCCTGGAGCGGACACCCTTCGCGGCGCCGACTAAGCGGAACGTAGGTTGGAATTCAGGAATCGCTCAGGGTCCCGGGGGAAAGTGCTTACCATGACTGCCACGCACGACGCCCGGTCCCCTTGGGCTCCGCCCGACGACGCGCCGGAGCGGACCAGGGCCGAGGCGAACAGTTCGGAGGGGTCGGTGGACCCACGGTCGAATCCCGTCGAACATCAGCAGTACCCCGGTACGCCGCCGGCCGGGCCCGGCCCGAGCCGTCCTGACCAGACCGGCGGTTTTCCGGCGGGCCCCCCGCCGGCGCCGCACCCGGCCGGCCCGGCGCCTGGCACGGGCGCGCCCGGTGGGCCCTACGAGCCGGGCCCGCAGCAGGGTCCCCGGCCGACCGCGCCCTACGCCCAGACCTCCGG
This sequence comes from Parafrankia sp. BMG5.11, assembly GCF_004337455.1. Classification (NCBI taxonomy): domain Bacteria; kingdom Bacillati; phylum Actinomycetota; class Actinomycetes; order Frankiales; family Frankiaceae; genus Parafrankia; species Parafrankia sp. BMG5.11. Next base: position 298,696 of record NZ_SJXI01000044.1, on the reverse strand, counting down.
CTGGGCCGACCCCCGCTCCACCGCCGGCGCTGGTGACAGCACGCAACGGGTCGACCAGGGCGGCCCGGCCACCGGCCAGGGCCAGCAGCAGTCCGGCGCGTGGTGGAACCCCGGGCATCCCGGCTGGGGCGCCCCGGTGCCGCCCGGAGCGGCTCCCGGCGGTCAGGCACCCGGTGGCCGGGCGCCCGGGTCACCGGGCGGCTCCGACCCCTACGGGCGGTTCACCCCCGCGAAGCCGAACCCGGCGCCCATGCGCCGGCGTCGGATGATCGCGGCCGCGCTGGCGATCGCGCTCGTGTCGGGCGGCATCGGCGGCGGCGTCGGCGCACTCGTCGCCAGCGACGACTCCCCGGCGGTGGTGACCTCCTCCGCCGGCCTGCGGCAGTCGACCGGCACGGCCGGCGTCTCTCCGGCCGCGGACAACACGGTCGCCGCGGCCGCGCAGGCGATCCTGCCCAGTGTCGTGACGATCGCCGAACAGTCCAGCCAGGAGTCGGGCACCGGCTCCGGGACGATCATCCGCGCGGACGGCTACATCCTCACGAACAACCACGTGGTGTCCGGCGCCTCGCAGGGCGGCACCCTCACGGTCACGATGCAGGACGGCCGGACCTTCGACGCGCAGGTCAAGGCGACCGACCCGAGCTCCGACCTCGCCGTGGTCAAGATCGACGCTACCGGCCTGCCCGCCGCCACGTTCGGGGACTCCGACGCACTGCAGGTCGGCGAGCTCGTCGTCGCCGTCGGCAGCCCGCTGGGCCTCAACGGGACGGTCACCTCCGGCATCGTCAGCTCGCTGCACCGGCCCGTCCGCACCGGCGACGCGACCGTGCGGGACCAGCAGAACACCGTCCTGGACGCGATCCAGACCGACGCGCCCATCAATCCCGGCAACTCGGGTGGGCCGCTGGTGAACAGCAAGGGCGAGATCATCGGCGTGAACACCGCAATCGCGACGGTCGGCGGCAGTTCACCCTTTGGTGGTAGTCAGCAGTCCGGAAACATCGGGGTTGGTTTCGCGATTCCGGGCAACTACGCGGAGAAGGTCGCCGGCCAGCTCGTCGACAACGGCGCAGCGCAGCACCCCTATCTGGGTGTGAGCGCCTCCACCGCCGACGAGAACACCCGGTCGACGGCCGCGAGTGGGACGGGCGCGCAGATCCGCTCCCTGGTCAGCGGAGGCCCGGCGGACAAAGCGGGCCTGCGCGTAGGTGACGTCATCACCAAAGTGGGGGATCGCGCCGTCACCGACGTGGATTCGCTGATCGCCGCCGTCCGGTCCTACGAGATCGGCAACCAGGTGCAGGTCACCTACCAGCGCGACGGCTCCAGCCAGACCGCGACGGTCACGCTGCTCGAACAACCGCCCAATTCCTGATCACCACACTGACGATGGTTCTCGGGAATACCAGGCGGTTTCTTCACCAGTCGCCTGGACCGGTCCGGCCCCGGCGATGCCGGAGCGGATACGTCGAAGCTGCCTTCGTATAAGGTGGTCAGCGCGCCCGACGAAGTGGGATACGACACCACGATCAGCGTCAAGCTGACCGTGGTGTCGAGCTGGCGACAAAAGATCTTCCCAGCATTCACCCCAACAGGATGACGCACCTCCTACTATTGACCTGCCTGACCGGTGACCAGGCCGGCACCACAATGGTTGGGAGCCTGGTCCCGATGCCGAGGTCAGGAACGCCGTCACGGGGAGATGCTGAGCGGATGAACGACGACGCGGACCTGGTGGCGCGGGTTCGGCGCGGCGATCGTCAGGCTTTCGATGACCTGTACAACCGCTACGCCGACGACGTCTTCTCGATGTGCCTGCTGATCCTCGGCGACCCGACGGTCGCGCGGGCGGCCGCCGGCACCGCGTTCGCCCTCGTGGCGAGGACGAGGCTCAACCCGCTCTCGGACCCGACCCGACTGCGCCCCTGGCTGCTGGAGCTCGCCCGCGGCAGCGCGCTGGCCTGGTCGGGATCCCCGCAGGCGCGCAGCGTTCCCGTCCCGCACGGCGTCTCACCCGAGGAGCTGCTCGACGGCGCCGTGGTGCCCGCGCCGGCCAGCCTGCGGGCCGGTCTGGAGCGCACCTTCGACCGCGCGGCCGTCGCCGCCGAAGCCGCTGCGGCGGCCGCGAGCCGCCGAGCCGCCGAGCGCGCCGGCTCCGAGTTCGCCGGTACCGAGCCTGCGGGCGTCGCGTTTGCCGGAGTCGACGACCTGGCCGCCGCGGCGGGCCTGGCTGCTGGCGGGGTGCCGGGCCATCCCGGTGCCGCCGCCCCGAGCCGCCCGGCCGTCCCGGCCTTCACCGCCTCGGCCTTCCCGACCCAGGACCGCCGCGGTCCGGCACCGGTCGCGGACGGTCGCCCCACGGGCGGCTACGCCCCTGAGGACGCCGTAACCGTCATCTCGCCGTCCACCGGGCAGTTGCGCACGCAGCGCCAGGACGACCAGCATGAGCAGACCATGGCACCGGCCGGTGCCGGTGCCCAGGACCGGTACGGGAACGTCCTCCCGCTGATCCCCGTGGACCGCGCCTACCCGGGTGACGCCGCGGGGTCCGGCGGGTTCGCCGACTTCCGGGCCCGGCCCGCGATCGCCGTGGCCGCCGCCCTGGTCGTCGCCGTCGCCGGGCTCACCGCCGTCATCTCCTGGCCCGCGGGCGAGGCCGCGCTGGTCGCCGACGGCGGCCCCGGCATCGTCGCGATCGCCCCCTCGGCGCCACCCGGCCCCCTGCCGACGATCGCCCGGCCGCCGGTCGCGTCCGAGGCGCCCTCGCCCACTGTGGTGCCGACCGTCGCGGGCGCCTACACGAGCCGTCCCGGTGTATCCCGACCCGGCCAGGTCGTCCGCGAGGTCGACACCGGCCAGCGCGGCGCCGACCAGCCCGCCGCACCACCCGCGCCGGCCCCGAGCACACCGCCGCCGCCCACCACGAACGCGCCCGCGCCGCCGCCGACGACCCCGCCGACGACACCGCCCGCGACGACCGGCCCCACCACGACCCCCGGCCCGACGACGCCGCCCCCGGCCACCACGGCACCCCCGGCCACGGGCACCCCGACGACGCCGCCGGACGGCGAGGCTCCCACGACGCCGCCGCCGGCGACGACCTCCGAGCCCGCCCCGCCCCCGAGCACCGCTCCGGCCCCGGCGCCGCCGACCAGTGAGGCACCGGCCCCGGCGACGACCGCACCGGGACCGGCCGGCGACCAGCGCCTCCCGTCGGGCGCCCAAGACGTGCAGAGCCCGGTCCCGGTCTAATCCCGAGTCGGAAGTAGCTCAACCGATCGGAAGTAGCTCAACCGAAGCGCGTTGCCTCAGCCAGTCCCTACGCGGCCGAGGCAACGGAGCGGGCGGAGTTCAGCGGACGTCGTAGAAGACCGTCGTCACGTACTGGTCGAAGTCGTTGATGCGCAGGGTGAAGCGGAGCTGCCACTGGCCGGGCAGGGGCACGCCCACTCCCTCGGCCACGGCGTGGCCGTCAGCGACCTCCACCAGCGGGACCTGTAGGGGGCCGACACCCGCCGAGGGCAGGCTCAGCTCCCCGCTGGCCTCGACCAGCCGCTGCGGCCGGCCCTGCGGGTCGTAGGTGTAGACGTGCATCGTCTGCGCCCCGGTGCGGGTGGGCGAGACGTTGATGTCCACGGTGAGCGGGCCGGCGACGGTGGTCCTGGCGAAGGGCGGGGCGTAGGAGTCCCGGCCCGGGATGGTGTTCACCAGGATCGCGGTGACCGCCAGGACCACGGCACCGATCAGAACCTCGAACAGCACGCCACGGCGCAGCCCGGTGAGGGCGATCGAGGTGACCTGCGGCCCCGGCTCGGGGTGGTAGTGCCGGAGCACCCAGCGCCTGGCGAGGAACCCCAGCCCGAGCGCGCCGAGGACGAACCAGAGCTTGTAGAGGAGCAACCGGCCGTAGGTCGTGTCGAACAGCGCCCCGAACTCGCCGATCTCCCGCCAGGTCTGGAAGGCCCCGGTCAGGACGATCACGGCGATCGCGATCGTCGCCGTCCTCGACCAGCGTGGCAGGACATGGGCCAGTTCGACCGCGTGGGCGGGTGGCACGGGCTCGCCTTCGAGGCTCGCGTCGCGGCCCACGCCGTCATCGCCAGTGTCATTGCCGGTGCTGCTGCCGTGGCCGTCGCCCGCGCCCTGCCCGGACCAGCCGAGCAGGGTCAGGCCGAGCACGCACAGCCCGCCCAGCCAGATCGCCATGGCCGCGGTGTGCAGGGTCACGCTGGCCGTCGCCAGCCAGACCGTCTCCCCCGCGCTCGCGTGGCCGATCATCGCCATGGTCACCACAAGCGCCAGGCCGAGGCCGGCGAGCTCCACCAGTCCCCGGCGGCCGGCCCCGGACGGGTGGCGAACGCCGTCGTCGCCCGGTTCGATCATCTCCGGGTCGCGCAGCCGGCGCAGCAGCGGCACGGCCAGCAGCAGCGCCAGCACGCGGATCGCCAGGAGCTGGCCGTAACGGCCGTCCAGGGTGGTGGCCAGCGGGTCACCGCGGAAGATGCCGGAGATTCCGGACCCGGCCGTGTAGGGCCCTTGAAAGAGGAGCATCCCGACCGCGCCGACGAGGCTGAGCAGCCAGCCGGCCGCGATCAGCCGGACCGGGGCGGAGCGGCGCCCCCCGGCGGGCCACAGGACGGCCACGAAGAAGGTGGCGCCGATCAGCAGCGCAGCCCCGGCGAACGCGATGAACCTCGCCGTGCCCAAAGCCACCCCGACCACCCGGGACCCGCCGCCGCCCGAGGGCAGGGCAGCCGCTGCGCCGGCGTCGGGCGGGCCTCCGACCCCGAACGCGAACGCGCCGCCGACCGGGTGGCTGTCCGCGGAGACGACTCGCCAGCTCACCACGTACGTGCCCCGGCCGAGCCCGGCGCGCAGGGCGACGGTCGCCTGCGACGCCGCCGCACCGGCGTGCGCGCCGCCTTCGTCGGCGCGGGCGCCGGCGGTGTCCAGGATCCGGATCGAATCGGACTTGACCGAGACGGACTCGCTGAACGTCAGGGTCACCCGGGCGGGAGCGGTGTCGAGGGCCGCTCCGCCCACCGGGTCGCTGCCGGTGAGCACCGCGTGCGCCGACGCGGGCAGCGCCATGCCCAGCACGGCGACGGCGGCGAGCGCGCAGACCGCCAGCACCCTGCGGGCGCCTACGTGGCGGCGGGAGGGCTCGCCGGCGCGCCGGCGGCCGGCGCCACGCTCCAAGCCCCTTCGTTCGGATCCGGTCATGATGTTCCGTTCCGGGTGATGTTCCGCCCAGGGCGGGGGTGTCACCCCGGCCGGCCGGTGTCTGCGAGTGCGGGGTGCCTCCCACCGGCGGGTGGGAGGCACCCCGCGGGGTCAGGCCCGCCGGCGGGTCGTGATCAGTGCGAAGGCCCCGGCGGCCAGCCCGAGGACTCCCAGCACGAGCCCGGCGATCCCGAGCGCGCGTGCCGTGCCGTCCGACGTGGAGTCCGATTCCGTGGCGGCCGTGTACTCGATGCTGGCGGTGTCGTCACCGTCGTCGTCGTGGCCGGCCGCCGCGGCGGCGGTCAGCGTGACCGTCGGCGCCGGGTGCTCCAGCTCGGCGGCACCCGCCGCCGCGACATCGACCCAGCGGACGACCTCGCCGTCCGAGTAGGTCTGCAGGGTCTTGAAGACGACCTGGTCGCCCTTCTCCGGTAGCGGGCCGGCCGAGACGCTGAAGGTGTCGAACTCGCCCGGCTTGATGCCGCCGCCGTCCTGCGCCGTCCAGGTGATCCGGGTGACGATCTCGCTGACCTGGCTGCCGTGCACGGTGAGCGGCGCCGGCGGCGCGCCCTTGGTGACCTTGTACGTCCAGCCGGGCTTGGGCTGGACGGTGACCGACGCGATCGGCGCGTCGGTCGGGAACTGCACGTCGATCCCGGTGGTGGACGCCGTGTCGCTCTCGGTCGGCACCTTGAACGACAGGGTCGCGTAGCCGCCCGCGGCCGCCTCCGCCGGCGACACGGTGACGTGCGCGGACGCCGGCACGGCGAGCGCGATGGTGCCCGCCGCGGCGGCGAGCGCGCACAGGACCCCACGGCGGAGCCGGGCTGTGCGGATGGTGCGGGACATCGGAGTCCTCCTCGAAGGCCGGTCGGGCCTTCCGTCGGTGATCGGATTTGCTGACCCGAGCACCGGGGTCGTCTCGGCACGGCCGGCGGCGCCGACGCGAAGCGGCGGGCGCGGGCCCAGGCGGCACGGCCACGAACAGCACCGCCGAGGACAGCACCGTCAAGGACGGCGACGTCAGGACACGGCAGCGTCACGACGGCCGCATCGCAGGCCGCATCGTCGCGAGCGGCGCGGACCTTCCGGACGCGTGCGTGCCGGCTTCCGCCGTGCGCTGTCAGAGCGCCGGTCGGAGGCTCGACCCCGGTCGACGGGTCGGCGGCCCGCGCCGTGCGGCGTCGGTTCCGAGCAGGAGGACATGAGCGTGCCACCGGATCCCCGGACCGGCCCCGCCGCCGGCGACCCGCCCGGGCATCGAGGTCACCGGCGCGGCGGCGACCCGCGGCCGCGCCGCCGCGGCGAGCGGCACGATCCGCCCCGCGGCGCGCAGCCGGGCGAGCACGCTGGACGTCATCCGCGCCACGGCGGTGACGGCGCGTTCCACCGCCAACCGCAGCGCCGCGGTGGACCACAGGCGCCGCTCGCACCGGTGCAGCAGCACGGCCACGCACGACGCGGCGCAGGCGTGCCCGGCAACCATCGACCCGCCGGGAAACAGGGAGGCCACCAGGTGCTCACCGACCCCGGGCCCCACCACCGCGACCGCGGTCGGTGCCGAGCCGGCTCCGCCCGCTCCGGGGGGGTGGTGCGTCGCGAGAACGAAGGCGGTGTGCAGCGTGGCCTGCGCGGCCAGGACGGCCCCGAGGATCTGCCCCAGCACGCGTTCCCGGTCGGCGAGGCCGTAGGCGACCCGGGTGAGAAGCCCGGCGCCGGCCGCGACCAGCAGGGCGGGTGGGCGTTCCCCGCCCGCGGCGACGTGCGCCGCGAGCGCCAGGCAGGCCGAGGAGACACCGAAGACGGCCGCTCTCGCGAGCCTGCTCGTTCCCGGCATACCTGTCACAGTCAGCAAGCCTGCCACGCGGGGACGTCACTGGCGCCAAGGACCACATTCCTTGTCACGGGACGGACACCCCGGATACCCCCGGCACCTCCGGCGCTCCGGATGAAACGGACATCTCGGGCTGACGCCGCAATGTCAGCCACACCGCGAGCCCCAGCCCCGCGCCAGCGCCCAGCGTCACCGCGGTGACCACCCGGACCACGAGCACCGGGCCGACCACCGGCGTGCCCGAGCGGACGAACACCCCGAGATCGGGCAGGCCGCCGAGGACGGCGATCAGCAGCCCGGCGCTCACCGCCAGGTAGAGCCCCGTCGGCGAGCGCCGGACGACGAGGACCGCGCCGGCCAGGGCGCCCGCCCACACGGCGATCTGCACGGCGTTGCCCCAGACGAAGGCGTCGAGGCGGCCGTCCGCGTTCGCCGCCGCGACCAGCGCGGAGTGCGTCGCGTCGGCCGCGACGAGACCGGCCAGCACGGCCGCGAGCGGCCACTGCGCCTGCCGGAGGAGACCCAGCGCGGCGGTGCCGGCCAGCACCGCGACCGTGCCCGCCGCCCACGGCAGCGGCGACGGGCCGGGGATCCACTCGAGCGTCCCCGTGTAGACGGCCTGCCGCCCATTCGCCGTCAGCGGGACGGACCAGTCCTGGATCCGGTGCCGCTGGTCCGGCGCCGCGCGCACCGCGGGCGGGTCCGCCGACCCCATCCAGTGGACCCGGTGGTCGTGCCAGAACGCCTCGACGCGGCCGCCCTGCGCCGCGGAGACCCGCACCCAGTCCGGCGGGGCCGACGGGTCGACCACGTCGGCCGGGCCGGGGTCGTCGCCGGTGCGGCTGGCGTTGAGGTACGTGGCCGAGGAACGCCGGTTCTCCCACACTCCGCGGGTGTCGAGGCGTAGGTAGGGTTCCTTCTCGTATCCCTCGACGAGGATGGGAAAGCCCGCCGTGGCCACCAGCCGCACCCGGTTCCCGTTCTCGACGACGCTCAGCCGCACACCGGGTACGGCCGGGTCCCCGGTGAGCGTGGTGTGGTAGTTCGTCGGGCCGGCCCCGCCGACGGTGTGCGCGGACGCCGGGCGGGCGAGCGCGACCAGCCACAGCGCACCGACCAGGAACGCGAGAAGCGCCGCACCCGCGCCCCGGGCCAGGGCGGGTATGAGGCGCGCCGTCCGGGAGGTGGTCCGAGGGGTGATCCGAGCACTGACCATGACGGTCTGAGCGTACGGTCGCGCGGAACATGACGAGACGGTTTCACCCGGCTCCGACAGTTTCGGCCCACTGACAGTTTCGGCCCACACCGGCGGTTTCGGGGATGGAAGGTTGAGCACGGGCATGGACGACAGCAGCGAGGCGGGCACGACCGCGAGCCCCGCCGTGGGCCGCGTCGTCCGGCTCTTCCGGTACCCGTTGAAGGGGATGACACCCGAGGCGCTCCCGGAGGTGCCGCTCCATCCGGGCGACAGCGTCCCCGGTGACCGCATGTTCGCACTCGCCCGCCCGGACACGATGTTCGACGAGGAAGACCCCGAGGTCCTGCCCAAGACCCGTTTCGTCATGCTCCAGAAGGACGAGGCGCTCGCGCGGATCCGCAGCTCGTTCGACCCGGCGTCCGGGATGCTGACCTTCGGCCTGTGCGAGCAGGCGGCACACACCGGCGACGTGCCTGGTAACGGCCCCGGCGACGTGCCTGGTAACGGCCCCGGCGACGGGCCCGGTGGCGGCCCCGCTGCCAGGCCCGGTGACGGGCTCGTCGACGTGCGCCGGGTCGACCTGAACACCCCGGCCGGGCGCGCCGAGTTGGAGGACTACGTCCTCGCGGTGCTCGGGTCCCGGCTCGGCGGCCGGCCGCGGCTCGTCGCCGCCCGCGGGCGGCACCGCTTCACCGACACGGGTGCCGGCGGGGACACGTTCATGCACGCCATCTCGGTGATCAATCTCGCCTCCGTTCGGGATCTCGCGGAGCGGGTCGGCGAGCCCGTCGACCCGCTGCGGTTCCGGGCGAACGTCTACATCGACGGGATCGCACCGTGGGCGGAGCTCGGCTGGGCCGGCATGGAGCTCGGCCTCGGCGCCGCCCGCGCGCGCGTGCTCGCACGGACGCCACGCTGCGCGGCGACGACCGTCAATCCCGAGACGGGGATCCGTGACATCCGGATACTCAAGGAACTCTCCAGCAACTACGGGCATACCGACTGCGGGGTCTACGTCACCATGCTGACCGAGGCGATCCTGCGCCCGGGCGACCCGCTCACGCCGCCGGACGGACGCGAGGAGGATGTGCTGTGCGGGTCGTGATCGCGGAGGACTCCGTGCTGCTGCGCGAGGGAATCCGCCGCCTGCTGACCGACGCCGGCTGCGAGGTGGTCGCGACGGTCGGGGACGGCCCCGGCCTGGTCACCGCGATCGTCGAGCACCGGCCCGACGTCTCGGTGGTGGACGTGCGCATGCCGCCGTCGCACCGCGACGAGGGGCTGCGCGCCGCGATCTCCGCGCGGGACAAGGTACCCGGTACGCCGGTGCTCGTCCTGAGCCAGTATGTGGAGAAGCAGTACGCCAGCGAGCTGCTCGCGGACGGCGCGGGTGCCGTCGGCTACCTCCTCAAGGACAGGGTCGCGGACGTCCGTGAGTTCGTCGAGGCGGTGCGGCGCGTCGCCGCCGGCGGGACGGTGATGGATCCCGAGGTGGTCGCGCAGCTGCTGGTGCGCAGCCGCCGCAACGATCCGATGGCCACGCTCACCCCGCGCGAGCGCGAGGTGCTGGGGCTGATGGCCGAGGGCCGGTCGAACACGGCCATCGCCGCTGCGCTCGTGGTGAGCGCCGGCGCGGTGGAGAAGCACATCTCGAACGTCTTCGCCAAGCTGGGGCTGGAGTCCTCCGGGACGGACCACCGCCGGGTCCTCGCCGTCCTCACCTACCTCCGGGAGTCCTGACCTCCGGGAGTACCCACCTCCGGAGTCCTGACCGGACCTGCTGCGGGAATCCTGCCGAGGCCCATCTCGGGAAATGCTGACCGGCGTCCATTTCGGACGTCCGGAAACCGCCGAACGGGCCGCCGATGGCCCGCGTTCGGCGACCTCTACTTTTGGGTGGCCCAGTCCCTTGCGTGCCGGGTCACGCACCCGAGATGTTGGTGGAGGTCGCCATGACGGTCAGTGCGTCCCCGGAGCCCGGGACGATCCCGGCGCGACCGGCGCATCCCCTCGAACCGCTGTCCGCCGCCGAGATCGGCCGGGCCACCGCGATCCTGCGGGCGAGCGAGAAGCTCGGGCCGGAGTTTCGTTTCGTTTCCGTCGAACTGAACGAGCCACCAAAAGCCGCCATGGTGTCGCGCGAGGCCGAGCGGGACGTCGGCGAGGAGCTGGCCGCGCCGGACCGGCAGGCGTTCTGCGTCCTGCACGAGCGCGGGGCGCGGCTGACCCACGAGGCCGTCGTGTCGCTGTCCGCCGGGACGGTGGTGGAGATGTACGCGGTCCCCGGCGTGCAGGCGGCGATGATGATGGAGGAGTTCCTGGCCTGCGAGGACGTCGTCCGTGCCGACCCGGACTGGCAGGCGGCGATGCGCAGGCGCGGGGTCACCGACTTCTCCCTCGCGATGATCGACCCGTGGTCCGCGGGCTACACCGGGCGTGAGGACGACCCTGCCCGGCGGCGCATCGCGCGCCCGGTGACGTTCGTCCGCTCCGGGCCCGGCGAGAACGGCTACGCCCGGCCCGCGGAGGGACTGCAGGTCGTCGTCGACCTCGAGGCGATGGCCGTCATCGACGTGACCGACCACGGCCAGGGCCCGGACGGCCCCGTGCCGCTGCCGCCGCGCCCCGGCAACTACGCACCGGCGCTGATGACGGCCGCCCCGGAGAACGTCCCCGCGTTCGACCGGCTGCGCGACGACCTGCGCCCGATCGAGGTCACCCAACCGCGCGGCGCCAGCTTCACCGTGGACGGGTACGCCGTCCGCTGGCAGAAATGGGACCTGCGCATCGGTTTCACCCCGCGCGAGGGCCTCATCCTGCACCAGGTCGCGTACACCGACCGGGGCCGGCGGCGGCCGATCCTGCAGCGCGCGTCGGTGTCGGAGATGTTCGTCCCGTACGGCGACCCGGCGCCGACGCACCGGGTGAAGAACGTCTTCGACATGGGCGAGTACGGGGTCGGGGTGATGGCCAACTCGCTGCGGCTCGGCTGCGACTGCCTCGGTGACATCCGGTACTTCGACGCCGTGGTGAACGACTCCGACGGTAACCCGGTGGCGATCCCGAACGCGGTGTGCCTGCACGAGGAGGACACCGGCATCGCCTGGAAGCACACCGACTTCCGGACCGGCCAGGTCGAGGTCCGCCGCATGCGCCGGCTGGTGATCTCGATGATCTGCACGGTCGGGAACTACGAGTACGGCTTCTTCTGGTACCTCTACCTGGACGGCTCGATCGAGTTCGAGGTGAAGCTGACCGGGGTGATCTCGACCGGGGCGGTGCGGCCGGGCGAGTCGCCGTCGCACGGGGTGCTCGTGGCGCCCGGCCTGTACGGGCCGCATCACCAGCACTTCTTCAACGTGCGCCTGGACCTGGAGCTCGACGGCGGCCCGAACTCGGTGCACGAGATCGACTCGGTGCCCGACCCGATCGGCCCGGACAACCCGACGGGCGTCGCCTGGCGGACCCAGGACACGCTGCTGGACTCGGAGCGCCACGCCCAGCGCAGGGTCGACCCGTCCGTCGCGCGGTTCTGGCGGATCACCAACCCACGCGTCGAGGGCCCGCTCGGCCGCCCGGTGGCCTACCGGCTCGTCCCGGGGCACACGGCGCCGTTGCTGGCGCATCCCGACTCGCACCAGGCGGCGCGCGGGCGGTTCGCGTCCCGCAACCTGTGGGTGACCGCGCACGACGAGCGGGAGCGGTACGCCGCCGGCCGCTACCCGAACCAGAACGCGGGCAACGAGGGCCTGCCGCAGTACGCGGCCGCGGACCGGCCGGTCGCCGACACCGACATCGTCGTCTGGTACAGCTTCGGGGCGCACCACGTCGTGCGCCCGGAGGACTGGCCGGTGATGCCGGTCAGCCGGATCGGCTTCGAGCTGCGCCCGGACGGCTTCTTCGACGGCAACCCGGCCCTCGACCTGCCCCCGGCCGAGCACCTCGCCGGGCACGCATCCGGGCACCTCGCCGGGCAGGCTGCCGACCCCACTGCCGGGCACGCGGCCGGTTGCGCCGGCGGGCAGCCGGGAGACCACACAGCAGACAACGCGGGTGGCAGCTCGGACGAGCACGTCGGTGGGGCCGCGGACGGGCCCGGTCGTGCTGTTTAGCCGGGGCGTCGGCGGGCGGGCGCGCACGCGACACGCCCCGGCCGGAAGGGACGGCTTGCCCCGGAACGGGGGTAGCTGCCCTAGGCTCCCGGAGTTGTGAGTCCCGTTCTCGCCACGAACCGGGCCGGGAACCTCGTCCGTGCTCTGATCACGATCGCCCTGCTGGCCCTGATCATGCGTACGGCCTACCTGCTCTGGGTCTTCCACACGCCGGCCTGGACGTCACGCCCCCACGACATCCACTACTGCGGTGGATGGTACGAGCGCCAGGAGACTGCGGATGTCTCCGGGGCCCAGGCACGCAAGCTCGCCGGCGGGCGGCTCAAGCAGGTCATGCGCTCCCCCGTGCTTCGGCCCATCGCGGCCTACCGGCCGGGGTCGGCGTGCCCGCGCTACGTCTTCGCCAAGGTCGGCGAGGACACCTACGTGACCTACGAGATCACCAACGACTGAGCCGGGCCCGCACCGCCGCCACCAGGCCCCGGACCTGGAGCGCGGGAAGCGCCCGGCCCGGCGTCACTGGTGGCTGAGCCTGCCCACCGGCCGTGCCGCGGTGTGCACGTGCACCCGGGCGTGGATGGACGTCCGCTGCGCCAGCGCCGCGCGCACGGCGCGGTGCAGGCCGTCCTCCAGGTAGAGCGCCCCACCCCACTCCACGACGTGGGGGAACAGGTCGCCGTAGAACGTCGAGTCCTCGTCCAGCAGGACGTCGAGCGCCAGCACCCGTTTCGTCGTGATGAGCTGGTCGAGCCGCACCTGCCGCGGCGGGATGGCGGCCCAGTCCCGCTGGCCAAGACCATGATCGGGGTACGGGCGACCGTCACCGACCAACTTGAAGATCACCGGCACCTCCTTCTCGAGGGGCGAGACACTGCCCGACCACGACAGCCTAGAATCCTCCGCCCGCGAACCGGATCGCGGTGCCCTTCCGGGACCGCGTTGCGCGGACATTGGGAATCGCGACCAGTGTTGATCTGAGACAGGGGACCACAACCGGACGAAAGGCTTGACCATCGGGCTCTCGACGACTTAAGTAAGCCTTACCTGATGACAGGAGGAGGCCCGGTGACGAGTCCAAGCTCGGACGTCGACATGCCCGTGCTGGCTGAGCAGGCGAGGACCATCCTCGCCGGCGGCCGCTGCGCGCTGCTCACGCTGCCCTGCGCCCACGTTCGGGGCTGGGTCGGACTCATCGACGACGGCGGCGAGCCCCTGCTGCTCGTGGGCGCCGACAGCCCGCCCGCGCGGTGCGCGGACTCCGGCCGCCGCGCACGCGTCGACGTGCCCGGCCACAACGGGGAGCGCCTGGTCCTCGCGGGGGTGCTGGCCTCGGCGGCGGAGACCGCCGACGAGCTCGTCCAACGCCTGGGCAACCTGGGGCGCAGCATCACGGTGACCTCCGGCGACATCTCCGATCTGCGTGTCCTCTCCGTGGCCGTGGACGAGGTGCTCATCTGCCTGCCCGGCCGCGCCGAAGCCCCGGCCGGCGCCACCCGGGCACCGGTCGCCGACCGGACGGTCGCCGACCGGACAGCCGCCGGCTCCGTGCCGGTCGCGACCGAGCTCGCGGCAGGCACCGAAGCCGCACACGCCGAGCTGGCCGCGGGCACGGAACTGGCTACCGGCACGGAAGCGGCGGGTGCCGAACTGGCGGCGGGCACGGAGGTCGTGGAGGCTCCGGCCCCGCGGCGGTCCCGGGTCACCCGCCGGGCGCGGGGCGCGCGGCGCGACGCGGCGGCACGCCCCGGCGGCCGCTGGTCGTCGCTCGGGCCGGCCCGCCGCGTCGAGCTCACCTCGTACGCCCTCGCCGAGCCCGACCTCGTGACGGCCTACGCCCCGGACCTGATCGAGCACCTCAACAAGGCCCACGCCGCCCAGATGCGCCAGCTCGCCGCGCGCGGCGTCACGGCGGCCGGAAGCATCTGCGCCGACGAGGTGATCGGCGCGTCGGTGACCTCGCTCGACCGGGCCGGCCTGGACATGTGGCGGATCGGCCCCGACGGCGCCGACGCCGTCCGGGTGCTGTTCCGGTCTCCGCTGGCCGAACCTCGCTCGCTCGGGCTCGAGCTGCGCCTGCTGCTGGAAGAGGCGGAGCACGGCACCGAATGAACCGCGCTGACGCACCGGAGCCGACCGCCGACGGGCCCCGCCGTACCGCCACCCGCGGCGTGGCGGACACCGTCGCGGGTCCGGCCCGGGCGGCCCGCGCTACGGCGGTCTCCGCCACCGCGGCCCCCGTGCCGGCAACATCCGGCCCGGCCACGGCAGGCGCCGACAGGGCGCGCGTTCTGTCGCCTTTCGACCCACGGGTGACGGATTGGGCCCGGGCGGTGTCCGTACCTGTCCCCAGGCCCGGCGGGCGGGGATCATAATCGGCATCGGACTCCCCTGACCCTCCCGCCCGGAGGTCCGATGCCGCACCTGCCCCCGCCCGCCTTGGCGCCGACGACCGTCCCAGCGACGGCCAGCCCGGTGACGGCCAGCCCGCGGACGACACCCGTCCCGGCGAGGCCGTCGGCCCCGGGGGCGCGTCCCGCGTCGACCGCCCGGCCGGCCTCGATCCGTGGCTCTGGCGGCTACCGCGCGCGGAGTACATCCGCGTTGGTCGGCGGCCTGCTGGTTGCCTGCCTGGTCCTCCCGGGCTGTTCGGGCTCCGGCGACGATGAGGCACCCTCACCGGCCCCGGCGAGCGGCACAGCGGGCACGGGCCAGGGCGGCGCGGCCTCCCCGGAAGCCCCGCCCGCGGGAACGCCGACCGCGAGCCGCACCACCCGCTTCCAGGGAGCGGACGGGGACGTCGAGGTCGGCTTCGTCGGGCTGCGGGTCGACGGCCAACTCGCCCGCCTCGATCTGCTCTTCACGCCGCGCTACGCCAAGGACCCGGGCACCGGCATCACGCTCTACGACATGGCCGGCAGGCGCGACGCCGCTGTCACCCTGGTCGACTCCGTGAACCTGCGCCGCTACACAGTCGTGCGGGACTCCGCCGGAGTGGCGCTGGGCGCCGCCTCGGGAACCACCCGGACCCGCAACAACGTGCCCGTGACCGGCTCGTTCACCTTCGCCGCACCGCCCGCCGACGTGACCACCGTGGACGTCTACCTCAACGACCGGGTGATCGTCGACGACGCCGCGATCACGCGTTGAGCGCGCTCCCGCGGCCCCCCGCCGCGACAGCGACAGCGGCAGTGACGGCGCCGGTGACCGCGATCGCGGGCCGGGCCGCCCGGCTGGCTCTGGTCACCGCGGCGCTCTGGGTGCTCGCCGGGGCGGAGAGCCCGGGGGCCCTCGGCGCCACGAGCGCACCACCGCCCCCGGCCGATGTGCCCGCCGAGGAGATCACCCGTTCGGTGCGCCCGCTCGACGCCGCCGGCTCGGTCCTCACCATCGACCCGGCGGACTCCGTGCTCCCGCTGGTCACCGAGGAACGGTCCGGCGACCGGGTCACCGTCACGATCAGCGCGGACGTCCTGTTCGCCTTCGACTCCGACGATCTGACCGAGGCCGCGCGCACGGAGATCGCCACGCTCGCGGGCCGGGTCGGCCCTGCCACCAGGACGGTCACGGTTCTCGGCCACACCGACAGCCTCGGCACCCCGGCCTACAACGTGATCCTCTCGCAGCGCCGGGCCAACGCGGTCGCGGATCTGCTCCGCCCAGCCGTACCGAGCGGCACGCGCGTCTCGGCTACGGGCCGCGGCGGAGCCGACCCCGTCGCGCCGAACACCCGGCCCGACGGGTCCGACGACGCCGCCGGGCGCGCGCTGAACAGGCGGGTCCAGATCAGCTTCCTGGCCAGCTGACCTCCGCGGGCGCCATCCGTCTGGACCACGCCGGTTCGATTTGACATCTGCATCGACAACCGTTTTCATTTTCCTCATGTCGCCCCTGCCCCTCCGGCCCGCCGCCGGACACCCGTCGGACCAGGCCTCGCGCCCCCGGTCGCTGCCGGTGGCGCGTCCCGCCGCCGCTCTGCTCACCGCGGCTGCGCTCGCCGCCGCGCTGGCGGCCTGCGGCGGCTCGGGTGGGGGCTCCGGCGGCGCGGGCGGCTCGGCGCCACGGGTGGTCGCGACGACCACCTACGCGGCGGATTTCGCCCGCGCCATCGGCGGTGACGGCATCGAGGTCAGGCAGATCCTGCGGCCGGGCGTCGATCCGCATGACTACGAGCCTTCGCCGGCCGATCTCGAGGCGATCGGCTCCGCGGACGTCCTGATCGAGAACGGTGTCGACCTGGAGAGCTGGCTCGACGACGCGATCTCGGCCAGCGGCTTCGACGGCGTCGAGGTCGTGATGGCCGACGGGGTCACCGTCCGGAATGAGCCCGGAGGGGGCACGGACCACGCCGACGAGGGTGCGCATGAGGACGAGCACGCCGGGGGCGACCCGCACATCTGGCACGACCCGCGCAACGCGAAGATCATGGTCACGAACGTCGAGAAGGGGCTCACGGCGGCCGATCCGGAGAGCTCCGCCACGTACCGCGCCAACCTAGCCGGCTACACGACCAGGCTGGACGAGCTCGACCGGGAGAACCAGCAGAAGATCGACACCATCCCGGCGGACCGGCGCAAGCTGGTCACCAACCACGACTCGTTCGGCTACTACGTGGACCGGTACGGCCTGGAGTTCGTCGGGTCGATCATCCCGAGCTTCGACACGTCCGCCGAGCTCTCCGGCCGGGCGATCGACGACATCGTCAGCCGGATCAGGGCGTCCCGCGTCGTGGCGGTGTTCTCCGAGTCATCCCTGCCGCCGCGGACGGCGCAGACCATCGGCCGCGAGGCGGGCGTCCGCGTCGTCGCCGGCGAGGGTGCCCTCTACGCCGACACGCTGGGCCCGGCGGGGTCTGATGGTGCCACCTACCTCGAAGCCGAACGGCACAACACGGATACCATCGTCAACGCCCTCCGGTGAGACAGGACCCACAGCCAGGATCTACAGGATGGACCGGTGGTCGATCATGACCGGTAACGCTCAGGCACCGTGCCTGACCGCGCCGGACGGGCCGGACGGAGCCCCGTCGCCCGTGGCGATACCGACGACCGCGGCGCCGGTGGCGGCAGTGGCGACAGCACTGGCGGCCGACGCGATCGCGCTCCCCGACCAGGTCGGCGCCGTGATCCCGGATACGGCGATTCCGGATGCAGCGATCCCGGGTACGGCCGCGGGCGAGAGCGGCGGCCAGGCCGGGGCCGCTCCCGCCGCACTGTCGCTGGAGCACGCGAGCATCGCCTACGGCAGGGTGCCGGTGCTGCACGGCGTGCACGGCGTCCTCCACCCGGGCCGGACGCTGGCCCTCATCGGGCCCAACGGCGCGGGCAAGTCAACGCTGATCAAGGCCGTGCTCGGCCTGGTGCCCGTGGTCGACGGGCTGATCACGGTGCTCGGACGTCCCCCGGGCGCCGCCCGCCGGGAGGTCGCCTACGTGCCGCAGGCGGACACGCTCGACCCGGACTTCCCGATCTCGGTCGGTCAGGTCGTGCTGATGGGCCGCTACCGCGGGATCGGCTGGATCCGCCGGCCGGGCCGCGCCGACCGGGCGGCGGCGCAGGCCGCGCTGGAGGCCGTCGGGCTGGCCCACCGGGCCCGGGATCGCTTCGGCACGCTCTCCGGAGGGCAGCGCCAGCGGGTGCTGCTGGCCCGCGCCATCGCCGCCCAGCCCCGCCTGCTGCTGCTCGACGAGCCGTTCAACGGCGTGGACGTCGTCTCGCAGGACGCCCTGCTCGCCGCGCTCAGTACGCTGACCGCCGCCGGCACGGCCGTCGTCGTCTCCACCCACGACCTGGCCCTGGCGCAGCTCATCAGCGACGAGGTGTGCCTGCTGAGCGGCCGTCAGATCACGTTCGGACCGCCCGCCGAGGCGCTCACCGCGGAGCCCCTGCGGGCCGCCTACGGCGGCGCCGCGTTGGAGATCGACGGCCGGGGCGTCGTCGTGACCCGCGTGTGACCAGGCCGTGAGCACGCCCGGCGATCTCCTGATCGCGCCGTTCGAGCGGCCGTTCATGTACCGGGCGCTGCTCGAGGTGCTGCTGCTCGGGACGCTGAGCGCCGTGGTCGGGGTCCTCGTCCTGCTGCGCCGGCTCGCCTTCCTCACCGACGCGCTCACCCACGCCGTCTTCCCGGGTGTCGTGATCGGTTTTCTGATCGCCGGCGACTCCGGCATCGTGCCGGGTGCGCTGCTCGTCGCCGTCGCGGCCGCCGCCGGGTTCACCGCGCTGGTCTCCACCCGGCGGGTCACCGAGGACGCGGCCATGGCGATGCTGCTCACCGGCTGTTTCGCCGTCGGTGTCGTGCTGGTCTCGCGCCGGGAGTCCTACACGTCGGATCTCACCGCGTTCCTCTTCGGACGTCTGCTGACCGTCGACTCCACCGACATCACCGTGACCGCGGTGACCGCCGCCGTGGCTCTCGCGGTGCTCGCGCTGATCCACAAGGAGCTGCTGCTGCGGGCGTTCGACCCGGAGGGGGCGCGCGCGGCCGGGTACCCGGTGTGGCTGCTGGACCTCGTCCTCAACCTGGTGATCGCGCTCGTCGTCGTCGCCGCCGTCCGCGCCGTCGGGACGGTGCTGGTCATTGCCCTGATCGTGATCCCGGCGGCGGCGGCCCGGCTGCTCAGCGACCGGCTGGTGGTCATCGTGCTGGCCTCGATCGGGCTCGGGGTCCTCGGCGGCTGGCTCGGCCTGGTCGCCAGCTACGAGGCGTCCGTGCGCCACGAGATCCGGCTCGCCGCCGGCGCGACGGTCGTCCTGGCGCTGGTCGTGATCTACGCGCTGGCTCTCCTCGTCGCCATGCTGCCGCGCCGGTCACGGGGCGCGCGTTCCCGCGAGCGCCGGCAGCGGCGGCCCGCCTCGTCACGCGGGGCGACCTGATGGCGCTGCTCGACTCGCTGGGCGACGGCTACACCCGGCGGGCCCTCCTCGAGGTGCTGATCGTCGGGACGCTGTGCGGCGCCGTCGGCGTGCACGTCGTGCTGCGCCGGCTCAGCTTCCTCACCATGGCGATGACCCACGCGACCTTCCCGGGCGTCGTGATCGCCTCCCTGATCGGGATGAACCTCGTCCTGGGCGCCGGGCTGTTCGGCGTGCTGCTGGTGAGCACGGTCGCCCTGCTCACCGGCACCCCGGGGCACTCGGCCGGCACCGGTCCGGGTGGCGCTGGCCCGGGTGGCGCGGGGCGGGCGGGCACCGGCGGGCGGGACGTGAGCACCGTGACCGGCGTCGTCCTCTCCGGCGGGTTCGCGCTCGGCGTCGCGCTGATGTCCGCCCGCGACGGGTCGAACCGTGATCTGAGCGCCTTCCTGGTGGGCTCCGTGCTGACAGTCCAGGAGAGCGATCTGGTCGTCAGCGGTGTGACGGCCGTCGTGGTGCTCGCCGCGCTCGTGGCGCTGCGCAAGGAGCTGCTGCTCGGGGCGTTCGACCCCACCGCGCTCACCGCGGCCGGGTACCCGTCCAGATGGCTCGGGCTCGTCCTGCTGCTGCTCGTGGAGGCCGCGGTCGTCACCTCGCTGCCCGCGGTGGGCACGATCATGGCCGTCGCGTTGGTCGTCGGGCCGGCCGCCACCGCCCGGCTGTGGTGCTCGCGCACGTCGACGATGACCGCGGTCTCGATCGCGGTGGCCGTGGTCTGCGGTGTGGTCGGGCTCGCCGTCAGCGAGCAGTGGGACGTCGCCGCCGGCGGGGCGATCGTGCTGACCCTCGCCACGGCCCTCGTTCTCTCCCTCGCCCTGGCGCCCCGGGGCGGGCTGTCCGGAGCGCCGGCGGCGCGGATCGCCGCGGCCACCCACCGCGGGTGAGCCCACGCCCACGGCACACGAGGGCAGGAAATCCAGTCGACACGGCATCTACCCTGGGCACTATGGAGTTCGCCCAGTCCGACAAGCTCGCCGACGTCTGCTACGACGTCCGAGGTCCCATCCTCGACGAGGCGACCCGGCTGGAGGCCGCAGGCCAGCGCATCCTGAAGCTGAACATCGGCAACCCCGCCCCGTTCGGCTTCTCCGCGCCGCCTTCGGTGCTCGCCGCCGTGGTCGAGAACCTCGCGGCAGCACAGGGCTACAGCGACTCCAAGGGCCTGCTCCCCGCCCGTGAGGCCGTCGTGCGCTACACGGCCGGCAAGGGAATGACCAGCGTCACGCCCGACGACGTCTACCTCGGCAACGGCGTCTCCGAGCTGATCATGATGTCGCTGCAGGCGCTGCTGAACAACGGTGACGAGGTACTCCTCCCCGCCCCCGACTACCCGCTGTGGACGGCGGTGGTCAGCCTCACCGGCGGGCGGCCCGTGCACTACCTGTGCGACGAGTCCGCGGGCTGGAATCCCGACCTCGACGACATCATCCGCAAGATCACCCCACGTACCCGCGCCATCGTGATCATCAACCCGAACAACCCGACCGGGGCCGTCTACGACCGGCCGGTGCTCGAGGAGCTCATCGAGGTCGCCCGCCGGCACAACCTGATGCTGTTCTCCGACGAGATCTACGACCGCATCCTCTACGACGGCGCGGAGCACCACTCGCCCGCGGCGCTCGCCCCCGACCTGTTCTGCGTGACGTTCAACGGGCTGTCGAAGGCCTACCGGTTGGCGGGCTTCCGCTCCGGGTGGATGACCCTCTCCGGGCCCCGCCAGCACGCGTCGAGCTACATCGAGGGCCTGAACATCCTGGCGAACATGCGCCTGTGCGCGAACGTGCCCGGCCAGTTCGCGCTCCAGGCCGCGCTCGCCGAGGGCAGCGGCGCCGGCGATCTCGTCCTGCCCGGCGGCCGGCTGCTCGAGCAGCGCGACACGGTGGTGAAGCTGCTCAACGACATCCCCGGGGTGTCGTGTGTGCCCCCGCGCGGCGCGCTGTACGCGTTCCCCCGCATCGATCCCGAGGTCTACCCGATCGACGACGACGAGAGCTTCGTGCTCGACCTGCTGCGGGCCGAGCGGATCCTGCTGGTGCAGGGCACCGGGTTCAACTGGCCGCGGCCCGACCATGTCCGGCTGGTGACCCTGCCGTGCGTCGACGACCTGACCGACGCAGTCGGTCGGATCGACCGGTTCCTGACCGCCTACGCTCGGACCTGAGTGCCTCGTCCGGATTTGCCGGGCGGCGCCGCACAGGCGATGTCCACAAGGGACGGGTGTCCTGTGGACAGAACCTGTGGACAACCGGGTGGAGGACACGCGTGTGCTGGCCGAGCCGGCCGGTGGAACCGACCAGCCAGCCGGCCGAACCGCCCACGAGCTGGACATCCCGCCGCTCCGGGGCGGCGGCGTGACCCGCGGCGACGGAGCGGTTCAGGCCGACCCGGCGGTCCAGGCCAGCGGGGCGGTCCAGGCCGTCGCGGTGATCAGCGGCGGCGTGGCGGGGCCTGCGCCGGACACACGTGAAACAACCGGGTCGCGAGGCGCGGTGGACATGCTGGCGGTGGTCGTAGTCAGCCTGCTGGCGGTCGCGGTCCAGGCGGTGCTGTGGGAACGCTTCCGCCAGCCGCTCTGGTACGACGAGCTGTGGCGCCCGCACTTCGTCGCCGAGCCGCCGGGGACCTTCTGGTCGGAGCTGTCAGTGGCGAACACGCCGTCCGCGATCGGCTCGATGGGTCTGCTCCGGGTGTGCGGCGACGTGTTCGGGTGGCATGCCTGGGCCCTGCGGCTACCCTCCGCCGTTCCCCTCGTCGCGCTCGCCGCGGGCACCTGGCTCCTGGCCCGCCGGCTGACC
Organism: Parafrankia sp. BMG5.11; assembly: GCF_004337455.1. NCBI lineage: Bacteria > Bacillati > Actinomycetota > Actinomycetes > Frankiales > Frankiaceae > Parafrankia > Parafrankia sp. BMG5.11. The sequence goes on along the minus strand of NZ_SJXI01000044.1, from coordinate 276,620 downwards.
GGACGCACAGCGGCGTTCACGGCGGCGCTGACGGTCACGCTCGGCGGCACCGTCGTGGACCTCGCGTCCCAGGTCAAGCCGTACACCCTCGACGCGACCTGCGCGCTGGCCGTGGTCATGCTCTGGATGCGCGCCGCTTCCACCACCCGCGCGCTGCTGTGGAGCCGGTTCGCCGTCGGCGTCCTCGCACTGTTCTCCCTGCCCGCGGTCTTCCTCATCGTCCCGCTGACCGTCGTGGACGTCGCCCGGCCGCTGCCCGGCCCCTATGGCTGGGCTGGCCGCCGCACGGCTGCTCGCAGGGCCTTCCGTCCGACCGTTCGCGCGGCCTTCCGTCCGACCGTTCGCGCGGCCGTTCGCGCCGCGCTGTGCGACGCCCCCGCCGCCGTGATCGCGGGGCTGCACGCGGCGCTGTTCGTGTTGCACCAGTCCGGCCAGCGGGCGAGCACGTTCTGGGACGACCACTTCCTGGCCGGGCGCGGACTGCCCGACGGGATCCGTTTCATCGCCGACCAGCTCGCGGCGACCGCGGCCGGCGCGCCCCCGGGCATCGACCGCTATGACCCGAACCTGGTTCACCCGCTGACCGACTCGTCCGACCCGGCAGTGATCGTGCTTGGCTGTGCCGTCGCGATCACGTTCCTGGCCGGAGTGGTCACGCTCGCCCGACGCCCGGATGGCCGGGTGCTGCTGGTCGCGACCGGCGGCGCCGAGCTGATGGTGCTGGCGGCGAGCGCCGGGCGGTACTGGCCGTTCGGCGCCGTGCGGACGAACGTCTTCCTCGTCCCGCTGCTCACCGTGGTCGCGGCCGCCGGAGCCGCCGCGCTGGCCCGCACAGCCCGCGTCGCGTGGGCGGGAGCCGGGGTCGCCGGCCGCCCCGGGGACGGTCCTTCCGGTGGCGATCCCGCCGGCGGTCGCGCGGCCGGCGGTCGCGCGGCCGGCTGGCGGCGCACGGCGGCGGGCCTGCTGGCAGCGGTGACGGCGGTGACCGTCCTCGCCGCAGCCGCGGTGCCCGCCGCCGCGGTCAGCGCCCTGCACCCACTGTGGGAGGAACGCGGCGACCGCCGTCCGATCGACCTGATGGTGGACGCGACCGTCACCGCCCGCCGGCTCCACCGGCCCGGCGACCTGGTCGTCGTAGGCGGCCGGCTCGCCCGCGCGGGTTGGCTGTACGGGATGGAGGTAAGCCAGGACGGCGCCTCCGACGACCGGACACCCGGCCAGGACGCAGCCGGTCAAAGTACGGCCGGCCAGGACGCACCCGCCGCGAACACAGCCGGGCAGGGCCCGACCCGTCAGGATGCGCCCGGTCAGGAACGTCCCGGCGGGCCGGGCGCGGATGTGGTGACCGGGCCGGTGGGACCACGGGTGCCGCGCTCCTCGACCGTGTTCCTGACCGCGATCGGAGATGGCGGCGTCGGGCGGGCACTCACCCGGCGCGCCCCGGGCCCGGAGGGGCGGGTGCTGCTGTTCGTCCTCGCCTACGACCGCCGGGGCACGGGCCACGCGCTCGACGAGGCACGGGCCGTGGGCTGGTGCCCCGCCTGGACACACGACTTCGAGCTCACCGGCACGCTGCGCGTCCTCACCCCGTGCGGGCACCGAGCCGACAACGCAGGCTGAGCACACCCACCGAGCCCCGACCCGCCCGGCCGGGCGGGTCCGCACGGCGGAGGTCTCACCCGGACGCGCTCGTGTCCTCCGGATCGCCGCTGCCGTCCGTCCCACCCGTGGCGTCTGTGTCGCCGGTACCGCCCGTGCCATCGGTGGCTGCCGACCCACCCGTGCCTCCCGAGCCGTCGGTGGCGGCCGGTGGGGTCGGCCCGGCATGGGCCATGGGAAGGCCGACGCGGGTGGCCAGCGCGTCCCAGTCGCGGTCGCCGTCGGCCAGCGCCGCCCGGACCTGTGCCTGTAGCTGCGCGGCGGGGATCTGCGTGCCGTCGAAGAGCTGGGCGCAGGTGCGCGCGGCAGCCTCGTAGTGCCCGGCGCCGCTGGTGAAGAGCCGCTGCGCCTCCTGGTCCGGCCCGGGTGTGAGCCCGCCCGCCTGCTGTCCCTCCGCCGCCAGTTGGATGCACAGTGGACGCAGTGAGGCGCCGTCCTGGGCGTCGAGGAAGGCGCGCGCGGACGCGACGCTGGTGGCGATACTGCCGCGCATCCCCTGGGTGGACGTGTACCAGGAGGCCAGCGGGCCCTGATCGACTTCTACTCCCACCGGCGTCGTCGCCGTGGAGCCCTCGTCGAAGCCCGATCCGGCGGTCAGGACGCACCCGACGACCAGCACGACCGCGCCGAGCACCGCGGCACCTGTCGCCGCCGGGGTCAGGGGCGGCTCGGCGATCCGCCACGACTCCCCCCGCAGCCAGGCCGGACGTCCTGCCACCCACCACCCCCGGATTGCCCGCCACCGTATTACCGCGAGCAAAGGGTACGGGACGGACATTCCGCCGCCTCAAATGACCTCAGTGCTGGTCACCGGGCCGACCTGAGGGCAACCGACAGCAGCGAGGGCACAACGCGACAAGACGGCCGGGCCGGCCGGGTGAGTTCCCGGGGCGGGCGCCCGTGAGGGGCCCCGGGGCGGGGCGAACGCCCGCGCCTGGCTTGGGAATGTGGCCTAGCAGTCGACGAATTCGGGCTGCTGATTGAGTACCTGTGCCCGCGGTGAGACGAACGCCTGGTACTGCGCGCGCCCGACGGCCTCGGGGGCGAAGGCCGCGACCCGGTGGCAGTTCTGGAACGCCAGCGCGACACCGAAGTGCCGTTCGAGCGCCGACCGGATGGACGTGCTGGCCATCGCACGCAGCAGCTGCCCGCGCGCGGCCTCGTCCGGCGGGGGCACCTGGTTGTCGGCGAAATCCCGGCCCGCGGGGCCGGCGTCGGGCAGGGCCGTGACCAGCTCCTCGACCAGCCGGTAGGCGTACGGGAGCGAGGTGCGCACGCACGCGACGAAGTCCTCGTCGGTCATCCGGCCTTCGCCCGCGGCCTCGACCAGCTCGGGCGTGACGGTCAGTGACATCTGGAACCTCCAGGGAAGTACACGGATTGGCGACAGTCGGCGCCTACTACGTCACACACCGTCGCACGAAATGAAAACCGATGTCAACACCGTTCCCATGACGAGAACTGAGGAGATCGCGCGCCCTCCAGACAGGCCGGGTAGATGAGAGAGTGGATGTCGTGGCGAGTGTGGAAGGCGAGCGGGTGAGCTCCCCGCGCGGCATGTCAGCGGCCTCCGACCGGGCGGCAGGCGGCGCAGGCGCTGGCTCCGGTGACCGCCCGAACGGAGCGGTGTCCCGCCCGGGTCGCGGCCGCGGCACCTCCGTCCGGGCCACCCGGCAGGGCGACGCGGTCTCCTCCGCGCTCGCGGCGACGAACGCCTTCACCAGCGCGCAGGACCTGCACGCCCGGCTACGCCAGGAGGGCCAGTCCGTCGGTCTGACGACCGTCTACCGTCACCTGCAGGTGCTGGCCGACCGCGGCGAGGTGGACGTCCTGCGCCGGGATGACGGCGAGACCGTGTACCGGCGGTGCACCACGGACGGTCACCACCACCATCTCGTGTGCCGCCACTGCGGCCACACGGTGGAGATCGCCGGCCCCGAGATCGAGGCCTGGACGTCCTCCGTGGCCAGCGCGGAGGGCTTCACCGACGTCGTACACACCGTCGAGATCTACGGAACGTGCGCCCGGTGCGCCGCCTCACGCAACAGCGGCAACAGCCCCGGCCGCCCCCGCGACGGCGGCTGAGCGAAACGCGCGGAAACGAACGCGCGGAAACGACTGAACGAACGCCTGCGAAAGCGGTTGGAGAAATGTAAAACGGCCGGGACAGCCAAGCCGTCCCGGCCGCTGGCCGGTGCCGCCGTTCTACGTACGTCACAGGTCCCGCCGCCCGGCGATGTGTGGCGACTGGATGAGTCCTGGCTGTCGCTCAACCGCCGCAGTTACTCGGCACCGTTCAGTGGCAGACGCTGCCCTCGTGGCCGAACCCGGGCCGGGAGAGGTCGATGTCGAGCGCGTTGCCCCGACCGCTGATCGGCTTCAGGTCAATGACGCATTCGCGGCCGGTCGCGGTGTCCGTGACGGTGATGCGCTGCGCGCCGGCGTACAGCGCGCCGCTGCTCCAGTTCGCCGCCCCCGAGCTCGTGAAGACGGCGAAGGACGAGATCGGGTACCCGGTCGACGAACGGGCGTCACCGCCGAAGATGAGGAACTTCACCCGGTCACGGGCCGGTGTCTGCCCACCGTCGGTGAGCCGGCCGCCGACCTGCGCCGTACCCGGATCATTGAGCGTCGTCAGTTTGATGCGGCCGACGTGCGCGGAGTACGTCCAGCCGTTGGCGCGATGGTCGAAGACGTCGATGTAGAAACGCGAGTGGACGAACTCTGCGTCCCGGTCGACCTGCGGGTAGAACTCGAACGAAAGCCCGGCCGTGCGGCGGCCCCAACCGGTGTTCAGCGTGCCGCCCTTGACCAGGTCAGGCTGGCTGTCGCCCATGAAGTACCCGTTGGGGAAGACAAGCCCCTTGCCCGTGGCGAAACGCGTGTACGTCGCGTAGCTGCCCCGTTCCTGGCAGGCGTTGACGAAGGTGTCGCCGGTACCGGTGGTCCGGTTGTAGTTCTGGCACGGCAGGTAGGGCTGCTGCGTCGAGCCGAGAACCAGGTCGACGCCGATGGCCCCGGAGATGGGCACCGGGCCGCCGTTCTGGTCCGTGAGGCCCTCGAACGGGACGGCCGCCCCGTTGCCCCGGGTGGAGTCGCCGGCGTACTGGGTGGTGTCGGCGGCCCACGCGGGCGACGGCCCCCCGACCACCACCAGTCCGCTCCCGGCGAGAAAGACGAAGGCGACGAGTATCTTGCGGCCGACGCCGGCGGCCAGTCCGCGGCGGCTCGACCTCTTGCGCAGGGTACGCGACACGACACTCCCGGATCGACAAAGGGTTGGACGGAGCACCAAGGACAGGCGTCGATTTCGCGACGCGTCTTCTCGACAGAAGACCGGCGTCACGCGTCACCAAAAGAAGGAAAGGACGGGAAGGAATTTCCGAGGCACCGCGATGTGGCGATGGGAGCACCACTCGTGCCGGCTTTTGTCACGGCTTCCTGCGAGCCAAGGTACAGCAGGTTGAAGCCCCCGGCGGCGAACGCCGGGGGACAATTACCTGAACGGGCGGACGGGCATCCGTCGACACCTGCCCGGGAGTGCCGTTTACCGGGGGGCGGTACCGGTGACCGACCCGGGGGTGCCGTCTACCAGGGGGCCGTGCCGGAGAGGTCCGTGCAGTCGCGCAGGCTGTTCCAGCCGGTCAGGGCCTGGCTGGCGGCGGCGCCCGTCAGCGGGCGCGGGACCCCGTCGACGATCCGGCCGGGTACCCAGTTGGCCGTGGTGACCGCCCGGCCCTGGAAGGTCAGTTCGAGCACGCCGGTCTCGGTGTTCGGGCCGCCGCCCGAAGCGTAGAAGACGAAGTTGCCCAGGCCGTAGCCGACGTACACGCCGTCGTGGTTCCACCCGGCGCCCTGCAGGACATGCGCGTGCCCACCGACCAGCGCGTCCGCGCCCGCGGCGACCAGCGGCGCGACCAGGCCGGTCTGCGTGTCGCTCGGGCAGGCCTCGCGCTCGACCCCCCAGTGCAGGTAGACGATCACGGTGTCCATGGTCGGCCGCACCTCGCGGATCGCCGCGGCCAGCCGCTCGACCTTCTTCGCCGAGGCGAGCCCGGGTTTGCCGGGCCCGGCGGTCCACGCGGAGACCAGCTCGTCGTCGAGAACCTGCGTCGCACCGAAGATCGCTATTCGCTGGCCGTTCACGGTGGTCACGTAGGGGGTGTAGGCCGCCGAGTCGTCCGCGCCGATACCGACGGTCGGAAAATCGGCCTCTCGGGCGCTGCGCAGCGAGTCCGCGAGACCTTCGACCCCGTAGTCCATTCCGTGGTTGTTCGCCATGTTCACCACGTCGATACCGGCGGCGCGCATGGCGGTGAATGCGGCGGGCGGTGCACGGAATACGAACTCCTTGGTGGCCGGCGTGCCGCCGGTCGTGACAGCGGTCTCCAGATTGACAATGGCCAGGTCCGCCGCGGACAGGGTCTGTGCCATGGGCCCCACCGCGGTCTTGGGATCAGCCGCCAGCTGCTGCCCGGGCGCGCCTTCGAAATGGACGTCCCCACCAAAGGCGATGCGGACCGGGTTTCCGGTCGGCCGCCGGGGGCCGTTACCCACCGCCCCCTGCCCGGCGGGGGCCGACGATTCGGCGGGCGGAGACGCCTGGGGTGACTGGGATGCGCCTTGCTGGGATGCGGGCTGGCCGTCCCGGCCCTGCCCGGTGCCGCCGAGCGCGGTGAGATTCCCCGAAGGGTCGTCACCGCCGCCCATCAGGCCGAACGTGGCCAGGCCGACGCACACGGCGACCGCGAGGACAGTGCCTCCGGCGACCGCGGCGCCCCAGCTTTCCCGGAATCCGCCGGATCGGCGCGCGGGGCCCGACCGGCGGCCGTGCCGGCGCCTGGAGGTCGGCCCCTGCCGGCCGTCTCCGTCATCCCCGAGCATTCACCCGACCCCCGCCCGCGATAATCATCGAACGAAAGTAACCCTACCGGGAATCTCCGCGACGGCACATCGCCGCTGCGCCGCACGGAACCCACCGATACATACCGGACGCACTCCGGAACCGGGAACGGCGCGAAACACGCGCGCCGCCCCGGAGCGATCGGAAATTCGGCACCAACCGTAATATCGCCGTCCGCGCCACCCCGAGGCAACGAGTCGTATTTGCGACACGGAGCGCGCAGGACCGGGACGGCAGTGGATCCGGCCGGGGGCCGTCCGAGATTGCGACCCACCGAAAAATGTCGCTTACCAGACTAAATACTCAATCAGGTTGAAAAGTGTCGTATCCACGACGGCTGGCCCGAGCACGGCGGGCGACGGCCGCCTCCGAGCGTGCGGGAACCAGCGTGCGGGAACCAGCGTGCGGTAACCTCGGAACGACCCCGGGCAACGGCCTCAGAGCGACAGCAGCGCCGGGGCCAGCTCGCGCCACTGCCGGCGCGGCAGCCCCCTGCGATCGAAGTCCAGGACCTGCACGGCCACCTGGTCCGCGCCCGCGTCCAGGTGCTCCTTGACCCTGCCGAGCAGGACGTCGGCGTCCCCCCACGGAACAATCGTGTCGACCAGCAGGTCGGACCCGGTGCCGGCGAGATCGTCATCGGTGAGGCCGTACCGGCGCAGGTTGTTCGTGTAGTTCGGCAGCCGCAGGTAGGACCCCGTGTGCCGGCGGGCCAGCTCCCGCGCCTCGCTCGCGTCCCGGTGCAGGACGAACGCCTGCTCGGGTATCAGCAGCTTCCCCGGCCCGAGCGCCGCGCGGGCGTCGGCGGTGTGCTCCGGCGGCACGAAGTAGGTGTGCGCGCCGTCCGCGCGCTCGCCTGCCAGGCTGAGCATCTTCGGCCCCAGCGCGGCCAGCACCCGCGGCTGGACTCCCTCCGGCGGGACCGCCCGGTACTGCTCGGCGGCCATCCGGTCCATCTCGTCCAGGTAGGCCCGCATCTGGCCCAGGGGCTTCGCGTAGGTCGCGCCGCGGATGCGCATCAGCTCCGCGTGCGAGACGCCGAGCCCGAGCAGGAATCTCCCCGGGTACGCCTCCGCGAGCGCGAGCTGGCCGGCGGCCATGGTCAGGGGATTGCGCGCGAGGATCTGCGCGATCCCGGTCGCGATCGTCATCCGGGACGTCGCCGCGAGCATCAGGCCGGCGGTGACCAGCACCTCGCGGCCCTTGACCTCGCCTGTCCACAGGGTGGAGTAGCCGAGCTCGTCGAGCTCGGACACCGCCTCGCGCACCGTGGCAGCGTTGGAGAAGTCGAACTGCCCGCTCCAGATGCCGACCTTGCCGAGAATCGCCCCGGCCGGCGGGCGTTCGCCGGGCGGCTCCGAACCCCGCGGGCTCCCGGCGGTCATGGGCGTGCCGGGATGGCCCGCCGAGCTGCTGGCTGCGTCGCTCACTGGGTCGCTCACGGGGTCACCGTATCGGGGGCACCCGACCGCCACCCGCCGCGGCGGGCGTCGCCTGTCGGGGTCCCACCCGGCCCGGCGAACATCGTCCGCCGGGATCTCACCAGGCGCGACGAACATCGCGTTGTCGGGTTGCCGCGGCCGGGACGAGGACTATCGTTTGCCCGTGTGACGGAGCTCGTGCAGCTGCTCACCCCCGACGGCCGCCGCATCGCCTCGGACTCCGGGCAGGAGACCGACTACCAGGCATTCGTGGCCGACGTAACCGACGACGACCTGCTCGGCCTGCTGCGGGACATGATCATCGTCCGGCGTCTCGACGACGAGGGAACAGCGCTGCAGCGCCAGGGTGAGCTGTGCCTGTGGGCCAGCCTGCGCGGCCAGGAGGCGGCGCAGGTCGGCTCCGGTCGCGCGCTCGGCCCATCCGACATGGCCTTCCCCTCCTACCGGGAACACGGTGTGGCCTGGTGTCGGGAGGTCGATCCGCTGCACGTCTTCGGCCTGTTCCGGGGGACGTCGCTCGGCGGTTGGGACCCGGCCGAACACGGGTTCGCTCTCTACGCGATCGTCGTCGGGTCGCAGACCCTGCACGCCGCCGGCTACGCCATGGGCATCACCCGGGACGGCGGCGACGGCGCCGCGATCTCCTACTTCGGGGACGGCGCGTCCAGCGAGGGCGACGTGAGCGAGGCCTTCGGCTGGGCCAGCGTCTTCTCCGCGCCGCTGGTGTTCTTCTGCCAGAACAACCAGTGGGCGATCTCCGAGCCGTACCGGCGGCAGAGCCGGGTGCCGGTCTACCAGCGGGCGCGCGGCTTCGGCTTCCCCAGCGTGCGAGTGGACGGCAACGACGTCCTCGCGACCCTCGCCGTGACCCGGTGGGCGCTGCGGCAGGCCCGATCGGGGGGCGGCCCCGTCCTGGTCGAGGCGCTGACGTACCGGATCAATCCGCACACCACCGCCGACGACCCGTCGCGTTACCGCCCGGCGGACGAGGTGTCCAGCTGGCGGATGCGCGACCCGATCGAGCGGCTGACGATCCATCTGCGGGCCCGCGGCGCGCTGACCGACGAGCGGGAGGCCGGCCTGGCCGCTGAGGCGAACGCCGTGGCGGCGGACCTGCGCGCCCGCTGCCTCGCGCTCCCCGACCCGCCCGAGGCCGCACTGTTCGACCACGTCCAGGTGACGGAGAACAATCTGGTTGCCGCCGAGCGCGCCGCGTTCACGGAACTACGGGGAGCATTGCCTTGACGACCAGCGATACGGCCACGGGGGCGGCGACCGGCCCGATCGGCTCTATCGACGCCATCGACCCGGGTCCGGTCGATCCGGACTCCATCGGTCCGGACTCGATCACTCCGGGCTCGATCGCTCCGGACTCTGTCGGTTCCGTGGGCCCGGCGACGGACGGGGAGCCGCCGGCGAGCCCCCGCCAGACCCTGACCCTGGCGAAGGCGCTGAACACGGGCCTGCTCTCGGCCATGGCCGCCGACCCGAAGGTCGTGATCATGGGCGAGGACGTCGGCAAGCTCGGCGGCGTCTTCCGTATCACCGACGGCCTGCAGGCCCGGTTCGGCGAGGACCGCGTCATCGACACCCCACTCGCCGAGTCGGCCATCGTCGGTACCGCCATCGGCCTGGCCATGCGCGGGTTCCGCCCGGTCTGCGAGATCCAGTTCGACGGCTTCGTCTACCCGGCGTTCGACCAGATCGTCAGCCAGCTCGCCAAGCTGCACTACCGCTCGGCCGGACGGATCCGGCTGCCGGTCACGATCCGCATCCCCTACGGCGGCGGGATCGGAGCGGTCGAGCACCACAGCGAGTCACCCGAGGCGTACTTCTGCCACACCGCCGGGCTGCGGGTCGTCACCTGCTCCAGCCCTGCCGACGCGCACCTCATGATCCAGCAGGCGGTGGCCTCGGACGACCCGGTGATCTTCCTGGAGCCCAAGCGCCGTTACTGGGAGAAGGGCGAGGTCGACACCACCCCACTCGCCAGCATGCCGGGGCAGGAGCAGCTCGCGCTGCACACCGCGCGGGTGGTGCGGCCCGGGGCCGACGCCACCCTGGTCGCCTACGGCCCGATGGTCCGCACCTGCCTGGACGCCGCCCAGGTGGCCACCGAGGACGACGACCGCTCGCTCGAGGTGATCGACCTGCGCTCGCTCTCGCCGCTCGACCTCGACCCGGTCGTCGAGTCGGTGCGCCGCACGGGACGTCTCGTGGTGGTGCACGAGGCTCCGTCGAACGTCTCGCTGTCCTCGGAGATCGCGGCCCGGGTCACCGAGCAGGCGTTCTACCACCTGGAGTCGCCGGTGCTGCGGGTCACCGGGTTCGACACCCCGTACCCCCCGGCCCGGCTGGAAGACCACTACCTCCCCGACGTCGACCGGATCCTCGACGCCGTCGACCGATCGTTCGGCTACTGAGGAGATCTCCGGTGACCCATCGACAGTTCCGCCTCCCCGATCTCGGCGAGGGGCTGACCGAGGCGGAGATCGTCCGGTGGCTGGTGGAGGTCGGCGAGACCGTGACGGTCAACCAGCCGCTGGTCGAGGTGGAAACGGCCAAGGCGGTCGTCGAGATCCCGTCCCCGTTCGCGGGTGTGCTCGTCGAACGGCACGGCGAGGCCGGCACCGAGCTCGCCGTGGGCGCGCCGCTGCTGACCATCGACGAGCCGGGCGACGAGCCCGCGACCGGCCCGACGACCGGGTCAGTCACCGGAGCTACCGAAGCCACCGGCCAGGAGACCATGCCGGGGGACGCCACTCGCAACGGCGCGGCATCCCTGCCCGTGTCCCGGACCGGAGAGGCCGCGGACGTCCCAGGGGGGCCCGGCACGGCCGACCTGTCACCGATGGCCGCCGGGCGCACCCCGATGCTGGTGGGGTACGGCCCGCGCAGCGACTCCGGCCCGCGCCGGCGGCGGCGCCCCCGCAACCCGGACGGCCCCCTGCCCGGCTCGACGACGCCCGCGGCGACCATCGCCGCCCCCGCGCCCGCTCCCGGCACAGCGCCCACTGCCAGCTCGGCGCCCGGGGCCATGGCACCCGTCGTGTCGTCGGTGCCGGCCTCGGCGCCAGCCGTATCCCCGGCGTCGGCCGCGGCCGGTGCGCCGGACCGATCAGCCGTAGTGCCGATCGGGGCGGCCCCGCGGCATGGGCGCGTCGCGGCGAAGCCACCCGTCCGCAAGCTCGCGCGTGATCTGGGTGTGGACCTCTCCACGCTCGCGGGCACCGGTCCCGCGGGCACCATCAGCCGCGCCGACGTCGAAACCGCGGCGCGTCAGGCCACGCCCCCCGAGCCCGCGCCCGTCCCCACCACCGCCACTCCGACGACCCGCACTGGGCCGGTCCGTGTCCCTGGCGTTGTCCCTTCGTCCAACGGAATCGACGGCCCGCGCCAGCCGGAACTGAACGGACACGCGGAGACCATGCGGCGGGTGCCCGGAGCCATCCCGCCCGACGCCGGATTCAACGACACCGACCGGATCTGGCGGATCCCCGTCACGGGCGTGCGGCGCACCATGGCACGGGCGATGGTGGCCAGCGTGTTCTCGGCCCCGCACGCCACCGAGTTCCTCAGCGTGGACGTCACCGAGACGATGGCGGCCCGCGAGCGGATCGCCGCCCTGCCGGACTTCGCCGGCATCCGGGTCACGCCGCTGCTGCTCGTGGCGAAGGCGCTCCTCACCGCCGTCCGGCGCCACCCAATGATCAACTCGACCTGGGTGGGCGACACGTCCGGGGAGAACGCCGAGATCCAGGTGCACGAGCGGATCAACCTCGGCATCGCCGTGGCCGGGCCGCGTGGCCTGGTCGTCCCGAACATCCCGGACGCCGGATCGCGCGGCCTGGTCGACCTCGCCCGCAGCCTGCACTCCCTCACCGAGGCCGCGCGCGCCGACCGGCTGCGCCCGGCCGACCTCTCCGGCGGGACCATCACCATCACCAACGTCGGAGTTCTCGGGGTGGACACCGGGGCACCGGTCCTCAATCCCGGTGAGGCCGCGATCCTCGCCCTCGGCGCGATCCGCCCGGCTCCCTGGGTGCACGAAGGCGAGCTGGCGGTACGGACGGTGGCCCACCTCGCGCTGTCCTTCGACCACCGCGTCGTGGACGGCGAGCTCGGCTCGGCGGTCCTGGCCGACGTCGCGGCCGTCCTCGCCGACCCCGTCATCGCGCTCGCCTGGAGCTGACCCGTGGGGCGGCCGGCGACCCGGAAAGCCCGCCTACAGCGGAGGATCCGGGCGAACCGGGCCGCGCCAGCCACCCCACAGCCCGGTTACACGACGCACAACGACTCGAGCCTCGACGGGACGTCCGGCCGCGGCTTGGAGTGAGCTTTTGGTGGGGCTTCCGGCCGGCTGGTTGATCGGGGCGAACTACGCAGTTCGCCACATACACCCCCCGGGAACAACGGACGCATAGGGGTGCACAACGGAGACAGGTGTCCTGCCTGGTACGGTTGCGCCTCACACCCGGCATCCGGCTCAACTTCCACCACGAAGAGGTGAACGCATGACGCGCGTGGAGGCTCTGCAGGCCGCCGACGAGTTCGTCGCGAAGGTTCTGACCTCCGCCAGCACCAGCGGCCGGTTCAACGGGGCGCTCAACCTGGCCGAGCGCGTGGACCTCACGCTGCGGGTCGCCCGGTTCCTTCTCGAGGGCCAGTCGTCCTCCGAGGCCGACGACCTGCTCAAGCGGGACATGCGCAACGAGCTCGACCAGGCGTTCCCGCCGCTGCGCACCACCTGAGCCAGCCGGCCCCTACCTGGATCCGGGCCCGTACCGGGATGCCCGCATGTCGTCACCTGCCGTCGGACGACTGCAGCGGCCGGTGCGGCACACCGCGCTCGTGGCCGGTCTCGGGGCGCTCGTGGCCGGTCTCGGGGCGGACGGGATCCTGGTGGGACGGGGCCTCGATCTGCATGGACGGGTCGACCAGCACGGTGTCGTCCACGCTGATCGGAGGCGCGGCGCCGTGCTCGATCGACTCCTCGACGATCTTCCGGCGCCACTGATCGCGGTAGAGCGTGACGCCCAGGCCCACGATGCTCACGATCATGAGGATCACCCCGACCGCCGTGAGGTCGAGGCCGGACGGTTCGGAACGGACGGCGAAGGCGAGCACGGCACCCAGTGCGAAGAGGAGAAGGCTCAGCGGGGTTCCCATACGGCTCGTCTACCCCAGATCGGACACCGTAGAACCACGATCGGCACATCTCCACGACGGAGCGCGACCCTGGTCGCCGCGGGTAGCCACAACTCCACGCGAACCAGCCCGGACAAAGATCCTCCCGGGGCCGCGCCGACACGACCGCGGCCCCGGGAGGATCACACTGGCTGGACCGATCCGACCAGGCTGAAACGAGCTGGGACGAACGGTCAGAACGCCGCTTCGGACATCTCCATCAGCCCGAGACCGGTGCCCTCCAGCACCGTCCGGCGTGTGCGCAGCTCCGGCAGGATGTTGGCCGCGAACCAGCGCGCGGCCGCGATCTTGCCCTCGTAGAACGCCCGGTCGCGCTCGGACGGGGAGCCGTCCAGCCCACGTAGCGCCGTGTCGGCACCGCGCAGCAGCAGCCAGCCGACGACGAGGTCGCCGATGCTCATCAGCAGCCGCGTGGTGTTCAGCCCGACCCGGTAGACCTGGGACTTGTCCTGGGCGGTGGCGGTGAGGAACCCGACCATCGAACCGACCATGGCCTGGCACTCGTCGAGCGCCGCGCCCAGCGACTCCCGCTCCGCGCGGAGCGCGCCGTTGCCCGCCTCGCCCTTCACGAACTCCTGGACCTGCGTGAACAGAGTGGTCAGCGCCCGACCCTTGTCCCGGACGATCTTCCGGAAGAAGAGGTCCTGGCCCTGGATGGAAGTCGTGCCCTCGTACAGGGTGTCGATCTTCGCGTCGCGGATGTACTGCTCGATCGGGTAGTCCTGCAGGTATCCGGAACCGCCGAGGACCTGCAGCGAGCTCGCCAGCAGTTCGTAGGAGCGCTCCGAGCCGAATCCCTTCACGATCGGGAGCAGCAGGTCGTTCATCCGCACCGCGTTGTCGTCCGCCTCGCCGCGGGCCGCCGCCAGCGTGACGGCGTCCTGGAAGGTAGCGGTGTACAGCACGAGGGCACGCATCCCCTCCGCGTAGGCCTTCTGCTGCATGAGCATCCGGCGCACGTCGGGATGGTTGATGATGGCCACCCGGGGCGCGGTCTTGTCCGACGCCCGGGTCAGGTCGGCGCCCTGGATCCGCTCGCGGGCGAAGGCCAGCGCGTTGAGGTACCCGGTGGACAACGTGGCGATCGCCTTCGTGCCGACCATCATCCGGGCGTACTCGATGACCCGGAACATCTGCGCGATGCCGTCGTGGACGTCGCCGACGAGCCATCCGACGGCCGGCTCGCGCTCGCCGAAGCGCATCTCGCAGGTGGTCGAGACCTTCAGGCCCATCTTCTTCTCGAGGTTCGTGACGTAGGCGCCGTTACGGGCACCCGGCTCACCGGTCCCGGGGTCGGGCAGGTACTTGGGCACCACGAACATCGACAGGCCCTTGGTGCCGGGGCCGTGCCCCTCCGGGCGGGCGAGCACCAGGTGGAGGATGTTCTCCGGGATGTCCCAGTCACCGCTGGTGATGAACCGCTTCACACCCTCGATGTGCCAGGTCCCGTCCGGCTGCTCGACGGCCCGCGTCCGGCCGGCTCCGACGTCGGAGCCGGCGTCCGGCTCGGTCAGCACCATGGTCGCGCCCCAGTGCCGCTCGATGGCCCAGTTCGCGATCTTCTTCTGCCATGGCGTGCCGATGCCCTCGAGGATCGCGGCGAACGTCGGCCCGGCCATGTACAGAAACACCCCCGGGTTCGCCCCGAGGAGCAGCTCGGACGCCGCCCAGGCGATGGTCGGCGGGGCACCCATGCCGCCCAGGTGCGGCGGGACGTAGAGCCGCCACCACTCGCCCTCCTGCGCCGCCGCGAAGGACTTGCGGAACGACTCGGGCAGCGTGACGGTGCCGGTGGCGGGGTCGAGTGTCGGCGGGTGCCGGTCGGCGTCCTCGAAGGACTCGGCGATCGGCCCGACGGCGACCCGCTCCAACTCGGCGAGCACCTCATGCGCTGTGTCGCGGTCCATCTCCGCGAAGGGCCCGGTCCCGAGCGTCCGGTCCACGCCGAACACCTCGAACAGGTTGAACTCGATGTCGCGGAGATTGCTCCGGTAGTGCCCCATGGACGGCTCCTCCCCTCCGGCTCACCGCATGATCATCGGCGGCGCGGGCGTAGTTACTCGCTGGTAGGTCATGCCCCATGCTACCCGTGAGTAACCAAGGTTCCAGGTGATCCGCCGACGAAAGCCGCATCCGTTCGGAGTCGGGCGGAAAGTACGTCGAGTCAGTAATGTCCGGCACGTTTAGTCTTGCGGCCATGACGGAGGGCAGGGCGGCGGTCGCCGACGAGTCCGACGACGGGTCGACCCAGGAGGTCCGGCTCGCGGTCGTGATGACCGGCGGCGCGAGCCTGGCGGTGTGGATGGGCGGCGTCGCCCGGGAGATCAACCTCCTGACCGGCGCCTCCGCACACCGCGACCGCGCCGCGGGTGACGGTCACGTCGGCGTGGCCGGGACCGGAGACCAGGGCCTGTCTGCCGCCGACGCGGCGGCCGCGTCCCGCTGGGCGGCGCTACTGGAGATCCTCGACGTCGAGGTGTCGGTGGACGTCCTGGCCGGGGCCTCTGCGGGTGGGATCAACGCGGCGCTGCTCGGCTACGCCAACGCCCACGACGCCGACCTGGGCCCGCTGCGCGATCTGTGGATCACGCTGGGATCACTGCGCGAGCTGATGCGACGCCCGGGCGAGCGGAGCTTCCCGTCGCTGCTGCGCGGCGACGCCGTGATGCTGCCCGCCCTGCAGACCGCGCTGCGCAGCCTCGAGCCCCCGTCCCGAAGCGGTCACACCGCCGAGGCGAGGCGCGCCAGATCCGCGCGGACGGTTCGCCCGACCTCGGTGTTCATCACGACCACGATCCTGCGCGGCGAGTCGGCGCGCTGGTCGGACGACCTCGGCGGCATCGTCCGCGACCTCGACCACCGCGGCCTGTTCGTCTTCGGCGAGGACGACCTGACCGACCCCGAGGCGGCCAACCGCCTGGCGCTTGCCGCCCGGGCCAGCGCGGCCTTCCCCGGTGCCTTCGAGCCGGCCTACATTCCCGTCCAAAGCTCGCCCGACGCGGACCATCCCGACATGGCCGACTACGTCAACGCGGCCAGCGGCTTCTACGGCTCCGACGGCGGCATCCTGGTGAACCGCCCGATCGGGCCGGCCCTGCAAGAGATCTTCGACCGGCCGGCGCACGGGCGGCAGGTCCGCCGCGTGCTCGCCTACGTGGTGCCCGCGCCCAACCCGCCGGACGACCCCACGCCGAGCCGAGACGACGGGTCGACGCCGACAGTCTCCGACACGCTGCTCGGCGCCCTGGGCGCGGCGCTGAACCAGTCGATCGCGAGCGACCTGCGGCGCATCAGGGACCACAACGAGGCGGTACGCGGCGTCCGCGCGAGCCGGCGCGGGCTGTTCCGCCTCGCCCCGGCCGGCGGCCCCCGCCTCGCCGACGAGGCAATCTACGAGGCCTACCGCCACCGCGAGGCCGAACGCGCCGCGGACGTCGTCCTGAGCACGCTGGACCGGATCGTCACCGACACGAACGCCGACACGAACATCGGCGCGGACGTCGGCGCGGACGCGGCGACGCTGCTCGCGGACCCGGCCGGACGGACGGACCTGCGGGCCGCGGCGGTCGCGGCCGCGTTGGCGGAGTTCCCGGACCGGCTGCCCGGCCCGGACGACCTCGGTGACCTTTGGCGGCTGGGCCGCCCCGCGGTGGACGCCGCCAAGGGCATCCTGATTTCGATGATCAACGAGGCCTACCTCCTGTCGACCGGCCCGGACGACCGGGTGGCGCTGGCGACGCTGGCCCGGGAGGTGCACGCGGCGGTCGTCGCGCCCCGCGAGCAGGCCGGAGCACAGCTGCTCCCGCTCCCGTCGACGCCGGCGAACCGGGGCGGCTTCACCGTCGTCCGCCACACCCTGCGCGACCTGGCGGGGGCGTCGTCCGCCGCCGTGGTGGCCGAGGCGACCCGCCGCTGGCTACGCGGCGCCGGCGACGAGGAGACCAGCCGGACCGACCTCACGCTCGCCTGGAGCACGCTGGGCTCGGTCACCGAGAACCTGCGCGGTCTTCTGACCGGCGTCCTCGCCCGCTCAGCACCATCGCGGACGGCCACAACCGACCGCGCGGACAGGCCCGGCCACGGGGACGGGGAGCACGGGGGTCGACACGAGCGGGACGGGCAGGACGAGGACCGGCCCTTCGGGCCCGCGGCGCTGATCGCGCCAGGGCCGCGCACCCACACGAACGGGCTGAGCCTCGCCGGGCGGCGCCGGGTCGCCACCCGCACCCTGCGGGACTTCGTCGGCTACCTCCCCACCCGGCGCTCGCGGGCCGCGCTGGCCCTGCTCGACCTGCACCTGGTCACCCACGCCCTGACCGGCGGGGACGTCGTCGACCAGCCGGTGGAGCTGGTCCAGGTGAGCGCGGACATCCGCTGCGATCTGGACCCGTCACGGGCGAGCGCCGACCGGAAGCTGACCGGGCTCCAACTCGGCAACTTCGGCGCGTTCGCGAAGTCGTCCTGGCGGGCCAGCGACTGGATGTGGGGCCGGTTGGACGGCGCCGCCTGGCTGGCCCGCATCCTGCTCGACCCCCGGCGGCTGGTCCACTTACGCGATGCCGCCGCGCCGGGCGCGGAACCGCCCGACAGCACCGCGACCTGGCTCACCGAATTCGTGGAGCTGCTGGCGACGGTCGCCGCGGGCCCCGTCACCGCGGACGTCCTCGACGAGCTCGCCTGGCTCGACGACCCGGACGCGGCCGTGCCGGCCGCCCTGCCCGAGACCGCGGCCTGGGTCGCCGCCGGGATCCAACGCGAGATCGCCGCCGGCGAGCTGACCAGCGTCGCCGACGCCGTCCGGGCGGACATCGCCGGTGCCCGGGTCGGCTCCGCGCCCACCCGGGAGTTCCTCGACGCGATGGCGCCCGGCCCGGCCCAGCTCGATCCCGCCGACGCCGCCCGGGTGCTGCGGGCGTGCCGCGTCTCGGACGAGCGGCTGACCGATCGGGCCAACAGCCCGATCCTCGCCATCACGGTCGCCCAGGTGCTGGCGGTCCTCACCGGGTGGCTGGCGTCGCTGCGCGCGCTGCCGCGGCCGCTGCGTCCGGCGGTCGCGGCGGTGCGCGCCATCGCCCGCGTCGCCTACGCGCTGGTGGACGACGTGACGCGCGGCCGGCGCCGGGCGACGATCGCCCTCGGCACGGTGCTGCTCGCCGCCGGACTCGCGGGCGCGCTCATCCTGTCCGGCCCGATGGGCGGCGTGGGGCTGCTGGTGGCCGTGACGGGGCTGCTGCTGATCAGCCTCACGGGCTGGCGGGTGCTGCCCGCGGGGCTGGCCGTCGTGGGCGTGGCGGGGCTGGCGGTGGTGGCCGCGGCGGGGGTGATCCCGGTCGTGGGTGACCATCTCTTCCCCTGGCTACACGACGACGCGGTGCCCTACCTGGCCGATCATCCCTGGGCATGGGCGGCCGTCTTCGGCCTGCTGATGCTCCCGCCGGTGTGGTCACTCGCCGAACTCCTGCGCCCGCGGCGGCGGAGCCGACACCGGCCGGCAAGCTGACGCCAGCCAGCCAGCCAGCGAACCGGCTCGGTCCGGCGAACTGGCACCGACCGGCGAGCTGACCGCGGTCAGGAGACGTCCGCCCAGCGCATCCCGCCGTCGGGCTCACGCAGGCAGGTGACCGGACGGCCGTCGGCACCCGGGACGATCTGCCCCGCGTCGGCGGGCTCGCACTCGCTGCCCGGCTCGGGCCGTGACCGGGTGGACTGCGCCGGAGCCTCCGGCGACCACCGGCCGGAGACGGCCGACCCGGTACCGGCTTCGCCGGGCACGCAGTAGAGAACCAGCCCGTTGACGGCGACGGCGGGCTCCTCATCACGCCCCGGGACGCAGGCCTCGCCCAGGAACACCGGCGACGGCGCCACCGACGGCAGGTCGGGCACGACCGGGCCGGTGGGCTCCGCGGACTGCGCGTCCGGGCTGGTCTGCGCCTCCGGGCCGGCCGGCGTGCTCGGGCCGGTCCCCGCCTGCGGGTTGGAACCCGGCGCACCGGCGCCCGCCGAAGCCGAGCCGGTGCTCCCCGGCCCGCCCGCCGCGGAGTCCGCGCCGGGAGTGCCCGCACCGGCCGTGGTCTGACCGTCACCCGCCGACCCGGCGTCCTCGCCGGAGCCCGCGGACGAGGACGAACCCGCTCCCGGTGGCTGCGGGGCCGCGGCCACCGCCGGCTCGGGCCGGGTGGTCGTCGTGTCACTCCCCGCCTCGCCGCAACCGGCGAGCGCGGCAGCGAGGGCCGCACCGACGATCACCACACGAAGACCGGCACGTGAGAGAACGGTGGAGCGAACCGGGCCGTCGAAGTTGTTCCGATGTAGCGAATCGAGGGCGGTGGGGGCACCCCGAAAGTGCCCCGACGAGGTGCCGCGGGAGGCCACGCCAAACGGACGATCACCGGTCACGGCATCCCTCCCCTCGCAGGTCCGGCCCACAGCCTCGATCCAGCTTAGGTAGCCGCTGGCACCGAATGCGGCCAGTTGACCGGAACGGGCGCCGGGCGGCGGCCGGAACGGGCCGGTTGTCCGGGCCCGAGACCGTCGTCCCGTTGCTGCTGGCTAGTGGTCTGGATGTGATTCCAGGCCGGGTGATCGGCGCTCTCCCGGAAGCTCCTCCATCCGGCTCGGATCGGCGCGGGCGTCCGACCGCGGGGGTGTCCTACCCCACTGAGGCCCACATTCCTCCTACGGGTGCCGACGAGTCCGCCATCCCGGGGTGCCGACCCGTGTCTCCTGGTGCCGTGTCTCCTGGTGCCATGTCTTCTGGTGCCGCCGGGGCCGGGCGGCCCGGGCGGGCCGGGTGGGAGAGCCCGGACGATCGCCCGCGTACCAGCCGGCGGGCCGGTCATTAGGCGTCGACGGGGACGGGCTGGGCCGCCCACTCGACCGGGGCGAGCTGGCCGCCCGTGGTCAGCTCGGAGGCCACCGCGGACAGGGCGACCGGCTCACGCGGCGGCAGCGGGATGGCGTCCGAGAGCGTCCCCAGCTCCACCCAGCCGAGCAGCTCCTCGCCGCCCGTCAGGCCGAACACCGCGCGGACCTGGTCACTGTCGGGCAGCGGCGTCGACTTCCACGCCGAGGCGACTCCCTGGGCGTGCGCGGCGAGGCAGAGGTTCTGCGCCGCGGCAGCGGCGGACGCGTCCTGCTCGGCGCGGGGGACGCGCGCGCCGGGCACCCGGGAGGCGATCACGGCGATGAGGACCGGCGAGCGGGTCGCCTTGCCCGCGGCCTTACGGATGACCGGTTCGGCCAGGCCGCCGACCGCCTCGGCCGCCGCGGTGATGGCGTTCGCCAGCACCTCGCGGGCTTCGCCGCGCACCACCACGAACCGCCACGGGCGCAGCATCTTGTGGTCCGGCGCGGTGGTCGCGGCGGCGAGCATGACGGCGAGCTGTTCGTCGGTGGGGCCGGGCTCCACGAGCCGGGTCGCGGTGCGTCGGGTCATCAGGCAGTCGAGGGCGTCCACAGCAGCTCCATTCGGTTCGGGTTCGCGTCCGCGCGTTTGCAATTTGATCTAATTTGGCCAGGATCGACCCGGATCGGCGCCGCACACGCCAGGTTCCCGATCGTTCACTTTCCGCAGACGAACTCTTCCCATTTCACTGAGGTTCCCTCATAATAGATGAGGCTCAGAAATCCGGGCTGCCGGCCGCGCACCTCCGGCAGCCCGCACCACCAGCAGCTGCGCACCGCGTGCAGCCGTGCAGCCGTGCACCGCCAGCAGAGAGGACGGCCGGCCCATGCCCCCACCCGACACCGGCGACGAGGTCGTCGACCTCATCCTCGCCCTCGGCCACCAGGTCAGGCGCGGGGTCAACGAGTCGCTGCGGGCCGGCGCCGGCCTGACCCTGCCCCGACTCAAGGTCCTGCGGCTCGTCGCGGAGACCGGCCCCCTGCGGCTGCGGGACCTGGCGAGCGCCGTCTCCGTGGCACCCCGGACGATGACCGAGACAGTGGACGGGCTGGAGGCCGACGGCCTCGTGCGCCGCCAGATCGACCCGGCCGACCGCCGCGCGATCCTGCTGGAGCTGACGCCGGAGGGAAAGACCACACTGGAGGCCGGGCGTGCCTGCGCGTCGGCCGCCGTCCGACGCTTCACCGACGGGTTGTCGGCGGACGATCGGGCCACTCTGGGCCGGCTCCTGGCGCAGGTGCGGGACAACGCGGCTGCCGTTAACACGGTGCCGTTACCGTGAGGTGAGCACCTGGGCGCGCCAACCCGAGGAGGCCACGGTAACCGGAGCTCTCACGGTGGGTGAAACCCCGCGCCGCGGCGGCGACCGCCCCACCAGCGGCCGGGCCGGCGGCGCGCGCCCCGCTGTGGCCAGCGAGCCCGGCGCCTGGCCCAGTGCCGGCACCGGCACCGCGCCGGCGGTGGTGGACGTCCACCGGCTGACGAAGCGGTACGGGCGAGTGGAAGCACTGCGTGATGTCTCGTTCACCGTGCCCGCCGGGACGGTGACCGGGTTCCTCGGTGCCAACGGGTCGGGCAAGACGACGACGCTGCGAATTCTGCTGGGCATGGTGGCCGCCACCGACGGGCACGCCCTGATCAACGGTCGGCCGTACCGCGAGCTGCCCGCCCCGGCCCGCACAGTCGGTGCCGTGCTCGAGCCGGCGGCGCACCCGGCCCGCACCGGGCGCAACCACCTTCGCTGCCTGGCGCTGCCGCTCGGCCTGCCCCGGCGGCGGCGCGGCCCGGCCGTGGACGAGGCGCTGGCCGCCGTCGACCTCACCGCCGCCGCCGACCGCCCGGTCGGCACCTACTCGCTGGGGATGCGCGGGCGGCTCGCCATCGCCGGCGCCCTGCTCGGGGATCCCGAGCTGCTCGTCCTGGACGAACCGGCGAACGGGCTGGACCCGGACGGCATCCGCTGGCTGCGCCGGTTCCTGCGCTCGTGGGCGGCGAGCGGCCGCAGCGCGCTGCTGTCCAGCCACGTGCTCGCCGAGGTCACCCAGACGGTCGACCACGTCGTCATCGTCGACCGCGGCCAGGTGGTGCTGGCCGCGCCCGCCACCGAGGTGGGCCGCGGGCACGTCGAGGTCCGCACCCCGGAGGCGGACCGGCTCGCAGAGCTGCTGCGCCCCGAGGACGTCGTCCGGACCGGTCCCGACGGCCTGCGCCTGCCACACGGCCTCGCCGAGCAGGTCGGACGGCTCTGCGCGGCCCACGGGATCCCGCTCGTCGAGCTGCACACGACCGGCCCCGACCTGGAGCGGACGTTCTTCGACCTGACCAGCCGGGCCGACGACGAGACGCACGGCGGGGCCGACGACGAGACACACACCGGGGCCGGCGGCGGGGCGCGCGAGCGGGCCGGAGGCGGGTGGCGGTGACCGAGGCCCGCCCGACCGTCGAGGTCGTCCGCCGTTCCGGCCGCTCCCGCGGGCGCCGGGGCACGGGGCCGGGCACGGGCCGGCTGGTCGCCACCGAGCTACTCAAGATCACAACGGGGCGGTGGCAGCTCGTCGGCCTCTGCGTCGCACTGGCGGTCCACGTCCCGCTGCTGCTGCTGTGGGGTGCCCAGGCCGAACCGCTTGTCGCCTGGAACAGCCTGCGCTCGCGCTCGGGGTTCCTGCTCGCCTACGCGATGATGTTCTTCGGGGTGATCCTGGTGACCGGCGAGTACCGGTACCGCACGGTCACCCACACCTGGCTGCTCACCCCGCGGCGGTCCCGGGTGCTGGGCGCCCAGGTGCTCACCGTGCTCGCCATCGGCGCCGTGCTGAGCACGGCGACGTTCGCCGCCTGGTGGGCGCGCGGGGCGGCCCGCCATGGCGCGCCGGCGATGCGCGCGGACCGGCCGGCGGAGTTGCTGTCGGCCTATGTGATCGTGGTCCTCATGGTGTGCGCGGCCGGGGTGGCCGGAGTGGGGGTGGGGACGCTGACCCGCGGCTCGCCCGCGGCCGCCGGCGCCATCGCCCTGTCCGGGCTGGCCGAGGCCGTGCTCGACGGGGCCCGCTTCCACGGCCCGGCGACCGCACCGTTGGGCGTCCTGCTCTGGCCCACCAGCGAGACACATGTCTCGTCCCTGCTCGCCGCGATCTCGTGGGCGGTGGTTCTCACCGCCGCCGCGAGCGCCTCACTGCACCGGGACCTGCCATCCTGAACAAGGGACCAACCGAATCCGTGATGTGGCATAGGTCACTGCCGGCGCGGCGCGTGTCCCCATCCCCTGCCGCGCCGCACCGCGATCGGCCT
Source organism: Parafrankia sp. BMG5.11 (assembly GCF_004337455.1). NCBI lineage: Bacteria > Bacillati > Actinomycetota > Actinomycetes > Frankiales > Frankiaceae > Parafrankia > Parafrankia sp. BMG5.11. The sequence continues at coordinate 253,216 of NZ_SJXI01000044.1, read as the reverse complement.
ACGATCCCGCACATGGTGCCGTGCCCGACATGCGCGGAGGAGAACCCGAAGCGAGCGCGCTTCTGCTCCGAGTGCGGGAACCCGCTGCCCGTCGCGGGCAATGGGTCGCGCAAGACAGTGACCATCATGTTCGTCGACATAACCGGTTCGACGGACATCGGTGAGAAGATCGACTCCGAGCCGCTGCAGCAGGTCATGTGGCGGTTCTTCACGACCGTGCGCGAGGTCATCCACGCCCATGGCGGCACGGTCGAGAAGTTCATCGGGGACGCGGTGTTCGCCGTGTTCGGTATCCCGGTGCTGCACGAGGATGACGCGCTGCGCGCCGTGCGGGCCAGCCTGGACATCCGCGCGGCGATGGAGGAGCTCAACGCCGACCTCCAGCGCGAGTGGGGCCTGCGGCTGCGGGTGCGCATCGGCATCAACACCGGCGAGGTGACCGTCGCCGGCGGCGGCGCGACCGGCGACCCGGTGAACGTCGCCTCCCGGCTGGAGGAGGCGGCGCCACCCGACGAGATCCTCATCGGTGACAGCACGTACCGGTTCATCCGGCACAGCGTCACCGTCAGCTCGGTGGGCCCGCTGGTCGTGCAGGGCAAGCGGGAGCCGGTGCGGGCGCACCGCCTGATCGGGCTGGTCGACCCGACCGCGGGCCCGGGCAGCCGGGCCCCCACCCAGGGCTTCGCGGCGCCGGTGATCGGCCGAAACCGGGAGCGCCGCCGCCTCCAGGACGCCTTCGAGGCCGTCGTCGAGGAGCGGACCTGCCACCTGTTCACCGTGCTCGGCCCGGCCGGCATCGGGAAGTCGCGGATGGTCGGCGAGTTCTGCCAGGCCACCGCGTCGCGCGCCACCGTGCTCACCGGCCGCTGCCTGTCCTACGGCGAGGGCATCGCCTACTGGCCGCTGATGGAGATGGTGCGCCAGGCCACCGGCATGTCCGCCGACGAGAGCGCGCCGGACGGCCGCCTGCGCCTCAAGGAACTGCTGGCGGACGTCCCGCAGGCCGCCGAGGTGGTCGACGCGCTCGCCCCGCTGGTCGGACTCGGCGGCGCGGAGCTGGGCACCCAGGAGAGCTTCTGGGCGGTCCGCACCTTCTTCCAGGCCCTGGCCGAGAAGCGCCCGCTGGTGCTGTGGTTCGACGACGTCCACTGGGCCGAGCCGACCCTGCTGGACCTGATCGAGCACGTCGCCGACTGGTCACGGGACGCGCCGATCCTGCTGCTGTGCCTGTCCCGCCCGGAGCTGCTGGAGGACCGGCGCGAGTGGGGCGGCGGCAAGTTGAACGCCACGTCGATGCTGCTGGCGCCGCTCACCGAGGCACGCTGCCACCGGCTGATCCGCACCCTGATGGGCTCGGACGACCTCGACCCCGCGCTCGTCTCGCGGATCACCACCTCGGCGGCGGGCAACCCGCTGTTCGTCGAGCAGATGGTCGCCGCGCTGGTCGACGACGGACTGCTGCGCCGGGAGGGCTCCCGCTGGATCGCCACCGGGAACCTGCGCGGGGTCACGGTGCCGCCGACGATCTCCGCGCTGCTGGCCGCCCGACTCGACCGCCTCGAGCCCCCGGAGCGCCGGGTGCTCGAGCGTGCCGCCGTGGTCGGCGAGCGGTTCTACCTGGACGCCGTCGCCGAGCTCTCCGACCCGGCCGAGCGCCCGTACGTCACGGAGCACTGCCTGTCACTGGTCCGCAAGGAGCTCGTCCACCCGGACCGCTCGGACCTGCCCGGCGTCGACGCCTACCGGTTCCTGCACGTCCTGCTGCGCGACTGCGCGTACCAGGCGACGTCCAAGCGCCAACGCGCCGACCTGCACCAGCGTTTCGCCGGCTGGTTGCAGGCGCGGATGGTCGGCGGGCCGGGTGAGCACGACGAGCTGGTGGGCTACCACCTCGAGCAGGCCTACCGTTACCGGGTCGAGCTCGGGCAGCGCGACAACGAGATGATCGAACTCGGCCGGGCGGCGGCCACCTGCCTGATCGAGGCGGCAGACCGCGTCCGCCAGGGTGACGAGACCGGCGCCGCCCAGCTCCTCAAACGCGCGATCACGCTGCTGCCGGAGACCGACCCGCTGCGGCTGCGGGCTGAGATCGACCTCGGCTGGGCGCTGTACTCCTTCGGCCGCCTCTCCGACGCCGAGCGCATCCTGCGGCAGGTCACCGAGCGGGCGCGGCGCGCCGGCGAGGACGGCCTGCGGGCGCACGCCCGGCTCGCCCAGCTGCGGGTGCTGTTCGCGACCGACCCCGAGGGCCTGGTCGCCAGCACGCTCACCGAGGCCACGGCGGCGCTGGCCGCGTTCGTCCGGGACGGTGACGACGTCGGCGCGGCCGGCCAGTTCGCGGCCGCGGAGAAGGCCATGGAGACCGCGGTGCGCCACGCCGAGGAGTCCGGGGTGCCCAGGGCCGCGCACTCGCTGCGGCGCGAGCAGGTCCTGCTGCTGAGCCTCGTGCCGCGCCCGGTGCCCTACGCGATCGCGAAGGCGACCAGGGCGCTGGAGGCGGCCGGCGACGACCGCGGCCTGCGTCGGGCGGTGCTCGCGCAGCTCGCGCTGCTCAACGCCATGTCCGGTGACCTGGAGGCGGCGCGCACCCACCTCAAGGATGCCGAGGAGATCGTCGGGGACATCCGCGGCGCCCGCACGGACCCGTTCCACAGCGGCTTCGTGGTGGCCCGCGTGGCGCTGCTCGCCGACGAGCCGGAGATCGCCGAGCGCGAGCTGCGCCGCAGCTGCCGCCAGCTCTCCCGGATGGGCGAGCGCGCGCACCTGGCCACCCGGGCCGCCCTGCTGTCGGACGTGCTGGTCCGGCGCGGCAAGCTGGAGGAGGCGCAGAAGTACGTCAACCGGTGCCGGGACGCCGCCGCCGGCGACCAGCTCCCCGCCCAGGCGGGCTGGTGCTCGGTGCACGCCAAGCTGCTGGCGATCTCCGGGCGGGACGCCGAGGCGCTGCGCTTCGCCGACACCGCGTGCGACCTGGCCGGCCGCACCGACGACATCGACGGGCAGGGCAACGCGCTGCTCGCCCGCGCCGAGGTGCTCTACCGGGCCGGGCGCAAGGACGACGCCGCCGAGAGCCTGGAGGCGGCCAGCGCCCGGTTCCTGCAGAAGGGGAACCGGGCGGCGGCGGCCACCAGCCGACGGCTGTTCGAGACCCTCGACGCCGAGCGCTTCGGCTGACCGGACCGGCTCAGGTCTGGAGCCGGCTCAGGTCGCCTCGGGTTTCGGGAGCGGGTTGAGCCGCGCGGTGCCGTAGGTGAACCCGGCCAGGTCCATGGTCTGCGGCGAGGGCGGCGCGAACGAGGTCCCGCCGTCGCCGAAGGTCGCTGTGACGAGAATCCCACCGATGCGCAGGTCGTTGGAGATCCTCGGGTTGAAGCTCTGCTCCTTGTGGACGAGCTGACCGTCCAGCCAGACGAGCAGGACGCCGTCCGCGAAGCCTTCGAAGTTGAGCTTGACGCCCTGCTCCACACAGATCCAGCGGCCGGCCGGCCAGTGCCACGCGCCTTTGCCGATCACATTGATCGGGTGATCGGTGCGCGCGGTGTTCGCATAGACGATTCCTTCGTCACCGTCCCGCCACGCAAAACGGGTCGCCAATCCGCTTCGCAACGTTTCCGTGCGCTGACGGTTCTTGACGATGGTGCCGAAGAATCCCGGCAGGCGACCGCCCTTACCAAAGGCGAAACCCTCCGGGAACCGCAGGTAGTAACGCATGTACAACTCGTAGGGTGATCTCAGGGTGTGATCGACGAAGACCTGCGTCCCGCCGTACGTGGGCCCGTCGCCGTAGATTCTGGCGTCCGCGGGGTTCATCGCGTCAACCGGAAGTGAGATTCGCAGGAATTTCGGGAAGCGCGGATCGTCCGATGCCATGATCTCCGCCCGGTCCAGCCCGAAGCTCGACCGGCTCCGGGCCACCAGGTCCTTGCCGAAGAACTCCTTCGCCGCGGCCGGGTCCGCGAGGGTGCGCCGCGCGGCGGCGGTGGTCGCGGGCGCGGCGACGGGCGCCGCCGTGTCCGGCGGCAGGATCTCACTGGCCGGGTCGAACGGCTGGTCGTCGGAGACCAGGCCGCAGCCGGTCCCCGCCAGCGCGAACGCGCCAAGGGACGAGGCGAGCAGGGCCCGCCTCGTCCAGCCGCGCCGGTCCGGACCGGCCTCCCCCGGCCTGCCCGGACCGCTCATACGTTGGGGCGGCCGAGCGCGTGGTAGATCCAGCCGGCGGCCCGCCACCGCTGCGGGTCGAGGGTGTTGCGGCCGTCGATGATGACCGGGCGACGCACCAGCGACGTCAGCAGCGACGGCTCGATCTCGCGGAAGTCGGCCCACTCGGTGAGATGCAGCACGACGTCGGCGTCGGTGACCGCCTCGGAGACGCCCGAGGCGTAGCGCAGGTCGGGGAACTTGCGGGCGGCGTTCGCCATGGCCGCGGGGTCGTAGACCGTCACGCGGGCACCCGCCTTGCGCAGCGCGTCGGCGACGTCGAGCGCCGGCGAGTCGCGGATGTCGTCGCTGTTCGGCTTGAACGCGGCCCCGAGCACGGCGACCCGCCGCCCGGCCGCACCGCCGCCGAGCAGGTGGATGGCCAGCTCCACCGTCCGGCTGCGGCGGCGCAGGTTGACGCGGTCGACCTCGCTCAGGAAGCCGAGCGCCGGGCCGGCGCCCATCTCCTCGGCGCGTGCCTGGAAGGCGCGGATGTCCTTGGGCAGGCAGCCGCCACCGAAGCCGAGGCCCGCGCCGAGGAACCGCCCGCCGATCCGGGTGTCGTAGGCGAGGGCCGAGGCCAGGGTCTTGACGTCGGCGCCCGCCACCTCGCAGACCTCGGACATCGCGTTGATGAAGGAGATCTTCGTGGCGAGGAACGCGTTCGCCGCCACCTTGACCAGCTCGGCGGTGGCGAAGTCGGCGACGACCGCCGGCGTGCCGGCGGCCAGCGCGGTCGCGTACACCTCCCGCAGCCTGGCCTCGACCCGGACCCGGCGCCCGGTGTGGTCGCCCCGGTCGGTGCGGTCGGCCACGCCGTACCACTCGTCGTCGGCGGGCAGGCCGAAGACCAGCCGGTCCGGGCGCAGGGTGTCCTCGACGGCGAAGCCCTCCCGCAGGAACTCCGGGTTCCACGCGAGATCGACCTCGGGTGCCTCCCGGGCGAGCCAGTCGGCGAGGCGCACGGCCGTCCCCGCGGGGACGGTCGACTTGCCCACCAGCAGGGAACCGGCCTTCGGCTGGGCGGCGAGGAGCCGCTCGACGGCGCCGTCGACGTAGCTCATGTCGGCCGCGCCCGAGTCCGCGCGCTGCGGGGTGCCCACGCACAGGAAATGCACGTCCGCGCTCGCCGCGTCGGCGAAGGAGGTCGTGAAGGCCAGGCGGCCGGTCTCGAGGTTCTTGCGCAGGAGCTCCTCGAGGCCCGGCTCGAAGAAGGGCACCTCGCCGCCGGCGAGCCGGCGCACCTTGTCCTGGTCGACGTCGACGCCGACAACATCGAAACCCAGCTCGCTCATGCAGATCGCGTGCGTCGCCCCGAGATATCCGGTGCCAATAACGCTGATCCGGAGCGGGCTCCCCGCTTCTGGTGTGCTCATTGTGTGTATCCCCCCACTCAACGTCGGGCTGCAAGGCCGCGGAGCGCATTGTGGACCGCTCGCGTTTCCGGGAGATGAGGCGGGGTGCCGGGGCTGGGCGGACGCCGCGACAGGTAGCCGGTTGACTACCTAACGTTGACGGTTTGTCGTTACCGGTGCCCGGGTACAGTGATCAGTTACGCCCTGTCCCGACCACTGCTAATGTCTGCTTCGTCTATCAATGGATAGACATCAGCGACCACCGGCGGGGGTGCGGTGGGGACCTGAACCATCCGGCTGGCGCGCCGGATGGTTCGTACACGTCCCAACACGCTTCCCCATGACCCTGGCGTTCTCGGTGGCCTGCAGCTGGGGGGGCAACACACAAGATGGAGTGGTTCGGCGTCGCGATCGATTTCGTTCGCGATCATCGATCTCTGGTCCCGATCGGGATCGCGGGCGTTGTCTCCTGGGTGGTGTGGCTCACTCGCCGCCTGCTCTCCACCCGGTACCGCCCCGTCCGGAACAACTTCCGAGCCAGCACCTCGGTGATCGTTCCCTCGTTCCGGGAAGACCCCGACGTCCTCATCCGGTGCCTGGAGACCTGGCTCTCCCAGCAGCCGGACGAGATCATCATCATCCCGGACGTGGAGGACACCGAGCTCATCGCGAGGCTCGCCCAGCGCGCCGACCCGACGGTCCGCGTGATCCCGTTCGTCCACGAGGGCAAGCGCTCGGCGCTCGGGGTCGGACTGTCCGCGGCGACCAAGGACATCGTCGTACTCTGCGACTCCGACACCGCGTGGGAGCCGGGACTGCTCGCCGCGGTGCAGATGCCGTTCGTCGACCCGCAGGTCGGCGGGGTCGGAACCCGGCAGAACGTCTACGAGCCGCGCAGCAGCGTGTGGCGGCGGGTCGCGAACTGGCTCGTCGACATCCGCTACCTCGACTACGTGCCGGCGCAGGGCCGGGTCGGCGCCGTCGCCTGCCTGTCCGGGCGCACGGCGGCCTACCGGCGCTCGGCGATCCTGCCCGTGCTGCACAACCTGGAGCACGAGTTCTTCCTCGGCCGGCGGTGCATCGCCGGTGACGACGGCCGGCTGACCTGGCTGGTGCTCGCGTCCGGCTACAAGACCATGCACCAGCACACGGCGCACGCGATGTCGATGTTCCCCGACAACCTGCGGGCCTTCATCAAGCAGCGGGTGCGCTGGAGCCGGAACTCCTACCGGACCTACCTGACAGCCATCTACAAGGGCTGGCTGTGGCGGCAGCCGCTGATCACCCAGGTCAGCGTGCTGCAGATCGTGCTGACGCCGGTGACCATGGGTGTCGCGATGACCTACTTCGTGCTGTGGATGTTCCGGCCGGAGGCGAACGCCCCGATCATCGCGATCGCCTGGCTGCTGCTCGGGCGGTTCATCCGCGGGCTCTCCCACCTCAAGGAGCACCCGCGGGACGTCTTCATCCTCCCGCTCACCGTGTTGATGATCATCGTCGTCGCGCTGCCCATCAAGACCTGGGCGTTCGTGTCGATGAACAAGCAGGGCTGGCTGACCCGGCGCTCCGACCTCATCGGCGGGGAGGGCCAGACCGACGCCTCCACGCGAACCAGCCCGGCCGCGAGCCCCCGCCCGGCGACGGCGACCGCGACGGGTGGTACCCGATGAGGCCCCCGCACCTGGCCGGATCGCCGTTCCCGGTCGGCCGCCCGGTCACCGCGCGGGTCCCGTCCTGGATACGGCGGGCGGCGCTGACCACCCTCGCGGCGGCCGCGATCGGGGGCGGTGGCCTGCTGACGGCCGTCCCCGCGCACGCCGAACCGGTGGCGCCGCTGCCCCCGGTCAGCTCGGCGGACGCGAAGAAGCAGTCGAACCTCGTCGACGCCGAGGACATCCGGCTGCGCTCGATGTTCGAACGTTTCGGGGTACTGACCGCGCCGACGCTCGTCGAGGTCGCGGGCAGCCTGCCCACCCTGCTGCTGCCGGCGCGCCAGGCCCCCTACACCGCGGGGGACGTCGTCGCGGCCGGCGGCGGGCGCCGCGAGGTGGACGGCGCCGTGCTGTTCACCGCGAACGTGCTGGTCGGCCCGCAGGCCCGGCTCGTGATCGATCCCAGCGTGACCGCGTTGCGCCTGGCCAGCGGCGCGTCCGGGTTCGCCTCGGTCGCCACCTGGCGCGGCGGGCTGGAGTTCGCCGGGCGGTCCCCGGAGCAGCCGCTGACCGTCGTCGGATGGGACGTTCAGAACCTCGAGCCGGACAAGCTCACCGTGGACGGCCGCGCCTACATCCGCACCATGGGCGGCGAGCTGATCATGCGCAACACCAGCGCCAACCACCTCGGCTTCTGGAACGGCCGGACCGGCGGCGTGGCCTGGACGGGAAGCAAGGGCGAGCCGAGCACGGGCGGCGCGGCGAACTCGACCCTGAGCGACAACATCTACGGCGCGTACGTCTCCGGCAGCGAGGGCATCCAGATGGTCGGTGTGCGCCTCACCGACAACGAGCGCTCCGGCCTGGCCGTGCACCGCGACGCCATCACCACGCTCGTGTCCGGGGTGACGGCGGCCCGCAACCACGGCGACGGCATGACCATCGACCGTGCCTCGGGCTCCCGGGTGATGCGCAGCACCGTGAATGACAACAGCGGCGACGGCATCTCGCTGGACGGCCGTGGCCTCGGCGTGGTCGCCACCGCGACCGGAGTCCAGGTCAACCAGATCAAGGACACCCTGATCGAGGAGAACACCGTCTCCGGCAACGGCCGGTACGGCATCCGGGTCGTCGGCGGCGAGAACACCGTCGTCCGCACTAACACGATCAGCGGCGGCCAGCTCGGCATCGTCGTCAAGAGCGGCGCCAACGGCACCCAGATCACAGGGAACAAGGTGACGGGGGCGGAGGAGGCCGGCATCCAGATCGGCCCGGACGCCCGCCGCACCGCCATCGTCGACAACAAACTCGCCGACGGCCGCCTCGGCGTGATCACCCAGGACGCCCTCACCACCATCGTCAGCCGCAACCAGGTGAGCGGCGCCACCGACTTCGCCATCACGCTGCGTGGCGTCTCGGACGGCAGCACGATCCAGCACAACACCCTCGCCGGCGAGGGCTGGCGCGCGGTCGACACCCGCAAGGCGGTCGGGATCAACCCGCGCGACGTGCACAGCAACAACTCCGACGCCTGGGTGTCACGCGAGCCGAAGCACTGGTACACGCTGATCCGCCGCCATCCCGCCCTCATCGTGTGGGGCCTGGTGGCGCTGTTCCCGCTCGCCGGCTGGTGGGCGCGGCGGCGGGCCCGGCGCCGTCCGCCGCAGCACCCCTACCCCGAGTCCGAGCTGCTGGTCCGCCGCCTGACCGGGGGCACGATGCGCCCCGATCCCGCCTTCTCCGGCATCCCCGACCAGCGGACGGAGTCCTCGGCGGTCCATTCGCCCGCGGGCACCGCACTTCCCCGGGTGCCCGCGGAGCGCTACCCCACGCCGGGCCGAGTGCGGCCGACCCCGGCCAGGGCTGACGCGGGCGTCCTGGCCCCCGCGGCACCCGTGCTCACCGCGGCGAGCCCGGCGGGGGCTGCCCTGGACGTCCAGCCAGCCCCCGGCGGTCGGGCCAGGCCTGGCTCCCGCCGCCGCGCCGGCGCGGCGGAGCCGGGTCGATCCCCGGCACGGCCACGGTCCGCGACGGCCGGCTCCGGCGACACGGCCGCGCTCCGTACGGGTGGCGCCGGTACCGGTCACTCCGGTACCGGCGACCTTGACGGCGACCGCAGTGGCACCGACGACGTCGGCGCCGCTCTGTCGCCGGCCGCGACACTGACTCCGGCCGCCGCGCCGATCAGCGAGGACGCCCACCCGACCCTGCGCGGCCTGCGTTTCTACCGCACCCCCCGGGACCTGTCGGTCGGACCGGACATGTCGGCGGGAGAGGTCACGACCGAGATCACGACACGGCCGTTCGACGGCGCCGACCACCTCGCCGGTCCCGCCCAGTGGCCGCGCGCCGAATGGGAGCAGGCGCCGGAGCCGGACCCCTACTGGTCCGGCAACCAGGGCCCGGACGGCCAGTGGTCGGACGGGCGGATCACCAGTGCCCCGATCCCCGACACCCGCCAGCCGATGGCGGATCACGGCGCCCAGCCGGCGATGTCCGGGCCCGGTCCGGACGCCGACGGGAACCTCGAGATCATCGATCCGGTGGGCACGGCGCCAGGTCGCCGCCGCCGTTCCAAAGGGGGAAACAACAGGTGAGGACCATCTCGCCGGGACGATCCCGGCGACGAGCCGCGGTGCTGCTGACGGCCGGCACGCTCGCGGCGGCGTCGGTCGCCCTGACCGCCTGCGGCTCCGGCGGCGGCGGTGCAGGCCCGCAGCCCAGCGCCACGCCGTCCGCCGGCACCGGGACGGCCGCCCCGTCCAGCGCCCCGGCGACCGCGGCCGCCGACCCGTTCGCGACGGCAGCGCCCGTCGCCGCGGAGCGGCCGGTCGCGTGCCCTGCCGGCGGGACCACCGTCAACAACGGCGGTGACCTGCGCAGCGCCCTGTCCGCGGCGAAGCCGGGGGCGATCATCCGGATGACGGACGGCGTCTACACCGGGGGCTACAAGCTGGCCGCCTCGGGCACCGAGGCCGCGCCGATCTGGCTGTGCGGCTCGCCCAAGGCCGTCCTCGACGGCGAGGACGACACGGACTACGTACTGCACCTGGACGGCGCGTCCTGGGTACGGGTGGTCGGCTTCACCGTGCGCAACGGCCAGAAGGGCGTGATGGCGGACCGCGTCCAGCACTCGATCATCGCCCAGCTGCAGGTGAACACGATCGGCGACGAGGCGATCCACCTGCGCACGGCGAGCTCGGACAACCTGGTCGTCGGCAACGTCATCCGCGACACCGGGAACCGGCGGGAGAAGTTCGGCGAGGGCGTCTACGTCGGGAGCGCGCACAGCAACTGGTGCAAGTACACCGACTGCGGGCCCGACCGCAGCGACCGCAACTCGGTCATCGGCAACGACATCGCCGGCACGACCTCGGAGAACATCGACATCAAGGAGGGCACGAGCGGCGGGGTGATCCGCGGGAACACCCTGTCGTCGGACTCCCTCGCCGAGGCCGACTCGTGGATTGACATCAAGGGCAACGGCTGGCTGATCGAGGACAACACCGGCATCGGCGGCGGCACTCTGGAGGACGGTTTCCAGACCCACGTCGAGCAGGAGAACTGGGGCCGGCAGAACACCTTCCGCCGCAACCGGCTCCCGGTGAACGCCAAGGGCTACGGCGTCTACATCCACGAGGGTGCCGACGCCCAGAACATCGTCAGCTGCGACAACCAGGTCAGCGGGGCGTCATCGGGGCCGTCCAACATCGACTGCTCATCCGCCTGACGCGGGGCGCGCGCCAGATCCAGCAGGTCCGGCTCAGGGCACCATTGCCCTGAGCCGGACCTGTTCCTGCAGCCAGTAGAGCTCCTGCGCCCACAGGCGGAGCCGGGCGACCGCCGTGAGCTGCGCCAACAGCGCCCGGGCGACGACCGGCCTGGCCAGATTCTGCGGCGACTCCGGCGGCCACTGCCAGTCGGCGGCGTCCTGGGCCGCACGCCGGTAGGCCGCTCCACGCAACGCGACCTCCGCCAGGGCGAAATCCACCTGCTCGGTGACCATCGCGAGGCGGGCGCGCATGTCCTCGGTACTGACGGTCGGACCTCCCCCGCCGGCGGAGAGATCGGCGCGTCGCACAGACATGGTGAAGGAAGGGTACGAGGAGTTGGGCTGGGAGCACAGCACCGGATAGCCCACACTCTGGCGACCTGACGCACCGGGTGGGTGATTACCCGGCTCGGGTGAGTCCGGATCCGCACCGCCCCCCGCACGTGAGGCGACCGCTGGTTCGGGTAGGCGGACCTGCGGGGACACCGATCCGGATCCCCGACGGCCCGACCACTGGGGGCACTGGTGGACCTGACATCACCCGCGATTCTGATCATGCTCGGCTTCCCGCTTCTCGCGATGGCCGGGATGTTGATGATGAGCCGGGTCGAACGCAGCCTCACCGTCACCGGCCGCGCCGCGCGGACGATCGCCGAGGTGGGCCCGCCGCTCGCGCTGGCGGCGGGGATCACGCCGGGCGGCGGCGACGGCCCGAACAGCGGCCTGCACGGCGGCTTGAACGAAGGCTTCGACGGCGGTTCAGTGGCCGCGGCGGCGGCCGGCCTCCTCGACGCGAAGCCGGCCGGCGAGCCCGGTCTCGCGGACGAGCTCGGCGAACGCCGGCGCGGCCGCGCGAATACGCAGCTCGGCGTGGACGCGACGGAGCAGGAGATCCGCCCGGAGCAGGGCGGCGAGACCAGCGATGTCGATCGCCCGAAGTTCGGCCACATCCACCGTCACCACTCCGCCGCCCCGACCCAGCAGCTCACCGACCTGCTCGCGGAAACGTAGCCTGCCGACCGTGTCGAACTCGCCCCCGAGCTCGATCACGACGTCGTCCCCGGTCCGCCGCACGGTCATCCGCGTGGCTGTCGCGTCGACCCGCATGCGTGCGCCCCCCGGGATCTCCATCCGTCGCAGCACGGGCCACCGCCCCGTGAGTCGATTACAGAGAGTAACATAGATCAAGGAATCGTTAAACCTTGATGACTAATTGACGACGCCCAGCCCAGTCCAGCCCGCGACCGGACTGGACCGGGCGGTCGCGGCTCAGACCGACCGGAACAGGTTGATCAGCGCGTTGGTGGAGCTGTCGTGCCGCGGGGACGCCGACGGGTCGGTCAGCTCGGGGATGATCCGTCCGGCCAGCACCTTGCCCAGCTCCACGCCCCACTGGTCGTAGCTGTTCACCCCCCACACGACGCCCTGCGTGAACACCTTGTGCTCGTAGAGGGCGACCAGCTGGCCCAGGGCGAAGGGCGTCAGCTTCGGCGCCAGCAGGGTGTTCGTCGGACGGTTTCCGGCGAACGTCCGGTGCGGGACGAGGCCGGCGTCCACCCCCTCGGCCGCGACCTCCTCCGCCGTCCTGCCGAAGGCGAGGGCCTCCGTCTGGGCGAAGAAGTTGGCCATCAGCAGGACGTGCTGGTCGACGTCGCCGACACCGGGGTGGTTGGGCGCGAGGAAGCCGATGAAGTCGGCCGGGACGACCGTCGTCCCCTGGTGCAGGAGCTGGAAGTAGGCGTGCTGACCGTTGGTTCCCGGGGTGCCCCACACCACCGGGCCGGTCGGCACCGGTACGGGCCGGCCGGCCAGATCAACTGACTTGCCGTTACTCTCCATGTCCAGCTGCTGCAGGTACGCCGGGAAGCGGTCCAGGTACTGGCTGTAGGGGAGCACGGCGTGGCTCTGGGCGCCGAAGAAGTCCCGGTACCACAGCCCGAGCACGCCGAGCAGAACCGGCAGGTTCCGTTCGAACGGGGTGTTCCGGAAATGAACATCCATCGCGTGGAATCCGGCCAGCATCTCCCGGAAGTGGTGCGGGCCGATCGCGACCATCAGAGCGAGACCGATGGCGGAGTCCATCGAGTACCGGCCGCCCACCCAGTCCCAGAACTCGAACATGTTGGCCGTGTCGATGCCGAACTCGGCCACCTTCTCCGCATTCGTTGACACGGCAACGAAATGGTGCGCGACGGCGTCCTGGCCGAGCGCGGCGGTGAGCCAGGCCCGCGCGGCGCGGGCGTTCGCGAGCGTCTCCAGCGTGGTGAACGTCTTCGACGCGACGATGAAGAGCGTCCTGGCCGGATCGAGGTCGTGGGTGGCTTCCCAGATGTCCGTCGGGTCGACGTTCGAGACGAACCGGACGGCGATCGAGCGGTCGGAGTAGTCCCGCAGCGCCTCGTAGGCCATCGCGGGCCCCAGGTCGGAGCCGCCGATGCCGATGTTGACGACGGTCGTGATGTGCTCGCCGGTCGCCCCCGTCCACACCCCGGAGCGGACCCGGTCGCAGAACGCCGACATCCGGTCGAGCACGGCGTGCACCTCCGGCACCACGTCGACGCCGTCCACGTGGATGCTGGTTCCGAGCGGCGTGCGCAGCGCCACATGCAGCACCGGCCGGTTCTCGGTGACGTTGATGCGCTCGCCGCCGAACATCGCCTCGATGCGCGCGCCGAGGCCGGCGCGACGCGCCAGCGCGAGCAGCAGTTCGACCGTCCGGGCCGTGACGATGTTCTTGGAGTAGTCGAGCCGAAGGCCGTCCGCCTCGACGGTGAACGAATCGGCGCGGCCCGGATCATCGGCGAAGAGCTTCCGCAGGGTCACCCCGGAGATCTCCGCGTGGTGCGCGGCCAGCGCGGCCCACTCCGGGGTCCGGTCGACGACCGTTCCAGCGGCGAGGGCGGTGGACTCGGTGTTCGCCATGACGTTGGAGGCCCTTCCTCGGAGGAGTGCTGTCGTGTGCCGCGCCGTCCGCGCGCCCACACGGCCGAACACCTGTCGACGACGACCAGCATGGTGCAGTCGCGCATCTGACGCGCCCGTCGGGTCCCTGCGAGGGGCGGAATGTGGGGGAACAGGCCGTAGGATCGCCGAGAACGCGACGAAGAACACCAAAAGACCGCGGTGCACCCACGCGACCGCGTCTCGCCCGATGAACCGCCCGATGAACCCCGCCCGATGAACCGAGGTGGAACCAGCGCCATCCAGCGCGGCGACTAGTACGAACAACACGCGGGACAGCCCACGCACGACCCGCACGATGTGGCCCTCGGGATGTCACCACCGCGTGGTGATCGTGGTGACGCCCCGGCAGCCGGTGACGGACGGAACCGACCTTGCTTATCGACAGATCTCTCGTGGAGGCGGCGCTCCCCGGATACGCGGTCGAGGGGGACCTCGGCAAGGGGGGCTACGGCCTCGTTCTCGCCGGGCAGCACCGGCTGATCGGCCGCAAGGTCGCGATCAAGATCCTCCTTGACACGACCGACGACCCCGACCTGCGCGCCCGTTTCCTCTCCGAGGCCCGCGTCCTGGCCGAGCTCGACCATCCGCACATCGTGCGCATCCACGACTACGTGGAGCACGAGGGAACCTGCCTGCTGGTGATGGAGCTGCTCTCCGGCGGCACCCTCAAGCAGCGGATGACCGCCGGGAAGCTCTCCCCGGAGACGATCTGCGCCGTCGGCGTCGCCGCGTCGGCAGCGCTCGCCACCGCGCACCGCCAGGGCGTGCTGCACCGCGACGTCAAACCCGACAACATCATGTTCGACGGCGCCGGGCTGCTCAAGGTCACCGACTTCGGCATCGCGAAGATCTTCGACGGCGCGGAGACCACGGCCAGCGCCATCCTGGGCACACCGCGCTACATGGCGCCCGAGCAGATCATGGGCGCCCGGCTGTTCCCCGCCACCGACCTGTACGCGCTGGCCGGCGTCCTCTACGAGATGTTCGCCGAGCGGCCGCTGTTCGGACGTCCGATGGCGGTGCAGCCGCTGACCCACCACCACCTGACCGTGATGCCCGACCCGCTCACGACGGTGCCGCCGGCGATCTCGGCGGTCATCATGCGGACCCTGGCCAAGGACCCGGGCGCCCGCTTCTCCGACGCCTCCGAGTTCGCCCTCGAGCTGGCCCGCGCCAGCGCCGGCACGTACGGGCCGAACTGGGTGGCGCGCTCGGACGTCAAGCTGCGGGTGGACGACGAGATCCGCGGCGTGATCGGCGGCTCGACCACCTCCGGGAACTCCGGCGGGTTCCCGGCCGCCACGCGCCCGGGCGGCTATCCGGGTCCTGGTGGTCCTGGTGGTCCTGGTGGTCCTGGCAGGCCCGGCGGGCCCGGTTACGCGCCCGGGCAGCCGGGCGGCCCCGGTTACCGCGGCCCGGTGCCGGGCTCCGGCCCGCAGCAGCCCGTCGGCGGCGGCTTCGGGCCCGGCGGGCCCCGGCCCAACCAGCAGATGCGCCCGACCGGCGGGCATCCGTCCACCTCGGGCTTCCCCGGCGCCACGCCGGTCATGCCCGGGCAGGGTGTGCCGGGCGGTCAGGGCCGGCCCGGGCCGACTCCCGGAACGCCCCCTGGCGGCTGGCGCGGCTACGGCCAGCCCGGCGGGGCCACCCCGCAGCCGATGCCGCTCACGCCACCCGCCGCGACGCCCCGGCCCCCCGGCCCCATGGGCCCGCCCAACTCCACGCCGCCGCCGCGGCCCGTCCCCGGCTACGGCGGCCAGCCAGGGCAGCCCAGGCAGCCCGGCCCGGGCCAGCCGGGGCCGGGCGGTCCGCGGCCCACCGGCGCCCAGAACTTCGGTGGCCAGGGCTGGCAGGGCTCCGGGCCCCGCCCGCCCGCGCACCAGGCCCCGCCACGGCCGCCCATGGGCGGCCACCGCCCCCAGCCGGGACCCCCGAACCGCAACAACCGGACGCTGATCCTCGCCGCCGTCGCCGCCGCCGTGGTCGTGGTGCTGACCATCAGCCTCATCGTGGGCCTGTCGGGCGGCAGCAGCAGCGACGACAGCGGTTCGGGCCGCGACCAGGTGTCGGTGCTCCCGGTCCCCGGTGTCGCCTACACCGGAACGCCGGTGACGGTGCAGGGCCTCAGCCCGTACAGCGTCGCGATCGACCCGCAGGGCACGCTGTTCATCACGAGCCTGTCGTCCGACCGGATTCAGAAGGTCGCCAGGACCGGGGAGGTCTCCGACCTCGCCGGTACCGGCGCGGACGGATACAGCGGCGACGGCGGCCCGGCCACGGCCGCCAAGCTCAACGGCCCCGGCTCCGCGGTGCCGGACAAGAACGGCAACATCTACATCCCGGACGCACAGAACTACCGCATCCGGAAGATCACCCCGGACGGGATCATCAACACGATCGCCGGCACCGGCACCGCGGGCTTCTCCGGCGACGGCGGCCCGGCCACGGCCGCCCAGATCAACAGCGCGGAGAAGGTCGCCATCGGCCCGGACGGCTCGATCTACATCGCCGACTACGACAACCACCGCATCCGGAAGATCACCCCGGACGGGATCATCAACACGATCGCCGGCACCGGCCTCCAGGGCTACTCCGGCGACGGCGGCCCCGCCACCGCGGCCAAGCTGGACGGCCCGAACGACGTCGAGCTGGGTGACGACGGAACGCTCTACATCGCCAACCTCGGCAGCAACACCATCCAGAAGATCACCAAGGACGGGATCATCACCACGGTCGCGGGCAACGGGCAGAAGGGCTTCTCCGGCGACGGCGGCCCCGCCACCGCGGCCCAGCTCTCCGTCCCGTCGGTGTCCCTCGGCAACGGCGGGGAGATCTACATCGCCGACTACGGGAACAACCGGGTCCGCAAGGTGGACCCGAACGGGACGATCACCACGATCGCCGGCACCGGGGCCGAGGGTTCCGGCGGCGACGGGGGCCAGGCCGCGGCCGCCCAGTTCAACGAGCCCAGCTCGGTCGCCGAGGACGCCGACGGCGCGCTCTACATCGCCGACTCGGGCAACAACCGGCTGCGCCGCATCGCTCCGGACGGGACGATCACGACGGTCGCGCAGTAGGGCGGCGCGGAGATGACCCGACAGCGAGCAGTGCACGCGGCCCGGCGGGGGGCCGTCACGTGACATTCGTCGACACCAACCGCGTCGCCGCGGCCCTGACCGGATACGAGCTCGGTGGCGAGCTCGGCCGGGGCGGCTTCGGTGCCGTCCTGGCCGGCCGGCACCGGCTGATCGACCGCGACGTCGCCGTCAAGGTCCTGCTGGAGCCGGGCGGCGACGGCCACAGCGGCAGTGATGGCGACCTGCGCGGGCGGTTCCTCGCCGAGGCCCGTGTCCTCGCCGGGCTGGACCATCCGCACGTCGTGCGGATCTACGACTACGTCGAGCGCGACGGCCTGTGCCTGCTCGTGATGGAGCAGCTCACCGGCGGCAGCCTGAAGAACCGCGGCCCGGCCATGCGCGACCCGCGGGCCGTCTGCGCGATCGGGCTGGCCGCGGCGAGCGCGCTGGCCGCCGCGCACGACCGGGGCGTGCTGCACCGCGACATCAAGCCGGACAATCTCCTCTTCACCGGGGACGGCATCCCCAAGGTCACCGACTTCGGCATCGCCAAGATCCTCGAGACCACGGCGGCGACCACGACCGGCCTCGTCGGCACCCCGCGTTACATGGCGCCGGAGCAGATCACCGGGAGCCGCCTCGGGCCGGGCACCGACCTCTACTCGCTCGGCGTCGTCCTCTACGAGCTGCTCGCCGGACGGACCCCGTTCCCGTCGGGGCTGACCGTCCCCGCGCTGCTGCACCACCACCTGTCGGTGGCCCCGCTGCCGCTGGTCGAGGCGCCGCCGCCGCTGGCGGCGGTGATTCTCTCGGCGCTCGCCAAGGAGCCGGGGTGGCGCCCGCCGACGGCCCGCGACTTCGCGCTCGCGCTCGCCACGGCGGCGACCACGGTCTTCGGACCAGGCTGGCTGACGGCCAGCGAGGTGCCGGTGCGGCTGCCGGACGAGATCCTCGCCGCCGCCGGCCACACCCAGGGGACCACCCCCACCCCAGGAGAACTCGCCGCGCACCTCGGACGGCCTCAGGCCGGCCGGGGCGGCTCCGGTCCGTACGCGACGCTGGCACCCACCGCGGTCGATCAGGCCGGCGCCGGCGGACGGCGGCACGCGAACGGCGGCCGGCGCGGCCCGCGGCGCCCGACGGCGCTGATCGCCTCGGTCGCCACCCTCGCCGTCCTCGCCGCGGCGATCGGCATCGGGTTCTGGGTCTCCGGGTCCGGCGACGATCCCGACCGCCCTGCCTGGAACGGCGCCGCCGCGGAGGTCAGGGGCCTCTACACCACCGAGGGCATCGACGTCGGTCCGGACGGCTCCCTCTACGTCGTCGACGGCGGCGGCTCGTCCGGCCAGGGCCAGGTGCTCCGGCTCGGCACGGACGGCGTGGTCACCCGGATCGCCGGGGTCGGCCCGCCCGCTCCCGTGCCCAGCGCCACGGCCACCGGCAGCGCGACGGCCACCGGCAGCGCCAGCCCGTCCCCGTCCCCCACCCCCGTGCTCGGCGACGGCGGCCCGGCCGTGGCCTCGAACCTGATCGGGCCGGCCGGGGTCGCGGTCGGCCCCGGCGGCGAGGTGTACATCGCCGACAGCGACGATGGCCGCGTCCGCCGCGTCAACGACGACACGACCATCACCACGGTCGCCGGCGCGGGGCCGGGCACCGGCTTCGGCGGCGGAGCGGGCCGCGCCGTCGGCGCGAAGCTGTCCGGTCCCTCGGCGGTGGTCGCCGCCGAGGACGGCACCCTCTACCTCACCGCCGGCTACCGCGTCCGCAAGGTGACCACCGATGGCCTGATCTCGGTGGTGGCCGGCAACGCCGACGAGTCGGGTACGGCCGGCGACGGCGGGCCGGCGGTGAACGCCACCCTCACCTCGCCGTCCGGGCTCGCACTCGCCGACGACGGCACCCTCTACGTCGCGGACAGCAGCGCCCACACCGTCCGCAGGATCACGAAGGACGGAAAGATCACGCTCGTCGCCGGCAAGCCGGGGCAGTCCGGGTACGAGGGCGACGACGGGCCCGCGGTCGACGCGCTGCTCGCCTCCCCGCAGGACCTGGCCCTCGGCCCGGCAGGCGAGCTCTACATCGCCGACACGTACAACAACGTGATCCGGATGGTCACTCCGGACGGTAAGATCACGACGTTCGCCGGCAGCGACGAGTCCACCGCGGACGACGCGGACGGCGCCCTGGCCACCGAGACCCGCATCTCCTCCCCCACGGGGCTGGCGGTCGACACTTCCGGCGCCGTGTACGTGAGCGAGGGCAGCTACGGTGTCGTCCGGCGAATCGCCCTCGACCGCACCGTGACGACCGTTCTGCGGCAGGCGGAGGAGTAAACAGTCCGGGCGAGGTGCTACGGGCCGGGCGGGGATGGACGAGACAGGCAGGATGTTCGATCGGCGCGGGGCGCTGCGGCTCGCCGGGGCGGGCCTGGTGGCGCTCGGTACGGGTGGGCTCGGCGCGGGCCTCGCCGGCTGCGGCGGCGACGACAACGGCGAGCCGACCGAGCGGGACTGGAGCCGGCTCGCCGACCGGCTCTCCGGCCGGCTGGTCCGGCCCGGCGGCGCCGAGTACCCCACCGCCAGCCAGCTCTTCGACCCGGCCTTCGACCGGATCCGGCCGCGGGCGATCGCCTACTGTGCCTCCCCGGCCGATGTGGCCGCCGGTGTGGCCTTCGCCAGGTCCACCGGCATCCCGTTCACCGCCCGCGCGGGCGGGCACAGCTACGGCGGCTACTCGACGACGAGCGGCCTGCTCCTCGACGTCTCCACCCTGAACGCGGTGCACCCGGGAATCCGGTCAGGGATGGGCGGCGCGACCGGCGGCACCGGAACCCCCGGCTCCGGGATCGCGACGATCGGCGCCGGCGCCCAGCTCGTGGACGTCTACGCCCAGCTCGCGGCAGCGGGCGCCGCGCTACCGGCCGGCTCCTGCCCGACGGTCGGGATCGCCGGGCTGACGCTCGGCGGCGGGATCGGGGTCGTCGGCCGGCGCCACGGCCTGACCTGCGACCGGATGCTCGCCGCCGAGGTGGTCCTCGCCTCCGGCGAGATCATCCAGGTGGACGGCCAACGCGACGCCGACCTGTTCTGGGCGCTGCGTGGCGGCGGCGGCGGCAACTTCGGCGTGGTCACGTCCTTCACCTTCGCCACCCACCGGGCGACCCCGCTGACCCTGTTCACCTACCGCTGGCCGTGGGCGGCGGCCGCCGTCGTCGTCGCGGCCTGGCAGGAGTGGAACCTGCGCCCGGGCGCACCGGACGAACTGTGGTCGACCTGTGTCATCACCACCGCGCCGACGCCCAACGGGACCGGGACGCCCACGATCCGGATCAGCGGCGTGATCAGCGAACCGCCCGGGGTTCCGTCGTCGGCCCGGGCGCTGCTGGCGGAGCTGGTCGACGCCGTGGGCAGCGCGCCGACGTCCACCTTCGCCGCCCAGCGGGAACCGCTGGAGGCGATGCTGATCGAGGCCGGCTGCTCGGGGCGGACGGTCGCGCAGTGCCATCTCGCCGGGCGGAGCCCGGGCGGGGCCCTGGAACGGGTCGCCCAGCTCGCCGCCTCGAACTTCCTCACCGAGCCGCTGTCCGCGGCCGGGTCGGAGGCGCTGCTGGGCGCGATCGAGAGCCGTCAGCGGGAGGCCGGTCTGCGCTCCGGCGGGGTCATCCTCGACTCCTGGGGCGGCGCGATCGGCCGGGTCGGGGCGGGGGAGACGGCGTTCGTGCACCGCGACGTGCTGGCCAGCGCGCAGTACATCGCCGGCTACGACGTGCGGGACAGCGCCGACCTGCGCCGCCGCAACGCCGAGTGGCTGCGGGCCACGGTGGCGGCCATGGCGCCCCATGTGTCGGCATCGGCCTACCAGAACTACATCGATCCGGAGCTCAGGAACTGGGCGGAGGCGTACTACGGGACGAACCTGCCGCGCCTGCGGTCGGTCAAGAGCGCCTACGACCCGGACAACGTCTTCCGCTTCGCCCAGAGCATCCCTCCTGCCTGATCGACCCGAGCGATCATTACTCCAGGTAACCGGACGGGACGGCTGGCTGTCGCTCCGAGCAGGGAGTCGACGTCAACCTGCCCGGAGCGACATGGATCAGTACACTCGTTGATCCTCCGGCCCGACTACTGGCTACGGATGGTCTAACCACTGTCCACTCTGTGTCTTCCGACACATGGCGGTGTTCGCGCGACGACAGGCGTTCCCGGCATCCGGGCGCCGCCCACGCCAGCCGGGTCCGGCGGCGGCCGGACGAAGGCCACACCCCCGTCGAGGACGCCACATCGAGGCACCGGAGGACCACCGGTAGGCCCGGCGCGGACCCCGCCGTGGCACGGCGGTTCCTCTTGCGACCGCTACTCGAAGTCAGTACACCTGTGCTGTCGGTAACCGCCGACGGTTACCAACAGCACCGGTCGCCGACGCCGCCGGCTGCCCACAGCTCCTCGGGAGGACCCACATGAAGCAACTGATCTGGCCGTGGGGTGTGACCATCTTCGTCTTGTTCTACATGGTCAACTCGCCGGGAGACGCAGCCGATGTGATCCACAGCGCGGTCGGCGCGCTGGGCTCCGTGGCCGACGGCCTCAGCAACTTCGTCTCCGACGTGGCCGTCTGACCCGCCCCGTTCCCGTCAGAAGTCGCGGGCCAGCGGACGGGTGACCGCGACGACCGTCGTCCAGTCCGACAGCTCCGAGAGCACGACCCCCCACCGTGCTCCCTTCGCTGCGATGACCTGCCCGTTCCCGATGTACATGCCGACATGGCCCGGAGCCAGGGCCGTTCCGTCCGAACCGGGGATGAACAGCAGGTCGCCGGGCTGCGGGTCGACTCCCGACACGCGCGGGCCGAAGGCGAGCTGGTCGGTGGTCACCCGGGGGATGGAGATGCCGATCATCCGGTAGGCGGCCTGGACGAGCGACGAGCAGTCCCAGGCTCCCGGTCCGGTCGCCCCCCAGACGTAGGGCTTGCCGATCTGGGAGCGCATGAAGTCGATCACCGGACCCAGCGCCTCGACGGAGACCGTCTCCCCGGTGTCGAGGGCGTCGCCGTACACCTGCGCCTGCGCCAGGATGGTGCGCACGTAGTTGCGCGTCTCCGGGTAGGGCGGCACACCGGCGTACGCGAGCACGGCACCGGGCCCGGCGTTGTAGGCCGCGAGCATCTTCTCCTGCCCCGACCCCGGGACGGACGCGACCGACGCAGCCACCGCGCAGTCGTAGCGCGCCGCGGCCGGGATGGCGTCCACCGGGTTCCACACGTCGCCGGTGCCGTGCGAGGCCCAGGTGCCCGGCATGAACTGGGCGATGCCCATCGCGCCGACCGGCGACTGCGCCCGGGGGTTGAACCCGGACTCCTGGCGCAGCTGCGCCGCCAGCAGTGAGGGCGTGACCTCGGGGCACCCCGCCGCGTTGGCCGCGTCAATGATCATTTGGACGTACTCCGCCGGGATGCCCTCGGAGTTGACGATCGTGCGGCCACCGATGTTCTTGTCGTCCAGGAAAGGCGCGGCGATCAGCAGGATCAGGACGGAGATCAGCAGGAAGGCTCCGGCGACGGTCACGAAGCCGCCGACGCCCAGCCAGACCAGCCAGCTTCTCCGCCGGCCCGATCTCAGCGCCATCCCAGCCGCCCCCGTCCGTCTCGCCGCTACCGGCCCGGCGCGTCGCCGGCGGCGTTCGCGAGGTCGGCGCCGGCAAGGCGCCAGGTGCCGTCGGTGCCGACGAGCATCGTCACCGCGGGCGTGGAGACGGTGACCTCGGGCGGCCCGTCACCGGTCACGGTCTCCCGGCGCACGTTGAGCAGGAGCGACACCTGCCCGGATGCGGTCGTGTCCGCGCCGCCGACGGGGGTCGCGGCGAGCACCGTGACGGTCGACCGCGTGCCGGCGGCACGCAGCTTGTCCCAGGCGGGTCCGGCCTGCGGGTCGGCGGCCGGACCGCCGGTGCCGGGCTCGCCGGAGGCCGGGGCGCCGGCGCCGGATCCGCTCAGCTCCGCGGCGAAATCCGGTGTCAGACAGTCACGGGCGCGTTCGACCCCGGCCGACGGGCCGGAGTCGGTCCGCGCGTCGAACGACTGCCACTTCGTGAAACAGTCCCGCGCCACGGAGACCGGGTCTGTGGGATCGACCGTGCTCTGAGGGTCGGCCGTCGCGGTGGCGAGCGGGGGGCCGGGGGCCTGGCTGGCGCCCGGCGGAGGCCCGGTGGTCGCCGAGGGTGGCGGTTGGGTGGCGTCGCCGATCGCCCCGCACCCGGCCGTGACCACCAGCAGCGACGAGATCAAAATCACGGAGGCCGCGGGTGCCCTAGACCGAGAGCAACCAAAGTGCCGATGCGGTGATTCTCTCTCGTTCCCGCGTGGTCTCACTCGTGGCCGTCCAACCAGTCACGAACCCGGCCGCGGCGGATCCGCCACTGATGCCCGACCTTGCGTGCCGGGATCGCGCGCTCCGACAGGAGCTTGAGCACGGTGCTCTCGGACAGCCGCAGCCAGGAGACCAACTCGTCGACGGTCAGCACGTCGTCGTCGTCCGCATGACGCGGCGGGCGGGGCGTCGTCGCAGGTGGAGCGCCCGACGCGGCGGGCGGGGCCATCGGCTCCGCGGTCCTGGAGACAGGCCGCGCGGGCATCCGCGCCGGGCGCGACGAGGCCACCGAGAAGCCGTCCTGCACCACCCAGGGCCCCTTTCTCAGCCGGCGATCGTCCGCCGGTACGCACCGGCGAGGGAGGCTAACACCGCAATGCCCGCCCTGGCGAGTCCCAACTGGCGCTTGTCATACTTGAACGGCTCGTGTTACATCGATCCGACCGCAGCCGAGAGCAAGTAACAGTAAGTAACCGTAACTGGCACCAACTAGCCCAGACCTGCAATCAGCCCAGACCTGCCAGGAGGGCGACGGCGCGTGAGCGATGTGCCACAGGCACCGTACGGCGAGGAAGGGGACGCGCGGCCCGTTTCGTTGATAGGTGCGCGAATCCCCTCACCTACGCCATCCGCGGCCAAGCTCCCGGCTCGCGATGGCGAGAGCGACGACCGCTCGGCGGCCCGAGCTGCCCGCCGTCGGAACCGTCGGCGCGGCGATCCCGACGATGTCTCCGCCACCGACGATGGTGACGGATCGTGGCAGGACCAAGCGTTCCATCTAGAGGATGCGGTGTCCGGCGACCCGCCCCCCGCAGGCCGGTCCGGCATATCGGGATCAGGCCGGACGGGCATGACCCGCGGCACCGCCCCGGAGCCGCGCGAGCCCGGGCAGCGTCGGGGGCGGCGCCTGCCGCGCACGCCGCCGGCAGCCGGGCCCGTCCCGCCGAGGTCGTCTGTTCCGCCCGGCACGCCCGTTCCGCCCGGCGACGCTGCCCGCGGCGGCCGCGCCGTGCCGCCCCGTTCGCCGCGCCCCGAATCGCCCAGGGCCGCTGACCAGGCACGGCGGTTCGACGCGGGCGCCGCGGCGGCGGTCGACTCGCCCGACGGCTCCCTCGACGGCTCCGCCCCGCCGCGCCGGCCGATGCTGCGCCGGGCCGCCACACCCCGCGCCGTCCCGCCGCCGGCGCCGATGGGCCGCAAGGACCCGAGCTTCCCGCCCGCGACCTCGGCCGCGGCGGCCGCTGCGGCAGCGGCCGCCGCCGGCACGAGCACCACGGCCGCTCCGGGCACCCCCGGCGGCGCCGGAGCCACCGGGAGCCCGGGCTCGTCAGCCGGCTCGGGTGGGTACGCGGGTTCGAGCACTCCCGGTAGTGCGGCCCGTCCTGGTTCCGGCGGGTCAGGTTCCGGTGCTTCGGGTTCCGGTAGCTCGAGTGCCGGTGGTTCGGGCGCGATGCGGTCCGGTGGCGCGCGGTCCGGTGGAACCGGCCGGGCCGCCGGTTCGGCTGGGTCCGCAGCCTCGCGTTCTCAGCGTCCCGAGGCGCCGGAGGCGCCGGTCCGGCGGGCCGGCGGATCGGGCGGCACCAGCGCGCCCCCGCCCAGCCGCCGGCCGACGTCGGCCGGCCCGCGCCGTCCCGGGCGCCCGTCCGCCCTCGCGCCCAGGACCCCCGCCGCCAGCCCCCCGCCGGCGGGGCCGGAGACGGGATCGACCGCATGGCCCGCCCCGGCCACGGGATCGCCACAGGCGGACCACCCGGCGGCGGGTTCACCACCGGCTGGTCCCGCGTCCGGTGGCTCGTTCGGCGAGCCCACGCCGGGCATGGGGCCAGGGCCGTTCGACGCGCCCACGGGTCTGCACCCCGCCGACGCCTTCCACGCCCCGGATGCCTTCCGTTCGCCCGAGACCACCGGCGCGCCCGGGGCGCCCGACCCGCGCCACCCATCCGACGCGCAAGGGCCGTATGACCGGTCCGAGCCGCTCGCGCCCGGCGAGGCAGCTGGCTCGCCGGCCCCGGCGTGGCCCTCTCAGGGCTACGGGCAGGCCGACGTCCCGCTGGTGGATCCGTCGCTCGGTGGCCCCCCGGTGGAGCTTGGTGGTCTCCCCATGGAGCTCGGTGGTCTCCCGATGGAAAGCCGCTCGCCGAGCGGCGACCAGCCGGGCAGCGGGTCCTACTACGACCCCTGGGCCCCCCATCCGGCGCCGGATGCCGGGAACGACGAGTCAACCGGTGCTCCCGTGTGGGGCGCCGTCGACGCCTGGCAGGAGGCCGGCGAACCGGTCAGCCTCGGGGAGCCCGCCCAGCCGGGCGAGGCGGCCCCGCCCGGCGATCCCGCAAGCGGCAGCGGCCCGGCCGAGCGCACCCGGCGGGGCGCGGCGGCCGGCGAGACCGAGACCGAGACCGACGATTCGGCCGCGGCCGGAAGCCCGTCAACAGGCGGAGCGCCGCCCGCCGACGAGGCCGCGTCCACGGACGCGGCCTGGGCTGGTCACGGCGTCGCGGCACCCGAGCGGACGTCCGACGTGCTCCCGCGGCCCTCGACCGAGCTGGTTCCCGCCGGTCACCTCCCGAGGCCGGGCACCGGCGCCGACCGCGCGCCGGCACTGACCGACCAGGGCCCAGGCCAGGGCCTGTGGCCCTGGCAGGAGCCCTGGGCCGACCTCGACGACCTCGAGCCATGGGAGGAGATCCCGCTACGGATCACTCTCTCGGACCGGGCCGCGGTGGCCCTGCCGGGCTCGTGGCGGATCGCCGTGACCTCCCTGTTCCCCTACTCCGGCACCACCACGTTGGCCGGGGTCGTCGGACTTACCCTGGCCGGTGTGCGTGCCGAGCCGGTGCTCGCGATCGATCTCTACCCCGGGGCCGCCACGCCCGGTTTCGTGCCGCCCACCTCGTCGGAGAGCGCCGAGATCGACGAGTCGCGGGGCGACAACCTGGTCGCGCGGGTCGGCAGCCGAGGCACCACCACGGTTGCGGACATCGCCCGCCGGCGCCGCTCCACCGCCAAGGCGACGCCCGACGAGCTGCGCTCGCTCGTCGGCGCGCGGCGGTCCGGCAGCGTCTTCGACCTTGACGTGCTGCCGGTCGACCGCCCGGTCGGCGACGAGGAGACCACGAACGCGCTGGTGCCGGTCGACGAGCCGATCACCCCGGCCATGCTGCGCTCCGCCCTGGGGGCGCTCGGTCACGCGTACCCGCTGATCCTGATGGACGCCCCCGCGACCGCACCGCTGACCCCGGAAGCGATCCGCGCCGCCGATGTGATCCTCCTCGTGACCCTCGCGACCGCGTCCGACCTCGAGGCCACCCTCGCTGACCTGCGCGATCCCCAGGGCTCACTCGCGGAGGTCGGCGTGAGCGCGCGGGAGCGCACCCCGTCAGGCCAGGGCCCTGGCCACCCGCCGCACGAGCGGACGGGTCCCGCGGTGATCGCGGCCGTCGTGTCGCCCCGCCGCGGCCGCCCGTCACCACGCACACGCACCGCCACGGCGCGGCTGGCCCGCCACGTCGACGGCATCGTGCGGGTCCCGTACGACCCGCGGCTCGACCCGAGCAGGGGGACCCCGGTCCGCATCCCGCGGCTGCGGTGGGCGACCAGGAGGTCCTACCTCCGGCTGGCGGCCGAGACCGTCGACGCGCTCGCCGGCATCGCCAACGCTGATGTCGGGACACCGGCCGGCGGAGAACATCCCTCCTTTCAACCGCAGTTCGAACGACCGATACGCACCGCTCCGGTGTTGCCACGCAACGCCGATACTGATCACGCAGAGGTGTCGGGCGTATCATTTGGCGACCTGCGGCACGGAAGCACACCCACGCGGGTGTCCGGGCCGGATCGTCCGGGCGGCCAACCGCCCGCAGGAAGGGAACCACGATGATCGTCGATGCAGCCGCGGCCTCGGCAGCGGCCATTCTGGCCGTGGAGGTCAACCCGGACGACTCGAAGGCGCCCGGCATCAACGCCTTGAAAGACCTGGTCAACGGACTTGCGGCCTACGCCGTGATCGCCGCCGTGGCCGCCGTGCTCCTCGGCGGAATCGCGTGGGCGCTCGGCGAGCGCATGGGCCTCGACCGCGCCTCGATGGTGG
This sequence comes from Parafrankia sp. BMG5.11, assembly GCF_004337455.1. Lineage (NCBI taxonomy): Bacteria > Bacillati > Actinomycetota > Actinomycetes > Frankiales > Frankiaceae > Parafrankia > Parafrankia sp. BMG5.11. The sequence goes on along the minus strand of NZ_SJXI01000044.1, from coordinate 225,748 downwards.
GTAAGAGCGGCGTACTGGCCGGCTTCGGCCTGGCGTTCCTGGTGGGCGCCGCCGCTGCCTTCGTCAACTTTTTCCTGGCGACGGGCGCCTCGGCATCCAACAGCACCGACGATACGAACGGCATGCGCCCACCCGCCGTGGTCCAGACTGTTGCCCCCCAGCCCGCCGAAGACGTCGTCGATGACCCCGACGTGGTCCATGAGCTGCCGTCCACAGGCTTCTAAGCGGTTCCGGGGGTATCTGGGCCCCGACATTGCGATGATGACCCTGCCGGCACGGGAGGGGAGTAGGCGTTGGTGAGCCTGGCAGAGTGGGCGATCAGGCGCCTGATCATCGTCATCGTCGCGACAGCCACGGTGAGCGCGATCGGGGCCGGAGCGCTCGGCTTCTTCATGGGACGGAATTCATCGGACGACGGTCCCAAGGCCTCGGCCGACCCGGAGCCCGTCTCCGACGTGCCCACCGAGGCGCCCCCGACCGGGACGCCTGCCGTGGTGGTGCCGCCGAGCAGCGAGGCGACCGCGGCGCCCGCGGCCGGCGACAGCCCGATCGGAGCACCCACCCGGGTCAACCAGTTCGGCGTGCCCGTCGGCTACCCACACACAGAAGCCGGCGCAATAAGCGCCTGCGGAAACTACATCGCGGCGACCAGCATGGCACGCAACCGCGAGCACACGAGATCACATGACTTGATTCTTTCGATCTCAGACGAAGAGACTGCAAAGAGGCTTTCCGACCTGCTCTCCGGGATCGACGCGGAGACAGCAAAAAATTTTGGCGTTCCCTCGGTAATCTCTCCACAATTCACCTTGAATCATCGAGTTATTGGATATCGTGTCAGCAATTTCAATGGCGGCGAAAGTAAAGTCGAAGTACTTTCTGCTATTGCTGCTGGAGTAAGCGGAGAAAGCCCCAATCTGCAACCCGCCATGCATTGGGGCACCGATATATGTACGATAAACTGGGACGGCTCGGATTGGAAGCTTCGTGACGTCTCAGGTGGAGTAGAAGGACACGCTATGACTGAGCGAAGCTCAGAGGCCTTCGAGCGCTTCGCTCTTTCGGGGGTGACATCATGACTGCCACTCCTACAGTGGAGATCCTGGCTGTTCCAAATCCAGTATCTGGCATTGGCGATGCAATCGCGGGCCTAGCTGGTGGTGCGGCTGACGAGTTTTTGAGTTCGGTTGGTAAAGCCTTCTGTAACATGGCGGCCGACCTGTCGTCGTCTGTCTTCAGCTTTGCGGCGCAGAAGACAGCGGTCGACCTGAACGCGCAATATGTCGTCGACAACTACAACATCGTCTTCGGCATGTCGGTGCTGATCGTCACCGGGCTCTTCCTCTGTTCCTGCACCGTGGCGGCCCTGCGGGGCGATCCGCACGTGTTCGTCCGGGCCCTCGCCACAACCGGCACGGCGATCATCGGGTCGTTCATCGCCCTGACGCTGCTGCAGATGGTCCTCGCCGCCTCGGACGGCATGGCGGATGCGTTCGGCGACAACAAGGCGCTGGGCGCCGACCTGGTCGGGCAGCTGCGACAACTACCCGAACAGGGCAATTTCGCCCTCGACCTGGTGCTGTCGCTGCTCGTGGCGATCTTCTCGTTCGCGCTGTTCGTGGTGCTCTACATCCGCAAGGTCGCGATCATCGTCGTGGCCGTGTTCATCCCGCTGTACCTGGCGGGCCAGCCGACGATGACGACGAGTGCCTGGATGAAGCGGGCCACCGAGATGCTGGTGGCGCTGATTTTTGCGAAGCCGGTGATCTACGCAATATTTGCCCTCGGGGCGGGCATCGCCCAGGATCCCAGTGGATCGGCCGTTGACCAGACGCTGAGCATTCTCAGTGGTGTCGTTGTGATGATCGCGGCGGTGTTCTCGCCGTTCATGCTGATGCACCTGCTCGGGTTCGCCGACGTCCAGCTCATGCGCGCGGTCGGATCGGCCGGGCGCCGCAGCGCCGCATCGTTCGGGCACGGAGCGGGTGCTCTGCTCGGTTCCTCGTCCCGGGAGACGTTCCGTGGGATCGGCTCGCGTCTGCAGACCCGGAACCGGGGAATGCTCGGCGACGCCGGTGCCATCGCGGGCGCCGGTGTGCCGACGGCCCGCCCGAGTGTTCGCCCGGGTCGCGGTGGCGTCGGCTCCCCGCTCGGAGTTCCGGCCCGGGCCGCCGCGGGGGCGGCTGGCGGAACCGCCGGAACCGCGGCGGTCCGCGGCGTTCGTGCCAGGGTCACCCGCTCGGGCGCGGCCCCGGCTGTGGCCGGCGGCCGCGAGGCGGCGTCCAGCGGCACGCGGGCGACCGCTTCGGTCCGGGCTACGTCCACCGCGCGGCCCCAGACAGCGCGGGCGATCACGTCAGGTGGCGGCGGCGCGGCCCGTCCGGGCACGTCAGGCGGCGGGCGCAGTACCGCGTCCGCGCCGAGCGGATCGGCGGGCGCCTCGGCCGGCAGGCCCCCGGTGACGCCGTCACCACAGCCGCGGGTCACCCCGCCGGCGCGTACCGGGGGTGGGTGAGCAGCTCATGGCCGCTGAACGCAGCTACCGCTTCGGGCCGCTGGAACGCGGCGGTGTGCTCCTCGGCATGCGCTGGCCTCAGCTCGCGCTCCTGATCGGCGTGATGCTCTGTGTGCTGGGAGCGCTGCGTTCGCCGTTGGTATTCGTGCCCGTGTGGCTGCTGCTTGCCGCGGGGTTCGCCTTCGTCGCGTTCGTCCGGGTGGAGGATCGTAACCTCGACCAGTGGGTGCCGATCGTGTTCGGCTTCACGATGCAGAAGGTGACGGGCGAGACGGTGTTCCGTGGAGGGTTCTTCCGGCTCGGTCCCGGCGACGACCGGATCACCAGGACGGTCCTGCCAGGGCCGCTGTCGACCCTGGTCATGTTGTCGGTTCCGGTCGGTGGCAGCCGGTACGTGGCTGTCGTCAAGGACGTGAAGAAGCAGACCTACACCGCTGTCCTCCAGGTGAAGGGCAGCCAGTTCGCGCTGCTTGAGTCCGGGGACCAGCAGGCCCGGGTGGATGCCTGGGGCGAACTGCTGGCCGGTCTCACCGGTGGTGGCGGCAAGCTGTCCCGCATCCAGTGGCTGGAGCGGACGCTGCCGGACTCGGGCGACCAGCTCCAGCGGCACTGGCGGGTGCGCGGTCATCACGACGACTCGTGGGCGTCGCAGGCGTACGAGCAGGTCATCGACGCGGCCGGGCCGGTGGCGCAGCGGCACGAGACCTACCTTTCCTTCCAGCTCCGGGCGAAGGACGCCCGCCGGGCGATCCAACGCGCCGGCGGCGGCGACCAGGCCGCGTGCGCCGTCCTGCTCGGTGAGCTGCGGACGATGGAGGCGGCACTCGCCAGGGCGTCGATCAGCACCGTCGGCTGGCTGCCACCGCGGGCGCTGGCCGCGGTCATCCGCACCACCTACGACCCGTACTCGATCGAGATGATCGATGCGCGGGGTGGGGCGAGCACCGACCTCGCGGGTGGGCTGAAGGGCCTGCCGTCCGGCATCGACCCGGCGATCGCCGGCCCGGTCCGGACGGTCAACGCCTGGGACCACTACCGCACCGACTCCGGCTTCCACACCACGTACTGGATCAACGGCTGGCCCCGGGTTCCCTCACCGGCAGCCTTCCTCGCGCCGCTGCTGATGGAGACCACGTGCCGGCGCACGGTGTCGCTCGTCGTGGAGCCGCTGCCCGGCAGGAAGGCGGAGAAGGCGGTCAACCGGCGCCGGATGGCGCACCTCGGTGAGCAGCAGATGCGGGACAAGGTCGGCAAGGTCACGACCCAGCGGGATGTGGCCGAGGCCGACGAGGTCGAACGCCGTGAGCAGGAGCTGATCGCGGGCTTCGGCGCCTTCCGGTTCCACGGGTTCGTCACCGTCTCCGCCGACGACCTCGAGTCGCTCGCGGACGCCTGCGGTGAGGCCGAGACCCTGGCCTCGCGCAGCCGCCTCGAAATGGTCCGTCTCGTCGGCGAGCAGGACCAGGGCTTCAGCGTCGGCGCGCTGCCGCTCGCCGTGGGGGTTGCGTGACCTCCCGCCCGCCCGCGGTGGGGGGCGACGCCGCCTGGGGCGACCCGATCCGCTACGACGCCCCTGGTAGCGGCACCGGCGCGAGCGACGACTACCACGCGGACTACGAGTACGACTACGACGACGCCGACCAGATCGACCCGGGCCATGATCCCGGCCGCGACGCCGACGGGTTCGTTGACCTCGGCGGCAGCCCGCGCACCCGCCGCCGGGGCGCGAAGGCCGCGGCGGCGCACGACCGCCGGTCGCGGCGAGCCGAGCGGGCCGCGGCCAACGCCGAACGGGCCGCGATGCGCCGCGCGCAGGCCGCCCTGCGCCGCGGCGCGCAGCCCCCGAAGCTGCTCGGCCCGTTCGCCGGACGGGCTTATCACAAGCTGCGCCTACCAGCCCATATGGAGACCACGGCCCAGATCGCCGGGATCTATCCGTTCGTCGTCGACTCCGGGCTCGACGCGCCCGGCATGTACATCGGCCGGCATGTCTGGTCGGGCAACTCGTTCGACTTCGATGTCTTCGAGCTCTACCGGCAGCAGGTGATCGAGAACCCGAACTTCGCGGTGTTCGGGGCCGTCGGCTCCCGCAAGTCCGCGCTGCTGAAGACGCTGATCTCGCGGGGTTCGGCCTTCGGGTACCAGGCCGCTGTCCCCTGTGACCCGAAGGGTGAGTACACCCGGCTCGCGCGCCGGCTCGGCTGCGAGCCGACATACATCGGGCCCGGCATGTCCACCCGGCTCAACCCGCTGGACGCCCCTCCGCGCCCGCGCGGCATCGCGGACGCCGACTGGGCGCGCGAGGTGAAGCGGGCGCGTTCGTCCCTGCTCTCGTCACTGATCGAGACCGCGAAGGGGGTACCGCTCACCCCGGCCGAGCACACCGCCGTCGATCTCGCGCTGGACGTCGTCACCCGGCAGATCACCGGCGCGACACCGGACCGCTGGGCCACCCCTCTGCTCCCACACGTCCTCGAGGCGATGACCGACCCGAGCGAGGAGGACTGCTCGGCGCTGCCGATGACGGCCACCGAGCTGCGCGACGCGTCCAGAGACGCGACGCTGACCCTGCGCCGGCTCACGCACGGTGCTCTCGGTGGTCTCTTCGACGGCCCGACGACGTCCCCGTTGGACTTCGACCGGCCGATCGCGGTGCTGAACCTGGAGCGGGTCCAGGGCAGCGACGAGATGATCGCGCTGATCATGACCTGTGCGCAGGCATGGATGGAAGCCGCGCTGATGCGCCAGGACGGCGTGCAGCGCTACGTGGTCTACGACGAGTGCTGGCGGCTGATGCGCTTCGCCGGGCTGGTCCGCCGGCTGTCGGCCCAGCAGAAGCTGGCGCGTCAGTGGGGCTGTGCCAACGCGATCGTGGCGCACCGCATCTCCGACCTGCTCTCCGCCTCCCCCGACTCGGTGGAGATCGCCAAGGGCCTGCTCGCCGAGACCGCGATCCGCATCCTGTACAAGCAGGCGTCCGACCAGATCGCGGACACCCAGGAGGCCCTCGGGCTCACGGACGTGGCCGCCGACCTGCTCCCCCGCCTGGACCCGGGCTACGCGCTGTGGCTGATCCAGAACCGCGCCTTCTACGTCGAGCACGTCGTCGGCGACCTGGAGATCCCGGTCGTCCTCAACGGCTCGAAGATGCACGGCGAGATCGACGACACCAACCTCGTGCCGGACGACCTGGACCCCAGCGAGCTCGACCCGCCCGAGCTCACCCCCCGCGCGTGGACCGACCCCCCGGGGCCACCGGCCTTCGTGCGGCGGGCCGCCGCCCCGGCGCTGGAGACCGGACATCCGCTGGGAGACCCGCCGCCGGGCACGCCCGCCGGCGACCGGTCCGGCCCGGGCAGCGGTCACCACGACGGTGGCTACCACGACAGTGGCTACGGGTATGGGCACGACCCGGCGGAGGAGGTCGAGGAGAACCTCGTCGCCGAGCAGCCGCACTGGTCCGCGCCCCCGCTCGCCGGGGACGGCTTCCACCACATCCAGGTGGGCGATCCGCACATCATCGACTCGCCGCCGCACCACGGCCGCGGCGGTCGCACGAGCGGGCCCGACACCGCCGGCTGAACCCGGCTGAACCCGGCTCGACGCGCCAGCCGAAGGGCCCGGGCAGACCCGGTCGCGGCGCGACCGGGTGAGCCCGGCGCGCCGCGCCAGAGGCCTGGCGCCGTTACCGGCGCAGCAGGCCGCGCAGCCGCGAGCGGGTCGGCCATGACGGGGGCGGCCCGGCGACCTCGTAGCGAGGGAACACCCGCTCGGCGACGTCGACCAGCATCGCCACATCGATCGGGCGCAGCACCACCCCGGCCGAGAGGATGTAGTCGGCGACTCCGGCCATCGGCAGCAGCAGCACGCCGTCGACCAGGGCCAGGCCGTTCGGCACCTCGGTACGGGCGAAGGCGACGACCGACTGTGCCTCGAGCTGCCATCCGGAGGGGAGCTCGGCGACGAGTTGGCCGGTGGCCTCCTCGCCCATCCAGGCGACCAGGCCGAGCATGGCGCGCAGCGGCACCTTGCCCGCCCACACCCCGGCCGCGTTCTGCCGGATCGGCCCGCGGTGGGCGTCGGTCTCCACCACCCAGGCGCCTGACGGCCCGATGACCAGGTGGTCGATGTTGCCCGCCGAGTCGGCAAGCTGGCGGTCGTGCAGGACGGTGTAGCCCGCGCGGGTGAGGCGGTCCAGCGAGCGGGCGGTACGACGCTCGGCCTCCGCGTCCACCCGCCAGGCCTCGATCTCCGGCGGCACGCGGTAGTGCCGGGCGGCCAGGACACCGAGCACGGCCAGCCCGGTGAGCACCGCGACCTGCGCGACCGTCCCGCCCGCGAGCCCGGCGGCACCGCACACGAGCCCCACGAGCACTGCGGCACCGATGGCGCCCGCCGCCGCAGTGATCATCACCCGTCGTGATCTGTCGCCGCGTTCGGCGGCGTACAACTGTCTTCGGCGCAGGTATTCGGCCATGGCCGACCTACCGGCCGACACGCGATCGGACGTGTCCGCGGTCACCACCTCCCGTCAGGTCTATATCGCCGCCGCGCTTCGGCGGACCGCAGGGGGGTGACTGCGAGTCTGCCGTGCCCTGGTCACCGCGCGCTACCGGGAATCTCCCCCATCAGAGTCACACTTCCATCCAATTCACAACCACAACAGCCCTGAAGCGTGGAATAACCGGAAGAATCACGGAGGTCCCATGTCCCACCTTTGGGGAAGTGGAAGCCATCACCACGGGTTGTGTCGGGTGGGCATCAGCCCACGGCGGCCCCACGAGGGGTAGCCGGGCCGCCGCCGTGGGGAGAACGCCCTCACGACAGGCGCCTTCTGAGGATCGAGGCGCCGAGAGAGGAGCCACTCGATGCCACCCTGCGTGACACCTGAGGCTTCTGGACGCCGACGACGGGGCACGACCGGCGAGGAGGCACCGGCCGCTCGACCCGAGTTGATCAGCGGGACAGATCACACAGCAGATCACACAGAGACCACTGTTCCTACTGCGGCTCCAACCGTGGTTGGAGCCGCGACTCCCATCGCCACCTTCGACGATCTCCTGCGCCTCGCCGCCCGGGACGTGACCCCCGCCGCCCCGGGCTCACCGGCTCCGGGCGCGGCCACGACGAACCGGGTCGGCATCGAGACCGAGTGGTTCGTCGTCGACGTCGCGAACCCGCGCCGGCCCGTCCCCGCGGACGAGACCGCCGCGGCGTTGGAGAGCGTCCTCGCCCCCGCTGACCAGGGCCGGCAACCGGACCGAGGCCGGGAGAACGGCCAGGCCCGCGACGGCGGCCCGCCGGGCACCGACTCGGCCCCGCGGCTTCCCGGCGGCAGCCGGCTCACCTTCGAGCCGGGCGGCCAGCTCGAGCTCTCGGGCCTTCCGCTGGACCTGACCGCCGCCGTGGACGCGATGCGCGCCGACCTCACGCTCGTCCGCGGCGCCCTCGCCCGGCGCAGGCTCGGCCTGGTCGGCATGGGTGTCGACCCGCTGCGGACGCCCGTCCGCCACACCACCGCCTCCCGGTACGTGGCCATGGAGCAGCACTTCCTGGCCCGGGACTGCGACGACGGCCGGACGATGATGTGCTCGACCGCCTCCGTCCAGGTCAACCTGGACATCGGCACGGACACGGCGCAGGCCGTCGAGCGTTTCCGGCTCGCGCACGCGCTCGAGCCGGTACTGATCGCCATGTTCGCCGCGTCGCCGCTGGCCCACGGCCGGCAGATCTCCTGGCAGTCGGGTCGCCAGGCGGTCTGGGCCGGTATCGACGCGAGCCGCACCGGGCCGGTCCTGCCCGACCCGGCGGCGCCGGCGACGGCGTGGCTCGCCCAGGCGGGCCTGGGCGGGCGCGGCGACGCCCCCGGCGCGCCGCCCACCGGAGACGCCCAGCCGGCCTGGCTCTGGGCCCGCTACCTGCACGACGCGGACCTCATGATGGTCGGCGAGCCGGACGGGCGGTACCAGCCGGTCCGGAACCGGACGACCTTCGGGGACTGGATGGCCGGGGCGGGGCCGGTGGCACGCCCCCCGACCGCCCAGGACCTCGGCTGGCACGCGACGACGCTGTTCCCGCCCGTCCGGCCACGTGGCTGGCTGGAGCTGCGTTACCTGGACGCTCAGCCGTCCGACCTGTGGCCGGTGGCCGTCGCCGTGCCGGCGGTGCTCCTCGACGAGCCGGCCGCCGCCCGGGCCGCGCTCGCCGCGTGCCTCCCGGTCACCCGGCAGGGGCGGCTGGCGGCCCAGCTCGGCCTGCGGGACCCGGCACTGCACCGTGCGGCGGTGCGGTGCGTCGACCTGGCCCTGGACGCGCTCGCCCGGACGGACGCCGATCCCGGGCTGCGGGCCGCGGTGGAGGCATTCGCCAACCGTTACACGCGGCGGGGGCGCTCCCCGGCCGACGACCTGAACGCGCGTTTCGAGGCGCGCGGGCCGGCTGAGCTGCTGCGCGAGGAGGCGTCCCAGTGCGTTCCAGTCCCTTGACCGGCGACCCGACCACCACCCGTGGCCCCGCCGCCGCGGTGGCGGCCGCCACCGGCCGGGCCGGCGCTCCCGACCCGGCAGCCCCTGCCGGCCCGACGGCCGCTCCTGCCCTCGACGCGGAGGCGCTGGCGGCGGGGTTGGCGGCGGCCCGGGACCGGTCGCTCGCCTACACCGACCTCACCGAGGACGACCTCCTGCGCCAGCACTCGCCACTGATGTCACCGCTGGTCTGGGATCTCGCGCACATCGGCAACTACGAGGAGATCTGGCTGCTGCGCGCCCTGACCGGCGCGGCCGAGCTGCGCCCCGGCCTGGACGACGTCTACGACGCCTTCCGGCACAGCCGGGCCAGCCGGACCGCGCTGCCGCTGCTCGGCCCGGACGAGGCCCGCGCGTACCTGCGGGACGTCCGCGGGCGGGCGATGGACGTCCTGACCGGGCTGGACCCCGACCTGCTGCACGCCCCGGAGACGGCCGGCGAGGCCGCCGGACCCGAGGCCGCGAACGGGAACGAGAACGGGGCCGAGAGCAGGAACGGGGCCGCGAACGGGAACGGTGAGCGGGACGGCGGCGCGGCCGTCCACCGGCGTGCCCGGCTGCTGTCGGGGTCGTTCGTCTACGGCATGGTGATCCAGCACGAGCACCAGCACGACGAGACGATGCTCGCGACGCTGCAGCTGCGCGCGGGCCCGCCCGTCCTGGCCGACCCGCGGCCGGCGCCGCCGTCCCCGGCCGGGCCGGTGGACGAGGCGGCCGAGGTCCTGGTGCCGGCCGGCGAGTTCACCATGGGCACGTCGACCGAGCCGTGGGCGTACGACAACGAGCGGCCGGCGCACCGGGTGTTCCTGCCCGCCTTCCGCCTCGGCCGCTACCCGGTCACCAACCGGGCCCACCTGGCGTTCATCGCGGACGGCGGCTACGCCGACGAGCGGCTCTGGTCCGCCGAGGGCTGGGCGTGGCGCTGCCAGGAGGGCCTGACGGCGCCGCTTTTCTGGTCACGCGACGGCGACGTCTGGACACGCCGCCGATTCGGGCGGGTCGAACCGGTGCCTCTCGACGAGCCCGTGCAGCACGTGTGCTGGTATGAAGCCGAGGCCCACGCCCGCTGGGCCGGACGACGGCTGCCCACGGAGGCCGAGTGGGAGAAGGCGTGTGCGCACGACCCCGTCACCGGGCGTTCACGACGGTATCCATGGGGCGACACCGACCCGACTCCCGAGCTTGCGAACCTGGGGCACCGCACTGCGCGGCCCGCACCGGTGGGCGGCAGGCCGGCCGGCGCGAGCCCGTACGGCGCCGAACAGATGATCGGGGACGTCTGGGAATGGACCGGCGGCGGGTTCACCCCTTATCCGGGCTTCGCGTCGTTCCCGTACCGGGAGTACAGCGAGGTCTTCTATCCTCGCGATGCGGCCCCGGCCCGGTTCCGGGTGCTGCGCGGCGGCTCCTGGGCGACCGATCCCAGCGCCGTCCGCTCCACGTTCCGCAACTGGGACTTTCCGATCCGACGGCAGATCTTCGCCGGGTTCCGGCTCGCCCGCGACGCCGACACCCCCTGACCCCGCCGGGGGCACGGCGCCGAGTCCCGCGCGCAGAAAGGTCACGCCTGCCCGTGTGCCGTCACCTGGCCTGGCTCGGTGCCCCGCGCACGCTCGCGGAGCTGACCCTCGACCGGCCGTCCAGCCTGCTGCGCCAGTCGTGGGCGCCCCGCCGGATGCGGCACGGGAGCGTCAACGCCGACGGCTTCGGTGTCGGCTGGTACGCGCCCGGCCTGCGCCCCGAACCCGCCCGCTACCGGCGCGCGGTGCCGATGTGGACGGACGCCTCCTACAGCTCGTTCGCCGGCGCCGTGACCTCGGGATGTGTGCTTGCCGCGGTGCGCAGCGCCACCGTCGGGATGCCCGTCGAGGAGACCGCGACCGCCCCCTTCGCCGAAGGCCGGCTGCTGCTGAGCCACAACGGGCGGGTGGCCGCCGACGGCGCGCTGCGGGAGCTGGCGGCCCGGCCCGGCGCGCCGGTGCCGGACTCCCGCTGCGACTCGGCCATCGTGGCCGCCCTGCTGTGGGAGAGCGCGTCCCGGTTGCCACTGCCGCGGGCCGTGGCGGACGTCGTCCTGACGCTGGGCGGGCTGCGCGAGCCGGACGGGACGCCGTCCCGGCTGAACCTGCTGGTGACCGACGGCACGCAGCTCGTGGCGAGCACCTGGCGGGACACCCTCAGCTACCGCGAGGAGGTGGACGGGATCGTCGTCGCCAGTGAGCCAGATGATGACGAATCCGGTTGGGTCGACGTACCGGACCAATATCTCCTGGTGGCCGACACACACAAAGTTACTCTTAGTAGTTTGATCTCTTAGAACGACTACGGTGAGTCGTACGAGGCAGACGGAGGGCACCACGATGACATCGAGGACACCGGCTACCGCCCCGGAGACGATTCCCGTGCCCGGCAGGCAGCCGCATCCCGCCACGGCCACCAACGGGTCCGCCCCGTCGGGCAGGCCCGACGAACCCGCCCGAACGGACCAGGCCCCGCAGATCACCGTGGACCGCCACCTCGCCGCCACCGAACGGCACGCCTCGCTCGCCGCGGACGTGCGCGCCGGCCTGACCTCCCGCCCTCGTGAGCTGCCGCCCAAGTGGTTCTACGACGCCACCGGCAGCCTGCTGTTCGACCGGATCACCCGCCTGCCCGAGTACTACCCGACCCGCCGCGAGCACGCGGTGCTCACCGCGCACGCCGCCGAGATCGCCGCCGTCTGCCCGGCCGGCACCCTCATCGAGCTCGGCTCCGGCACCTCGGAGAAGACCCGCCTGCTCCTCGACGCGCTGCGCGCCACCGGGGTGCTACGCCGCTTCGTCCCCTTCGACGTGGACGAGGAGACCCTGCTCCAGGCCGGACAGGACATCCTGCGGGCGTATCCGGGAATCTCGGTGCACGCGGTGGTCGGGGATTTCGAGCGCCACCTCGGCCTTCTCCCCGGCGCCCGGCCCGCCGCGGACACGGGCGCGGCGGCGGGCGCCGGCGCTGCCGGTGCTGATGGCGGCCACGGTGAAGGCCGCAGCGACCGGCGGCTTGTGGCCTTCCTCGGCGGAACCATCGGCAACCTGCGGCCCGCGGCGCGCGCCGCCTTCCTGCGCGCCCTGAGCGACCAGTTCGCCGACGGCGACGCCCTGCTCCTCGGCGCCGACCTGGTGAAGGACCCGCGACGCCTCGTCGCGGCCTACGACGACAGCGCCGGCGTGACAGCCGCCTTCAACCGCAACGTTCTCTCGGTGATCAACCGGGAGCTGGGGGCCGACTTCGACCTGCGCGGGTTCGCCCACGTCGCCGCCTGGGACGCGGAGAACTCCTGGATCGAGATGCGCCTGCGCAGCGTCCGCGAGCAGGAGGTCGGGGTCCGCGCCCTGAATCTGGTCGCCCGCTTCGACGCCGACGAGCAGATGCGCACCGAGATCAGCGCCAAGTTCACTCTCGACTCGATCGCCGCCGAGCTGGCCGCGGCCGGACTCTCCGTCAGCCACCAGTGGACGGACCCGGACGGCGACTTCGCCCTGACCCTGGCCGTCCCCTCCTGATCCGACCGGGCCGACCGCGCCGAGGCGCGGCGGCCGGAGCCTGCGCGGTGGCATCAGGGCGGCTGGGGTGCCAGGGCAGTCGGAGTATCACGGCTTGGCGACGTAGACCCGCAGGTAGTCGACCGCCATCCACTGCGGGTAGTCAGCGGCCGAGGCACTCGCGCCCTCCGAGTTCACCGCGACGTTGAGGATCACGTAGTGCTCCCGGTCCCACAGCCAGACCGGCACCTGATCACGGGTGACGGTGCGGATGAGCCGGCCGTCGAAGTAGAACCGCAGCGCGGACGGCGTCCACTCCAGGCCGTAGGTGTGGAAGGCCGCCGCGAGGTCGGCCCCGGCGTCGTACATCCCGCCGTTGCCCCAGGTGGCCTGCCAGTGAGCGCCGGCGGTGTCCACGCCGTGGACGTTCGTGTGCACGGTCGTGGGCGCCGTCGAGACCGCCTCGACGACGTCCAGCTCGCCGCTCGCCGGCCAGCCGACGGCCGGCATGTCGGAGCCGAGGAGCCACACCGCCGGGAAGGCGCCGCGGCCGGTAGGCAGCACGGCCCGGGTCTCCAGGTAGCCGTAGCGCATGGTTCGCCTGCCGAGCGTCTCGATTCGCGCGGAGGAGAAGCCCGCGCCGTCGCAGGACGGCTCCCTGCGCGCGGTGATCACGAGGTGGCCGCGGCCGTCGGTCGCCAGGTTCCGCGGGTCGCGGGTGTAGCACTGCATCTCCCGGTCGCCCCAGCCGGAGCCGGTCTGGGTGATCCAGGTGTCCGGGTCCGGGGCCGCGCCCGCCGCGCCGCCGAACTCGTCCGACCACAGCAGGCCCGCGCCGTCATCGCCCCCGGAGACCGGTGCGGAGCTGGTCGAGGCGCTCTTCGAGGGCGTCATCGCCCGCTCGACGGCGGGCTGGGGCGTGCTGGTGGCCGCGCCCCCCGGCGCCGCGGGCACCGCGCCTGCCACGCCTGATCCCGGGATCTGGGGCTCCCGCCCACCCGTGGTGCCCGTGGCCTGGCCACCTCCCGCCGTGCCCTGCTCCGTGCCACCTGCCGTGCCCTGCACCGAGCCGCCTGACGAGCCACCCGCCAGGACACGACCGGACGTCGCCCCCTCCTGGCCGCCGGACGCCGACCCTTCCGGAAGGGTCCCCGCTGGAGCCGAGCCCACTTCCCCCGTTCCCGGGCCCTCCGCGGCAGACCGACCGACGCCCGCCCCCGCGACAGCTGACCCGGCAGCACCAGGCGCAGCGCCACCTGATCCAGCGGCACCCGACGCAGCGTCCGCCCCGGCAGCACCCGAGGCGGCGGCGCCCGAGGCGGCTCCTGGCGCAGCGGTGCTGAAACCGGCCGTGCCGGAAGCCGCCAGCGGACCGGATGATCCGTCCAGGCCGGTAGGGATCTCCGCCGCACCGAGGCGGGCCGGCCCGTCACCCGATCCGGACCCCCCGGAGCCGTCCACGCCCGCGACCAGGCCGAGGGTCCCCAGCCCGACCATTGTCACGGCGACCACCGCCAGCAGCAGCCGGGCCGGGTGCGAACGCGAGCGCGACCGCCGGTGGACGCGAGGATTCACGGGAAACCTCATCCCGCTGTCGGCAGGACGAGCTGGGCCGACGCGGCGAGCGAAGCGGCCGCGGCGAGCGAAGTGGCGGTCCGAACGTCTGTGACGAGCCATGGCGAGGCGGATCTCCTGGAACGGTCGCGCCCCCCGCGGCCCCGGCCACGACCACCCACACCCACCCAATCACTAGGTGATCAGGCGACTACCTGGAGTCGCGCCAAGCGAACAGGCTCCACCTTCGCACACACACCGCGATTGATTCAGCTACCGAGCGAGATCTCATCCCGTGATGAGCCGGACGTCACGGGCGGCACCGGTCGAGGCGGACGTCGCCATGGCCGCGTAGGCGCGCAGCGCGGCCGACACGACACGCTCCCTGTTCGCCGGGTGGTAGCCGCCGTTCGCCTCGATCTCGGCCCGCCGCGCGGCGAGCTCGGCGTCCGACACCAGCAGGTCGATCCGCCGCCGCGGGATGTCGATCTCGACGAGATCACCGTCCCGGACGAGCGCGATCGGGCCACCGTGCGCCGCCTCCGGGGAGACGTGGCCGATCGACAGGCCCGAGCTGCCACCGGAGAAGCGGCCATCGGTGATCAGCGCGCACTTCGGCCCGAGGCCGCGGCCCTTGAGGAACGCCGTCGGGTAGAGCATCTCCTGCATGCCGGGGCCACCGCGGGGGCCCTCGTACCGGACGATGATCACGTCGCCCGCCTTGACGACCTTGTTCAGGATCGCGTCGACCGCGGCCTCCTGGCTCTCGACGACCAGCGCGGGCCCGCGGAACGTCCACTGGCTCTCGTCGACGCCGGCCGTCTTCACCACGGCGCCGTCGGGGGCCAGGTTGCCGCGCAGCACGGCCAGGCCGCCGTCGGCCGAGTAGGCGTGCTCCACCGAGCGGATACAGCCACTCTTCGCGTCGGTGTCGAGGGTGTCCCAGCGGTTCGTCGAGCCGAACGGCTCGACGGTGCGCACGCCGCCGGGCGCGGCGTGGAACAGCTCGACCGCGTCCGGAGCCGGGTCGGTGCCGCGGACGTCCCAGCGGTCGAGGAACTCGCGCAGGCTGGCCGCGTGCACGCTGTGCACGTTCGGGTCCACCAGCCCGCCACGGTCGAGCTCACCGAGGATCGCCGGGATCCCGCCGGCCCGGTGGACGTCTTCCATGTAGTAGTCGGTCGAGCTGGGCGCCACCTTGCACAGGCAGGCCACCGAGCGGGAGACCTGGTCGATGTCGTCGAGGGTCACCCCGACCTCGGCCTCGACCGCGGCGGCGAGCAGGTGCAGGACGGTGTTCGTCGAGCCGCCCATCGCGACGTCCACCGCGAACGCGTTACGGAAGGCCGCCGCGGTCGCGATCGAGCGCGGCAGGACGGCCTCGTCGTCCTTCTCGTAGTACCGGCGGGCCAGGTCGACGACCAGGCGACCGGCCTCGACGAACAGGCCACGCCGGGCCGCCGCGGTGGCCAGCGTCGTCCCGTTGCCCGGCAACGCCAGGCCGAGGGCCTCGGTCAGGCAGTTCATCGAGTTGGCCGTGAACATGCCGGAGCAGGACCCGCAGGTCGGGCAGGCGGACCGCTCGATGGTCTCGAGGTCGGCGTCGCTGACGTTCGGGTTGACCGCCGCGGTCATCGCGTCGATCAGGTCGAGCCGTGAGCGCACGATACCGCCGGTGACGACGGCGTTACCGGACTCCATCGCGCCGCCGGAGACGAAGACGGTCGGGATGTCGAGCCGCAGCGCGGCGATCAGCATCCCCGGAGTGATCTTGTCGCAGTTCGAGATGCAGACCAGCGCGTCGGCGCAGTGGGCGTTGACCATGTACTCGACGCTGTCCGCGATGATCTCCCTGGACGGCAGGGAGTACAGCATGCCGCCGTGGCCCATCGCGATCCCGTCGTCGACGGCGATCGTGTTGAACTCCTTGGCCACCCCGCCCGACCCGACCACCGCGTCCGCGACGATCTTCCCGACGTCCCGCAGGTGGACGTGTCCGGGAACGAACTGCGTGAAGCTGTTCGCGATCGCGACGATCGGCTTACCGAAGTCGTCGTCGGTCATTCCGGTCGCCCGCCACAGGGCGCGGGCACCGGCCATGTTGCGACCGTGGGTGGTGGTGCGGGAACGCAGAGCGGGCATCTCGACCTCTGAGCTGGGCTGTGGGGCACTGGAGACGGGCGGTGCGTCGGGGTGCCGGACGCGGGCGGGCGAACAGCCGTCGGTATGACGAAGCGGACGTCGGTGTTCCCGATATCGGTGTCTCCGACGTCGATGCTCCCGAGTCGGCGGGTGTTCCCGAGTCGACAGGCGGCACGCGGGCGCGCTCCGATCCGGAGGCTTCGCCACCGATCAGGCTACGCCTCGCCCGCACCCGCCCGACCACGCCACCCGGCAGCCACGCCACCCGGAGAACCGACCACGTCACCTGGCGGCCCGAGCAGACCACTCGGAGAACCGACCACGCGACGCTCTCGGAGGTCAGGGCCTCCGGTCGCCGGGAGGACCGGAGGTCGGCCCGTCCGGCTCCTCGGGATCGACGGGTCCCGGGGAATCCACCGGACCGCCCGGACCACCTCGCCCGGTCGCACCCGCCGGACCGGCCGGACCGGCGCCTCCCCCCGGGCCACCGGCGCCCGGACCGTCAGTGCCCAGGCCGCCGGGCTCGCTGGCAAAGAACTCCAGCCAGGTCGGGTCGATGTCCGGCTCGTCGCTCCAGGCCGGCGGGCCCGCGCCCGGTCCACCCGACACCGGTCCACCCGACACCGGTCCACCCGACATCGGCGAACCGGGCACCTGCGAGCCTGGCGCTGATGAGCCTGGCGCCGGTGGATTCGGCACAGGTCCACCCGATGCCTCCGGTGTCGCCGCCGCCGGTCCGCCGGGTGCCGGGCGCTCCGGCGGCGGGTATCCGGGCGGACCGGAAGGCGAGTCCGGCGGCGGCGCCGCGAGCGGATAGCCGGCGATCCGGCCGGTCCTGCCCGGCGCGGGTGGCTCGCCGGCGCCCGCCGTATCCAGGTGCTCGCCATCCTGGCCGGGCGTCCAGCCAGGACCCCCCGGCTGGACACCATCCGCGGGCGGCTGGCCGACGGACCCAGGCGGACCGCCCGTGGCCGCGGCCCCCGGATGGCCGGGATGTCCCCCCTGGCCGGGCGGGGCCGGATATCCCGGCGGAGTGGTCTGCCCAGGCACGCCCGGATACCCGGGCCCGCCGTACGGACCGGGGTGCTCACCGGGCTGGACGCCGTGCGGACCAGGCTGGACGCCCCACTGGCCGGGGTGGGTGCCGTGCGGACCAGGCTGGACGCCGTACTGCCCCGGCTGGACCCCCCACTGGCCAGGCTGGACGCCGTACTGCCCCGGCTGGACGCCCCACTGGCCCGGGTGGGGGATGCCGGGCCCGCTGGCGGGCGCTCCCGAGCGCCGCCGGGGGCCCGTCAGCCGGTTGAACCCGGCGACCGTGCGGGAGCCGCGCCGCGACCGCCACCACCGCCGGACCGCCCACACCAGGCCCAGCGACGCGACCGTTCCGAGGAACGGGGCGACCTCATGGTCCTCGTAGAAGACCAGCAGGTAGAAGCTCATCAGGCCGATGAAGATGTAGCCGGTCACGAAGAACGTGAACGGCCGGATCCGCATTCGGCCGATCACGTCGCGCATCGCGATCGCGGGCAGCAGCCACACCAGAAAGCCGAAGAACGCGGCCGAGAGGGGCGCCAGAAAGAGGTACCCGATGAAGGTCATCATGGCGGCGGAGGCGCGCGACGGCCGGCGGGCTCAGGAGCTGGCCGGCCGGTCCGCCGACGCCGGTGCCGGCGCGACGGGGTCTGTGATCGCCACGACGTGCTCCACCGACGGCGCGGCCGCGAAGAACGGGGAGAGCGCCGCCCGCCACCGGGTGAACCGGTCGGAACCGCGGAAGGTCTCGGTGTGCGCTTCCAGGCTGTCCCAGTCGACCAGGAGCACGAAGCTGGACGGGGACTCGACCCCCCTGGTCATCCGGGCGGAGCGGCACCCGGGCGTGGCGACCAGCTCGTGCCGGACGGTTCGGTACGCCGCGGCGAACTCCTCTTCGGACCCTGGCAACACGTCGAACCGCGCGACCTCGACGACCCCGGAGTCGCGCGGGGGAACACCGGAAACGCTCATGTCGCCCAGTCTGTCACCGCGGGGCCGGCTCTTCAGGCCGGTCGGCCCGCCGACCAGTCCGATCGGGCCAGTCGACCCGACCGCAGCGGGCGGCCGCCCTTCCACCGGATCACGGCGTGGATCAGTTGGCCATGTCGACGAACCGGGAGTAGTGGCCCTGGAAGGCGACCGTGACGGTGCCCGTGGGGCCGTTACGGTGCTTGGCGATGATCAGATCGGCCTCGCCGGCCCGCGCGGACTCCTTCTCCACCGTGTCCTCCCGGTAGAGCAGGATGACCGCGTCGGCGTCCTGCTCGAGGCTGCCGGACTCGCGCAGGTCGGAGACCTGGGGCCGTTTGTCGGCCCGCTGCTCGGAGGCCCGGTTGAGCTGCGAGATGGCCACGACGGGGACCTCCAGCTCCTTCGCGAGCAGCTTCAGTGACCGGGAGATCTCGCTGACCTCCTGCTGGCGGCTCTCGACCTTCTTCGGCGAGGACATCAGCTGCAGGTAGTCGAGGATGACCAGCCGCAGGTCGTTGCGCTGCTTGAGCCGCCGCGCCTTCGCCCGGATCTCCATCATCGTCAGGTGCGGGCTGTCGTCGATGTACAGCGGTGCCTCGGCGACCTCCCCCATCCGCCGGGCCAGCCGACCCCAGTCGTCGTCGGTCAGCCGGCCGGTGCGGATGTTCTGCAGCGACACCCGGGCCTCGGCGGAGAGCAGCCGCATGGTGATCTCCATGCGGCTCATCTCCAGCGAGAAGACGACCGAGGTCATCCCGTTCTTGATCGACGCGGCGCGGGCGAAATCCAGGCCCAGGGTCGACTTGCCGACCGCGGGCCGGGCCGCGACGATCCACAGCTGGCCGCCGTGCAGGCCGTTGGTGAGCTCGTCGAGGTCGGTGAACCCCGTCGGCACCCCGGTCAGGGCGCCGTCGTGGGCCTGGATCGCCTCGATCTCCTCCAGCGCCGGGTTCAGCAACTCGCCGAGCGGGGTGTAGTCATCGTTCGTGCGCCGCTCGGTCACCTCGTAGACGGCCGCCTGGGCCCGGTCGACGACATCGGTGACGTCGGGCGCCGGGCCGTAGGCGAGCTGCACGATGCGCGTGCCGGCCTCGGCCAGCCGGCGCAGCACGGCCTTCTCCGCGACGATGCGCGCGTAGTAGCCGGCGTTCGCCGCGGTCGGGACGCTGGAGATCAGCGTGTGCATGTAGGCCGGCCCGCCGACCCGCTCCAGCAGGTTCTGCCGGCCCAGCTCGGCCGCGACGCTGATGACGTCGGCCGGCTCCCCACGGCCGTAGAGGTCGCCGATCGTGGTGTAGACGGTGGCGTGCGCCGGCCGGTAGAAGTCGCTCGCACGGAGGACCTCGACGACGTCCGCGATCGCGTCCTTCGAGAGCAGCATGCCGCCCAGCACGCTCTGCTCCGCAGGAAGATCGTGGGGCGGGGTGCGATCGAACTCGACCGCGGATCCAGGCCCGCGCGCGATGTCGGCGACGCTCAAGCCTCCCCCTCCCGGATGTCGACCGGCCCACCTGCGCACCGCCGCGACCGGGCGATCGGAGCAGCGCCGTGCGCCGGAAGCTCCCGACCCGATCCCACAGGCCCCGATCCCACAGGCCCCGATTTCATCGAACCCGATCCCACCGACACTATCGAACATATGTTCGACCACAGTTTGGAGGGTGTCAACTCGACCGCCCGCCCACCGATCCGAAGATCACGCCCACCTCACCCGTCTGGACTATCCCGTTCCCACGGATACATGGCCAGTGTGGAGGGCTCGACAGTAGAGGTCCCCACGGGGAGGCTCCAAAAAGTTATCCACACCCACCTGTGGACAACCTGTTGGTAACGAGGGGGATTCTGGGGAACGCCTCGGGACGAGCGGCGGCGACGTTGTGGATGACGGCGCCGCGAGCGCCCGGAACCGCAGCGCCAGAAGGACTACAGGGATACGACACCTGTGGACAAAAAAATCTTTGACGCAACCCCGAGATCGCGGTCTGACTAATCATTTTGAGCTATATCGCCCGGGGATCTGATCTCCCCGCGACATGCCCACGATCATTTTGCCCGAGCCGCAGCGTCACCACCCGTTCACGTGCGGAAACAGACGTGATCTGGATGTGGTCGCGTCATCCGAGTAAGTCACCGGGCGCCAAGCCGCCGAACCCCGGAGCACCGGGCTCCGAGCGGCCAGGAAGCCACCGGCTGATGCGTGGCGAATGAGCGTGTCCATGGACTCACTCAGCCGCCACGGTCGTGCTGGAACCGGCGTCAGCGGGGGTGAGGTCTGTGAGACCTGCTCCAGAACGGGTCCCGATCCCTCGGACCCGGGTTCCCAAGTCCCGACATCTCAGAGCTGGATCCCAAGATCCCAGCTCTCGGACCTTCGGTCCCGGATCCCGAGCGCTGCCAACAAGAGCAGGCCAGGGTGGCGCCACGAACGGCGCGACCCTGGCCTGCGTCCGCAGTCAGGCCGAGGTGACCTGGACGGTCAGCTTCGCGCTGACCTCGGGGTGCAGGTGCACGGCGACGGTGTGCGAGCCGAGCGACTTGATCGGGGTACTCAGCTCGACCCGGCGCCGGTCCAGCGCGGGGCCTCCGGCGTCGGTCACCGCGGACACCACGTCGGCGGCCGTGACCGAGCCGAACAGCCGGCCCTCCTTGCCCGCGCGGCTGACCAGCCGGACGGACAGGCCGGAGAGCTGGCCGGCGATCTCCTTGGCGTGGTCGAGGTCGCGGACCGCCCGGGCGTCACGCGCCCGCTTGATCTGGGCGACCTGACGCTCGGCGCCGCGGGTCGCGAGAATCGCGTACCGGCGCGGCACCAGGTAGTTCCGGCCGTAGCCGTCGGCCACGTCGACGATGTCCCCCGGGCTGCCGAGCCCCGGGACCTCCTGGGTGAGGACGAGCTTCATCGTCATCCTCCTCAGCGGGCCGTCGAGGTGTACGGCAGCAGCGCCATCTCGCGGCTGTTCTTCACCGCGGTCGCGACGTCACGCTGGTGCTGGCTGCAGTTGCCGGTCACCCGGCGGGCGCGGATCTTCCCCCGGTCGGAGATGAACTTCCGGAGCAGGGAAGTGTCCTTGTAGTCGATGTAGTGGACCTTGTCCTTGCAGAAGACGCAAACCTTCTTCTTGGGCTTGCGCACGGCCGCCTTGGCCATGGATGAGCTCCTACCTCGTTTTGCGCCCGAGTTCCGGTCGCGCGAAGATGACACCCGGCCGCTCAGAACGGCGGCTCGTCGGAGTAACCACCCGCGGGCTGTGACCACGGGTCGTCGACGGCGCCGCCGGCATAGCCGGAGCCACCGCCTTGTGGGGATCCGCCGTTGTAGCCGCCGCCGGGCTGGCCACCGGGGCCACCAGGCCCGCTCGGGCCGCCGGGGCCACCCTGGCCGCCGCCGAAGCCGCCGCCACCCTGGCCACCACCGAAGCCGCCACCGCGGGCCGCCTTGGTGACCTTCGTGGTCGCGTAACGCAGCGAAGGACCGATCTCGTCGACGTCCAGTTCAATCACCGTCCGCTTCTCACCCTCGCGGGTCTCGAAGGAGCGCTGCTTGAGACGCCCCTGAATGATGACGCGCGCACCCTTGGTGAGGGACTCGGCGACGTGCTCGGCAGCCTGCCGCCAGATGGAACAGCGAAGAAAGAGCGCCTCGCCGTCCTTCCACTCGTTCGTTCCGCGGTCGAGCGTGCGCGGGGTGGACGCGACCGTGAAGCTCGCGACCGCGGCGCCGTTCGGCGTGAAACGCAGTTCGGGGTCGTTCGTCAGATTGCCGACGACCGTGATCACCGTCTCACCGGCCATGATCACGCTCCTCCGGTCGAGGGGCCCGCGTCAGCGCGCGCAGCGCCGGCCGGGCAGAGCACGTCACGCCGCCGCCCGGCGGTTCGGCCGTGGCGCCTTGGGCTCGGGCAGCCGGATCACCTTGGTACGGATCACGGACTCGTTGAGGACGAGCTGGCGGTCCAGCTCGGCGACGACGGCCGGCTCCGTGTGCAGGTCGATGACGGCGTAGATGCCCTCGAAGCTCTTGGCGATCTCGTAGGAGAGCCGGCGGCGGCCCCACACGTCGACCTTCTCGACCACTCCGCCGCCCTGACGGACGACGTTGAGGTACTGGTCGAGCGAGGGTGCGACCGTGCGCTCCTCGAGCTCGGAATCGAGGATCACCATCAGTTCATAGTGGCGTGGCAAGGCTGAACCCACCTCCTGTGGACTCTAGCGGCCACGGATCATCCGTGGCAGGAGGGACCGGGTGCCGGATGTTCGCCCCACGGGCGAGCTGAAACGTCGGCACACGGTGTGTCTGGACGAGATTACTCGACCCGGCGACGGTCCACGGAGAGGCCGACCAGGCGGACCACCCGGATCCACACCGCACCGACCCCGGCCACAGCCACCAGGTCGACGACCACCAGCAGCCCGTGGGCGTGCCGGGACGGATCGGGCACGGCGAGGGCGAGGGCGAGGAACACCAGTGCCAGCAGGCCCGCCACGGCGGCGGACGCCGTCACGCCCGGCGGCTGCCGCGACGAGGGCCCCGGCCCGTCCACCCGTACGTCGTCTGCCGCCACCGTCCTATCCTCGCGCATCCGCCGGTCGCCCGGACCGACATCCGATCCCGATGGTCGTGTCGCCGCCGTCCGATGGGCCGCGGCGGGTCGCCGGCCGGTCCCGGCGGCTCGCGGTGAGTGGTCGGATGGGCGCCCGGCAGGGGGTCACCCGGCGAGCGGTCGCCCGAGGTCAGTCGACCCATTTCCCCTGGGTGAAGGCCACGACGAAGACCACCATGATCGGTGCGCAGAGCCAGACGTAGGCGCCGCGGACCCACGGCCGGCGCGCGGCCACCCGCGCCAGCAGCAGGTACAGCGGGAAGGCGACCAGGATCCCGCGGATCCCCGAGGCGTAGTAGTTCGAGAAGCTCATCAGGACGGTCATCAGGCCGACGAAGGTCGCCTCGCCCCAACGCCTGCTCCACAGCAGCACGCCCGTCAGCAGCACGCCGATCACGACGGCGAGCAGCTCCCCGCGCCAGAACCAGACGAACGTCGAGGCCCCGCTCCCGTCGAACGCGGACTCCCACGTCCGCGACCACCCCCGCCACGGCCAGTCGACGCCGCGGTTCCAGCCGGCGCGCATCGCCTCGGTGTAGGTGTCCCACCGCCCGGTCCGGGCGCGCAGGTAGAGGACGTACCCGATGATCGGCAGCGGTGGCAGGGCGAGCGCCAGCGCCGGCGGGGCGAAGAGCGGGCGGCCCGCGGCGCGGCGCACGAGCACGTACTGCACGACCAGGGCGGCGCAGAACGGGATACCGGTCACCCGCGCCGAGGCGGCGCCGGCGCCCAGCAGGCCGGCGAGCAGCCACCGGTCACGCCGCGCGGCGAGCCAGGAGGCCACCGCGAAGCCCAGGAAGACACCTTCGGAGTACGCGGCGAACAGGAAGACCGCGTACGGAAAACAGACGAGCGCGACGACCGCGAACCGCGCGTCCTCCCGCCCGACCTCGTCGGCGGCCAGCCGCCACAACGCGGCGGCGGCGAGCGTGCCGGCGAGGAACGAGACCACCAGTCCGGCGGCGATCCAGTCCGGGACGACCACGTGGACGAGGCGGATGGCCAGCGGCAGCCCTGGGAAGTCGACCTCCGTCCGGTCGGCGTAGGACGGCGAGAGGTAGCCGTAGCGGGCCACCTTGGTGAACAGGCCGACGTCCCAGCGGTCCCAGAGTGTGGTGAGGCCGGGCGCGTCGCCGGCCGGGCCGTCCGAGAGGGCGCGTGCCCCCGCCAACGACGCGATCATCACCGCCACCCGGCTGGCGAACCACACCGGGAGCGAGGCCTGCACGGCGTCAGGCAGCCGGGTCCAGACCCGCCGCACCGGATCGCTGCCACCGGGAGCGGCGTGTCCGGCCGACTCGACGGGACGCCCGGCGTGCGACTCGGCCGGAGCGTCCGCCGTCATCCCTGCTCCCGCCTGTCGACGGGCCGCGGGGAGTGGGGTGCGGTTGACGTCTCCGGCGCCGCGACGCGCGGCTCGTCACCCACCGGGCCCGCGAGACCCTCCGGCCACGAAAGCTCGTCCTGATCGGCGCCTGCCTCGGTGCCGGACAACGGTGCCGAGGCGGGCACCGCGCGGCCCCAGGGCCGGGACGGCAGCCGCAGGCCCAGGCGCCCGCCGCGCACGTCGGGGGCGCCGTCGAGGATCCCGCCGGCCGGGTCGTCCATGCCGCCGTCGCGGACGACGTCCAGCTCGGGGCGGAGGATCTCGCGCACCACGAAGGCCGCGATCACACAGAGCATCAGGTCACGGAGCACCACGGCGCCGACGAACCAGCCCCGGTCGATCCCGTCGGCGCCGGAGGTGTCGTTGTAGATGAAGTGCATGAACCGGGTGAACAGCACCCAGATCTCGCAGGCCTGCCAGACCAGGAACAGCCGCCAGTGCGGCCGGGCCAGGGCCATCAGCGGCAGCAGCCAGATCGTGTACTGCGGCGAGAAGACCTTGTTGGTCACCAGGAAGGCGATCACCAGGAGGAGCACCACCTGGGGCACCCGTGGTCGGCGCGGCGCCAGCAGGGCGAGCGCCAGGATGCCCACCACGGCCAGGACGAGGCCGACCGCGGTCAGGACGTTCAGCGTCCCGACCGGGATGCCGTGGTCGCGCACGGCACCGAGGACCAGCGGCGTGGCCACGGCCAGGACCAGCCAGCACGCGACGGCGGTGCCGATGACCTGCGCGCGCAGCCACGGCCAGCGCCGCACCGCCAGCGCGGCGGCCGCGCCGGCGGCGGTCAGCCCGATGGCGAGGACGACCAGGTGCAGGGGCTCGAACCAGCCGGTGTCGTACTTGCCGGCCAGCCAGGTCGTCGCGAAGGCGAGGGAGTCCCAGTCGGCGCCGCGCTCGGAGTTGAGCTCGAAGAAGCGTTGCAGGCCGTTGTGCCCGCCGGCCTGCTTGCCGTCGAGCAGCGCGACCCAGTCGCCGCCGCCCCAGAAGGTGGACCAGATGCCGTCGCTGACCTTCGTCGTGCCGTCGAAGTAGCCGGCGGTGAGCCAGACGGGCAGCATCACGGCGACCGCGGCGCCCACCGCGTAGACGGCGGTGCGTGCCCATTCCCGCATCCGGCCGGTCCGCAGGCAGAGCACCGCGAGCCCCAGCAGGAACAGCGCCGGGTAGAGCTTGGTGACCACGCCCAGCCCGAACAGGATGCCGGCCAGCCGTGGGGCACGCCGCGACCAGGCCAGCAGCCCACCGGCCGCGAAGGCCACGGCGAGGACATCCCAGTTGGTCAGCAGGTGCAGCGCGAGCGTCGGCGCCAGGGCCAGCAGCGCCGCGTCCCAGATCCGGGACGGCGCCATGGTCAGCGCCGTGCAGAAGACCGCCACGCAGGCCGCCACCAGGAACAGCAGCGCGGTGAGGTCGTAGAACAGCGCCGAGCGGGAGTCCATCGAGTAGTGGTCGAAGACCTGGGCGCCCGCCTCGTCGGTGCGGAACACCGCGGCCGGGGCCGAGCCGAGGCCGGCAAGTGAGGAGACCAGCTGCATCGCGCCGCCGATCACCGGCGGGTACTCGGTCGGGTAGTCCAGGTAGGGGAGCTTGCCGTCGACCAGGCCCTCCTGGCTGTAGAGGGCCACCACGTCGGAGTAGCACATCCGGGTGTACTGGTACTCGTCCGTCCAGTTGCGGGTGTCGCGGCAGCCGGACTTCTGCGCGTAGCCGAGCACGCAGGTCAGCGTCACCAGGAGCATCAGCACGCGCAGCGGCGTCCACCAGCTCCGGCTCGCGCCGAGCAGGGCGTGCCGCCCGGGTGGGCCCCCGATGAGCTCACTTGCGCCCGCGACCACCGGGTCGGTGCGCGCCGGGCTGGTCCGGTTGGGCGACGCCGGTGTCGTGGCCATGCCGGCCATTCTGGTACACGCGGTGACGAGGCCTCCCGACGACACAGCGCCGCGGGTGCCAGGGGCACCCGCGGCGCTGCTCAGTTCTCGGCTCGCTCAGTTGTTGAACGGATTGACCACGATCCCGCCGCCGCCGCCGGTGGGTGGACGGGTCTGTCTCGGACGTGGCTGCTGCCCCGTCTGACCGGTCTGACCCGTCTGGCCGGCCTGCCCGCCGTCGTTCTGGCCGTTGTCGTTCTGGTCGTCGCCGAAGATGTCCCAGTCGTCGGTCCCCGCGACCGGCGGCTGCGTGGGCAGGTCGGACGGGGTCGGCGCCGGCGCGGGGCTGCGCTGGGTGACGATGCCGCCGTAGGCGGGGGGGTCGAACGGCTTCGGCGCGATGCCCTGCAGCGCCGCGTCCATGAAGGCCTTCCAGATCTGCGCCGGGTAGGTGCCTCCGTACACACCCCGCTCGGCGCCGGGGATGCCCCGGAGCTGGTCGGCCACCTCACCCTTGCCACGGAACATGTTCACGCAGGAGGAGATCTCCGGTGTGTACCCGCAGAACCAGGCGGACCGGAAGTCGTCGGTGGTGCCCGTCTTCCCCGCCGCCGGCCGGTTGTTCGCCAGCCGGGCGCTCTTGCCGGTGCCGTGGTCGATCACGCTCTCCAGCGCGAAGGTCGCGTCCCGCGCCACGGACGGCGGAACGGTCGGCTCCTTGTCGACAACTGGCTTCCCGTTGATGGTCGCGCCGTCCATGATGATGCGGCCCGAGTTGTCCTCGACCTTGGCGACGATGTGCGGGGTGGCCCGGTAGCCACCGCTGGCCAGCGTGCCGTAGACCTCGACCATGTCGAGCGCGGTCACGCTGTCCTGGCCGAGGGTGACACCGGCGACGTCGTCGAGATCGGCGTCAACGCCCATGTCGCGGGCCGTCTGGATGATCTTGTTGACGCCGATGTCGTTGCCCAGCGGAACGTACACGGTGTTGATCGACTCCGCGGTCGCCTCGACGAGGTCGGGCCAGCCCAGGTGGCCGGGTTCGCTCTCGTCGTTGTTGACCACGTAGCCGCCTTCCAGGGTGATCTGTGACGGAGCCTCGTACGTCGACCGGAGACTGATGTTGTTCTCCAGCGCGGCTACCAGGGTGATCGTCTTGAACGTCGACCCGGGTGGCACCGCCGCGCCAGAGACGTTGTCCAAGTACTGCTCCTGGCCGTTCGTGCCCTTGCCGTACAGGGAGCCCCCATACCAGGCGAGCACCTCACCGGTTCCCGGTTTTATCGCCACCAGCCCCGTGCGCAGGTCGGGTACGGCCGCATACGCGTCCGAGATCTGGCTGGTCACCGCCTGGAAGGCAGCGGTCTGCCGGTTCAGGTCGAGGGTCGTGGTGATACGCAGCCCACCGCGGTTGATCTGGTCCTCGGTGATGCCGGCGGCGTCCAGCTCCTTCTTGACCTGGAGCTTGATGTACTGGACCTGGTCCGAGGAGTTGTTGGTGTTCTGGTTCCAGGGCAGCACCGTCGGCGGTTTCTCGGTCGCCAGCGACGCCGGCGCCCAGCCCTTGGCGACCATCGTCGCCACGACGTCCTTCCAGCGGGCCTCGGCCGGCCCCGGATGCTCCAACGGGTCCAGATAGTTCGGGGATCTGATGAGCCCCCCGATGACCGCGCCCTCACCCGCCGTCAGCTCCGCGGCCGGCTTGCCGAAGTAGGTCTTCGCCGCCGCCTCGATGCCGTACGACTGGCGCCCGAAATAGATCGTGTTCAGGTAGAACTCCAGGATCTGGTCCTTGGAGTACTTCTGGTCGAGCTTGATGGCGAGCACGATCTCCCGCATCTTCCGGGTGAACGTGCGTTCCTGGGTGAGATAGGCGTTCTTCGCGTACTGCTGGGTGATGGTCGATCCACCCTGGGCGATCTCACCACCGCTGAGGTTCACCCACAGCGCCCGCGCGATACCGCGCGGGGAGATACCCGGCTCGTTGTAGAAGTTCTCGTTCTCGGCGGCCAGCACGGCGTGCTGGACGTCCTTCGACACCTGCGAGAGCGGGACGTCCGTGCGGTTCACGTCGCCGATTCGGGCGAGCTCGCCGCCGGGCTTTCCGTCCGCGCCGGCCCACGAGATGATCGACGTCTGGTCGGTCTTCACCTCGTCGGGCAGCGGCACCCGGGTCGCCGCGTAGATCACCGCGATGCCCGCGACGAACAGAAACGCGCCGGACGTCATCCCGATGAGCACCAGGCGGCGCAGCCATCGCGGCCGGTTCCGCCACCATCTGGGGCCACGCTTGCCCGCGTTCGGCCGGACGCGGCCCCGGCCGCCCGCGCGACCGCCGGTCGCATGCGCTGCGGAGGTCTCGCCCGCGCCGGGCCGCCTGCCCCGCTCCCGGTCACTTGGCCGGGTCGGCCCACCCGGCCGGCGGCCTGCACCGGTGCGGCCTGCACCGGGCCGGCCTGCACCGGGCCGGCCGCCCTCCAGCGCGTCCAGCCGGGTACCGGCCGAGCGCGACGCGCCGCCGGTGCGGTCGAGCAGGCCCGTGCGGTCCCCGTCACCGAAGGAGTCGAGCCCGTCGCCGGGCGCCACCTTGTGGTAGACGGTCGCGTCGGCGGTGCGCTCGCGTACGTCGACGCGGCGCAGCGCAGCCTGGTCGACCGTGTCGTACAGGGCGTTCGTGCGGCCGGCGGGCTCCTCCGGCCCGGCCCCGCGCCCGCCGCCCGGGCGGTACGCCCGCAGCCGGGTGGTGGCGCCGGTCAGCCGGCCGTCCCGGCCGGTCGCCTCGGCGGCGCCGACTCCGGCCGCTGACCGGGCCGCGGCCCGGTCAGCGGCCGCCCGGCCCGCCACGGGACGGGGCGGGCGCCCGCCCGCCCGCCGCTGGGTCCGGGTGGCCGCCGGGTCGGCGTCCGGGGCCGCGGCCCGGCCACGGCCCTCCGGGCCACCGGGCCGAGGCTCGCCACGCCCGGGTTCGCGCTGGCCCGGGGCACCGCGGCCGGGGCCGACGGCACCCCGGCCGGAGTCGCCGCGAGCGAGCTCACCCCGGGCGTCGCCCCGGGCATCGCCGCGTGGGAAGCCACCGCCGGCTGAATCACCGCGGGTGGCGCCGCGGGTGGAGTCCCCGCGGGTCGCCTCACCGCGGGCAGCGTCAATGCGGGCCGAGTCACCGCGGGTGGCGGGAAGGCGGTCGGATCCGGTGCGGCCCGGCTCCACGGGCCCGGCGCCGGGACGGCCCGAGCCACCACGATCGGAGCCACCACGGCTGGCGGCACCACGATCGGAGACACCGCGGCTGGCGGCACCGAGATCGGAGACACCGCGATCGGAGCCGCCACGGCCCGAGGCCTCGCGCCCCGCGGAACCACGATCGGAGAGACCACGGTCCGGGACACCGCGATCCGGGACACCGCGCTCGGGTGCGCCCCGGCCCGAACCGGTGCGGTCGGAGACGCCGGCTGCCCGGCCGGCCCCGGTTCGCCCGGTGGCCGGGCCGCCCGCGGCGGACCGCCCCGTCTCGGCGGGCCCGGACCGATCAGCGCCGCCGGTACCACCCATACCGCTGGTACCGCTCGTACCGCCGGAAGCACCTCGCGGGCCCGGCGGACGCCCGGCGCCCCGATCAGCCGCCCGGCGGCCGGTCGTACCGGACGCACCGTCCGCGTCGGAGCGGGTCGTGGCCGCGCGGCGGCGCGCGGCGGCGCCGCGGTCCGGGGTCCAGCCGCCGGCGTCCTGGTCGGGGGCGGTGCTCCCACCGGCCGCGCCACTGCCGGCGAGCGGCCCACCGGGCGAACCCGCTCCGGCCGGCCGGCCATCTGGGGCCGGCCTCCCGCCGCCCGGACCGGGCACGGCGCGGCCGGGCGGAACCCGCCCGTCGCCGGCACGAGGTCCTACCGTCCGCGCGCCCTGGTCATAGGGAGTACTCACCCACTACCCCGTCCGTTGCCGTGAATCCCCCCGGTCACCGTGCCGATGCCATAGTCCGGCCAGCGCCCCCAGATTCCGGTACAGCACGCCGAAGGCGGCCGCACCCACGTGGAAGCCCACATGGCAGACCAGAATCTCACGCCAGATCGGGGCCCTTGCGGCAGGGCACTGAAGTGGGGATGGCGCGCACTCTCGGCACACCACGGCCCGGCGCTGTGCCAACAGGGCGCGGACAGAAAGGCCGAGGAGGACTCGCCGCTCACACCGGGTATTCGGCCGGGTTACCCGTACCCCTCGCCGAACGCCGCCGGACCGCCCCGACCGGGCCTAGGTGTCGGCGGCGCGGCGGCGCGGCTGCTTCTTCGCCGGCGGCTCGCCGGTACCGATCACATAGGACGTGATCAGGTGGTTCCAGCCGCAGGGCGGGCACACCTCGACGACGTACACATTCAGCTCGCTGTACCGGGAGGCCAGCCCGGGAAGCTCCTTGGTGGCCCGGACCCGGCCGGAGCTCGGGCCGAGCTCGTCACCGTAGGTATAGGTGACGTTGATCAGCGGATCGGCCCCGCGACAGACCGGGCACCGCTTCTTCGTGGGCTCTCCGTGGTACTTCGCCGCACGGATCAGATAAGGGTGCGCATCGCACACGTCCAGCGAGGAGATCCGCCCCGCGAACAGGTCGCCCAGCGTCGCCCGGCGGGCGAGCGCGTAGTCGATGACCGACCGTGGACGCATGGCATCCACGGTACGCCGACGCCGCGTCCCGGGCAGACGGTACCGACAGAAGGTGACAAGCCGATTGGGCCGTTCGTACTGGTGAAAGCCGGTGCACCAGTGGACGGTTCCCGGCTCCTGCCAACCCGTTCCGCCTGCCGGTTCGACGGCCACGCCAGCGCGTCCCGCCGACCGGTCCGGCCGCCGCTCCGGCCCGTCGAAGCGACGTGTAGGCACGCCGGATCACCGCCCCGGTACCTCGTCCGCACGCGCCGGCCCGGCTGTCCGCGCGCGGTTGTCCACGCCCGTCCGTCATCAACCGGTCGCCGGTCGGCCATCCCTAGTTGCCGTAGTAGTACCGGCGCGTCTATCCTCGATGTATCGCCTCGATATGTCGGGGCGAGAGAACCAAGCGATACAGTCCGCCGATACACCCGGCCGTCCGGCGGCGGCGGGAGGCGGCCCGGTGCGAGAGGAGAGCGCGCATGTTGGAGCTGGCGGTGCTCGCGCTCCTGTCGGAGAGCCCGATGCACGGCTATGAGCTGCGCAAGCGGCTCTCCGCCGTTCTCGGCTCCTTCCACCGCTTCAGCTACGGGTCGCTGTACCCGTGCCTGCGCCGCCTGCAGGCCTCGGGGTACGTGACGGCGGACGACGTCGGCGCGGCCGGCCGCCTCGGTGGCCGCAGCCGGGTCGTCTACACCCTCACTGGCGAGGGCAAGGAAAAGCTCGCGGAACTGCTGGGCGAAGGTGGGCCGTCCTCCTGGGAGGACGAGATGTTCGGCGTCCGCTTCGCCTTCTTCTCCAAGACCGACGCGGCGGTGCGGCTGCGGATCCTCGAGGGGCGGCGCGGCCGGCTCGAGGAGCGTGGGGAGAAGGTGCGCTCGGCGTTGTCCCGCACTCAGAAGCGGCTGGACTCCTACACCCTCGAGCTGCAAAAGCACGGCCTCGAGTCGGTCGAGCGCGAGGTCAGGTGGCTCAGCGAGCTGATCGAGACCGAACGGGCACAGGCGCCCGGCTCGACACGCGGGGTCTCGACGCGCGAGGTGTTGTCCACATCATCCACAGAGTTGTCCACAGGTTCGTCCACAGCTGACGCGGGACGGGACGAGGCGGTGGGCGGCCCGGAGCACGGTGACGAGGGCTCCGGCGGCGCCGTTCCGTCCCCCGACAGCTAGCAGGCGACCGGGCGGACCGGCGGCGGGGCGGCACACGCCCACCCGGCGGCGGTACCGCGTGGCGTCGGCACCAAGCCGGTGTCCCGGTCAGCACCGGCCGATCCCGCTCCTCGCGGGAAACACCAGCATCCCCCACCAGCTTAAGGAGCGCATCCGTCATGGGTTCGGTACGTGTCGCCATCGTGGGCGTGGGCAACTGCGCCGCATCTCTCGTCCAAGGGGTCGAGTACTACCGCGACGCCGACCCCGCGGCCCAGGTCCCAGGCCTGATGCACGTCACGCTCGGTGACTATCATGTCTCCGACCTGACCTTCGTCGCGGCGTTCGACGTGGACGCGAAGAAGGTGGGCCGTGACCTCTCCGAGGCCATCGTGGCCAGCGAGAACAACACCATCAAGATCGCGGACGTCCCGCCGCTGGGCGTGACCGTGGCCCGCGGGCACACCCTCGACGGCCTCGGCCGCTACTACCGCGAGACGATCGACGAGTCGGACGAGACCCCGGTCGACGTCGTCGCCACCCTGCGTGAGACCCGCGCCGACGTGCTCGTCTGCTACCTGCCGGTCGGGTCCGAGGACGCCGCGAAGTTCTACGCCCAGTGCGCCATCGACGCGGGCGTCGGGTTCATCAACTGCCTGCCGGTCTTCATCGCCGGTGTCCCCGAGTGGGCCGAGAAGTTCCGCGCGGCGGGCGTGCCGATCGTCGGCGACGACATCAAGTCGCAGGTCGGCGCCACCATCACCCACCGGGTCATGGCGAAGCTGTTCGAGGACCGCGGCGTCGTCCTCGACCGCACGATGCAGCTCAACGTCGGCGGCAACATGGACTTCAAGAACATGCTCGAGCGGGATCGGCTGGAGTCGAAGAAGATCTCCAAGACCCAGGCCGTCACCTCCCAGGTCTCCCACGACCTGGGCAAGGACAACGTGCACATCGGCCCGTCCGACTACGTCGCCTGGCTCGACGACCGCAAGTGGGCCTACGTCCGGCTCGAGGGCCGCGCGTTCGGTGACGTCCCGCTGAACCTGGAGTACAAGCTCGAGGTCTGGGACTCCCCCAACAGCGCCGGTGTGGTCATCGACGCCGTCCGCTGCGCGAAGATCGCGCTGGACCGCGGCGTCGGCGGGCCGATCCTCTCCGCGTCGTCGTACTTCATGAAGTCGCCGCCGGAGCAGTACCGCGACAACGAGGCCCGCGACAAGGTCGAGGCGTTCATCCGCGACGAGGGCTGACCTCCGCACCACCAGCGGCACCAGCACCACCAGCGGCACCCACGATCTGCCAGGTAGCCCGGTCGTCCGGAGGGGGACGACCGGGCTACGGGCATGCGCGGGTCAGCCGGGAACCTCGGTCAGCGCGTCGACGAGGACCTCGAAGATGGTGTTCGGGTCCAGCGCGGGATACGTCTCGGCTCCGGTCGCGGCCGAGATCCGCGACAGCGCGGCGAGATCCGTGTCGGCGCCGTAGCCGATCGTGATCACCTGGACGGGCCGCTGGGGCGAGTACTCCCGGCGCAGGATCCGCACCAGCTCGTCGAGCGCGATGCTGCCGGGATCGGAGTTCTTCCCGTCGGTCAGCAGCACGACCTGGTTGGGCCGGCCCGGCACGTAGTGCTGGTTCATGTAGCGGAACGCTGCGAGGGCCGTGTCGTAGAGCCCGGTGTCGCCGCGCGGCTCGATCCGGTTCACCGCGTCCATCACCACCTGCGAGCGCGTGCCGGCGCCCAGCCGCTCGCCCATCGGCCCGAGCGGCACGAGCTCCTCCCAGTCCTGGTCGCCGCGCAGCCGGGTGGAGAACTGCCACAGCCCGAGATTGCTGTCTTCGGCGAACAGCGGGATGGCGGACTTCGCCGCGTCGAGCGCCACCGACAGCCGGCTACGGCCCGCACTGCCCGGCACCTCCTCGTTCATGGAGCCCGAGGTGTCCAGCACGGCGAGGGTGTTCCCGCGCTGATGGACGCCTGCGAAGCTCCCCTGGAGCGCGGTCAGCACCGTCGCGTCCAGGGTGCGTTCGGGCGTCATCCGCGGCCGCGGGGTGAGCCCCGTCCGGGCGGTGAACGAGTCGGCGATGCCGTCCGGGGGGCGCAGGCCGTTCCCGAGCAGGGCGACCCGCCCCGGCCCGGACGTCAGCGTCCGCAGGAAGTCCCGCGCCACCTCGGCCTTCACCGGGTCGTCCGACGCCCGGCTCAGCACGGTGTACCGGATCTCGTCGAGCTCGGTGCCGTCCCGCGGGTAGAAGGCGGCCAGCTCCGGTCCGCGGCCGTCCGGCAGCGCGGCGCCGATGCCCACCCGGCGGTTGTACTGGTATACGAGACTCTCCTGAAGCGGGAACGCGGTGAGCCGGGTCGCCGTGGGGTCCTCGAGGTCCGCCGCGCGGACGGCCGTGAGCAGGTCGGTGTCGGAGGCGGCTACCAGCGCCGACGAGCGCTCCAGATCCAGGAGGGCACCCTTGGCCTCGAGGCCGTCGGTGAACATGTCCTCGGTGAGCCGCTCGACCGGGGTCTTCAGCGCGGCGGCCACGGCGTCGGCCAGCGCGGTCATCCCGGCAGTCGACACCCGGGGGTCGGGCAGCCCGACGGTGAAACCGCCCCAGGCCGACCGTCCCCGTGACCCCCAGTAGCCCTCGTCGCCACCGAGCTTGCGCAGGTCGGCCCAGGAGAGCTCGCGGCGCGGCCAGCCGAACACCTCGGCCATCGGGCGGGGCATCGCGATGACGACCGGTGAGGTGGCGATAACGGTGCCGGTGTCCACCAGCAGCCGGTTGGCCGGCTCGGTGGTCCGCGCCAGCGTGAGCCAGTCCGTGGAGTCCGGCACCCAGACGTCCGGGATCGGACCGGCCGTCGGGTCCGTCCAGCCGCCTCTCATGTAGGAGGCGACCTGGCCGCCGCCCGCCGTGTCCACCCGGACGGACACGCAGTACCCGGACACCGTCGGCTTCCCGCTGCCGTAGGCCGCGGCGGCCGCGCTCAACGCCGTGGCCAGGCTCGGCGAGGTGGTGACCCCGAGGGCGATCGTGCGATCGCAGCGAACGGGGCCGGCCCCTCCGCGCAGGACGAGCCATCCGCAGGTCAGGGCACCGACCATGAGGGGTACCGCAGCCACCGCCGCGACCCCCCGTAACGAGGGGCCCGAACGGCGGTGGCGGTGGCGGGCACCAGGCATCAGACCGGGACCTCCCGGAACAACCGAAGTCTGGACCGCGACCGTAACCAAACGTGTCGAGGTCTGCGCCGGATGGGACAACCGAAGTCTCTGCATTGATTCGACGTCACATCGCTGTTCGCGTGCCGTCCGGCCATAGGGATCGTCGCCGTCCGCTGTGCTCGCAGAGTGATCCGTCATGCCGCCCGGCGACCCGGGGCGTCCGCCGGCTCCGTAGGCTGGCCGTCGTGGCCTGGACCGGCAACCTGCGCGCGCTGCTCGGCGGTCGCGCGTTCCGGCAGCTCTACGCGTGCCGCCTGACGTCACAGGCCGCCGACGGCGTGTTCCAGGCGAGCCTCGTCAGCTATGTGCTGTTCTCCCCGGAGCGCGCGACGTCCGCCGGGGCACTGGCCGCGTCTCTCGCCGTGGTCGTGCTGCCGTTCAGCGTCATCGGGCCGTTCGCCGGCATCGTGCTGGACCGGGTCTCCCGCCAGCGGGTACTCGTTGTCTCCTCTGTGGTCCGCACGCTGCTGATGATCGTGCTCGTCGGCCTGATCCTCGGCGGGCGTACCGGCGCCGACTTCTACGCGACGGCGCTGGCCTCGGTGAGCGTGAACAGGTTCGTCCTGGCAGCGCTGTCCGCAGGCCTCCCGATGGTCGTCAACGTCGACCGGCTCGTGACGGCCAACGCCCTGTCGGTCACCTCCGGAACTGTCGCCACCCTGGTCGGGGCCGGTGTCGGCAGCGGGCTGCGCGGCCTCACCGACGGCGATGACCGGGCCGTCGCGCTGGTGGCGGGCCTGGCGGCCCTCGCCTACATCGTCGCCGCCGTCACCGCGGCACGCCCCGCCCGCCTCGCCTTCGGCCCGGTCGAGACGATGCCCTGGCAGGGTGCCTGGTCGCAGGCCCGGCACGTTGTCGCCGACATGGTGGACGGCGTCCGCTACCTGTGGAACCACGGCCCCGCCCGGCGCGCGCTCGCCGCGCTGACGACGTCCCGCGCCGCCTACGGGCTGGTGCTCGTCATGACGGTACTGCTGTACCGCAACCCTTCACCGGGCCCGGCGGGGGGCTGGCCGGGCTCGCGGCGGTGGTCGCGGCGAGCGGCGCGGGGACGATCCTCGCCGCCGTCGTCACCCCCCGGGTGACCCGGCGGATGCCGAAGGCCACCTGGATCGCGATCGTCCTCGGCGCGGGCGGAGTCGTCGAGGTGGTCCTGGGGCTGCCGTACCTCTCCCCGCTGTACGTCGCCGCCGGGTTGCTCCTCGGTTTCTCCGCGCAGGCGAGCAAGATCTGCGTCGACACGATCGTGCAGGAGGAGACCCACGACGCCTACCGGGGGCGGGCGTTCTCCCTCTACGACCTGCTGTTCAACGTGGCCTTCGTGGCCGCGGCCGCGGTCGCCGCGGTGGTGGTTCCGGAGGACGGGAGGTCCTCGCCGACCATCATCGCCGCAGGCATCGGCTACAGCCTGGCGGGCCTCCTCTACTACCGGGCCGCCATGCGCCACCCCGAGGACCGGGTGATCCGCGGCGTCGGCGAATCCCGCGCCGACACACCCGTCTCCTCCGACGCCCCCGGCCCGACCTTGGGCCCGAGCCCGGGGCCGACCTCGGGCCCAGGCCGACCTGCGGGCCCGGTCTCAGCCACCGGGCCGGGCCCGGCCCGGTGACGCCGAAGCGAGCCCCGGGCTGGCACGAACCCCGGGCTGGCGTCAGGCGTCGGGGGCCTCGTCCGGGGTGGGAGTTTCGCCGGGGATGACGATGTCGTTCTCCCGGGCCCAGCGGAACAGCTCGGCCTCGGCGGCCTCGCGGCCCAGGAGACCGCGCTCGAAGCGGACGTCGAGCATGTACGCCCGGGCCTGCCCGACCAGCCGCGACGGCGGCAGGCCCAGCAGGGCCATGATGTCGTCGCCGGACAGCTCCGGCCGGATCGCCGCGATCTCCTCGTGGGCGGCGAGGTCGGCGATCCGCTCCTCGAGCGACCGGTAGGCGCGGGCCAGGTTCTCCGCCTTGCGCCGGTTGCGGGTCGTGCAGTCCGAGCGGACGAGCTTGTGCAGCCGGGAGAGCTGCGGCCCGGCGTCGTGGACGTAGCGACGGACGGCGGCGTCCGTCCACTCGCCGGACCCGTACCCGTGGAAGCGCAGATGCAGGTAGACCAGCGAGGAGATGGCGTCGACGACGTCCTTCGGGAACCGCAGGGCCACCAGGCGGCGGCGTGTCATGTCCCGCCCCACGACCTCGTGGTGGTGGAAGGAAACCCCACCGCCGGCGATGTGCCGGCGGGTGCGCGGCTTGCCGATGTCGTGCAGCAGCGCGGCCCAGCGCAGGATCTCGTCGGGGCCGTCGTCCTCCAGCGCCATCGCCTGGCGCAGCACGGTCATCGTGTGCGCGTAGACGTCCTTGTGCTGGTGGTGCTCGTCGATCTCCATCCGCATGGCGCCCAGCTCGGGGAGCACCAGGTCGGCGACGCCGACCTCGACGAGCCGCTCCAGGCCGGCGACCGGGTCGCGGCTCGCGATCAGCTTGCGCAGCTCGTCGCGCACCCGCTCCGGGGAGACGATCGAGATGCGGGACGCCCGGGAGCGCATGGCCGCGACCAGCTCGGGAACCGGGGTCAGGCCCAGGGCCGCCTCAAACCGGGCGGCCCGCAGGATGCGCAGCGGGTCGTCGTCGAAGGACGCCTCCGGGGGGCCGGGGGTGCGCAGCACGCCGCGGGCCAGGTCGGCCATCCCGCCGAAGAGGTCGACGAAGTCGTGCCCGGGGACGGAGACCGCCATCGCGTTCACGGTGAAGTCGCGGCGGACGAGGTCCTCCTGCAGGCCTTCACCGTAGGTGACGGCGGGGTTGCGGGACGTCCGGTCGTACGACTCGCTGCGGTAGGTCGTGACCTCGAAGCGCACCCCGCGGCGGGCCAGGCCGACGGTGCCGAACGCGATGCCCGCGTCCCAGGTCGCCTCGGCCCAGCCCCGGGTGATCTCCAGGACGCGCTCGGGGCGGGCGTCCGTGGTGAAGTCGAGGTCCGGCGCGCCCCCGCCCGTGCCACCGGTCGCGTTCGTGTCGCTCGGGTCACCCGCCCGGCCGAGCAGCGCGTCGCGGACGGAGCCGCCGACCAGATGGAGGGTATGCCCGTGGTCGGCGAAGATCCGACCAAGCTCGTCGGCGGGCGCGGGCACGCGGAGCAGGTCGCTCACCACCTGCTCCGCCGAGTCCCGGGGATTGTCAAGACTGATCACAGCCACCTGTTCAGATTACGGGCGCGCGGACCGTTGCTGGTGGCCGTGCCTATCTGGCAGGCGTCCGGCCACCCTCGACGCGGGACCATCGTCGTATGGTCCCCCGCACGACGGACGAAAGTACCCACTCGGGCCTCTGCTGCGATTTTCCCGGACGAGCGGGACACACAACGGGGCTGTTTCGGCTGGTGCTCGTACGATCAGTCCATGCCCTCCCCGCCCAGGACGCCCGGCCGCAGGCCGTTGCGCAGGGTGGAGGAGACCTCGGCCGGGGGCCTCGTGCTCGACACCGCGTCGGCCGCCGCGAACGCGGCGCTGATCGCCCGCAGGGACAAGCGTGGCCGGCTGTTGTGGTCGCTGCCGAAGGGTCATGTCGAGCGCGATGAGACCACGGAGGAGGCCGCCGTCCGAGAGGTCGCAGAGGAGACCGGTGTGACCGGAGCGGTTCTGGGCCCGCTGGGCACGATCGACTTCTGGTTCGTCGCCGGCGAGGCGCGCGTGCACAAGACCGTTCACCACTTCCTCCTGCTCCGGACGTCGGGCGACCTCTCCGACGACGACATCGAGGTCGCGGAGGTCGCGTGGGTCCCGCTGTCCGAGGTAGCGCGACGGCTCGCGTACGCCGACGAACGACGGCTGCTCGACGGGGTGCCGACGATCCTCGCCGACGCCTCGTGACCGGCCGTAACCCGCTCCGCCGGCACCGGCTGGCGGCCGCGGCGCTGCTCGGGACCGTCGCGTTGGTCTGGCCCGGGGCCGAGGTGGGCCTGGCGGCGGCTCCGCCCGACGGCGCACGAGCGCCCGTCACCACGAGCACCACGAGCACGAGCACCACGTTCGATTCGCACAATCCACAGGCTTCATCCACAGTTTCCACAGGACTGTCCACAGAGTTGTCCACAGGATCGGCCTCATCTGTGGGAATCTCGCCGGACAGCGCGGCGATCATCCAGCCGATAACCCGGACGAACCCCAGCACAAGCGGCACTTCGGGTGCTCAACAGACCACACCAAGCACCGGTGGGACCACGAACGGGACCACGGGCCTTCCCATCGAGGTCCGCCTCACCAGCTTCGTCACCCCGAGCGCCGCCGTCCCCCAGCTCCGGGTGACCGGCACGGTCGACGTGGGCGGGACGGTGCTGCCGACCGACCTCGGTGTCGTCCTCGAGGTGGGCGGCCCGCTGCGGTCCCGGGGCGAGCTCGCCCAGCTGACCAGCGGCGGCCCGCCCCCCCAGATCCGTTACTCACTGCTCGGCAGCGGGCCACTGACCATCAGCCCCACCGCGACGACCCCCGGCCAGTTCGCGGCACAGGCGGACGTCACCCCGATGTTCCGCTCGTCGGCCGTGAGCGTGCGGCCGGTGCGGATCAGCGTCGTCGGCCGGATCAGCGGGCGGGCCCGGGCCACGGTGGCGTCGACGACGACGTTCATGGTCGTCTCGCCCCCGCAGGCGGCGACGCGGACGGCGGTCGTCACCGTCCTGCCCATCTCCAGCAAGCCCCGGCTGCGCTCGGACGGCCTGCTCACCGACAACACCCTGGCGGACGAGATCCGGGACGGCGGCCGGCTCGACGCGCTGCTCGACCCGTTCGAGTCCGCCCTTCCCGGAGCACCGCCGCCCCAGGTCACGCTCGCGGTCGACCCCACGCTGGTGCAGGCGCTGGGGCGCATGGAGAAGCCGTACAAGTACGCCTCACCCGGCGGGGAAAGGGACGCCCCCGCGGACATCGACGCGGGCGCCTTCCTCGACCGGATCAAGGATTTCGCGCGGCGGGGCGGCAAGGTCATCGCCCTGCCCTACGGGGACGCCGACCTGCCGGCCCTCGTCCGCGCCGACCAGCTCGACGCGCTGCAGTACTCGGTGAACACCGGCCAGGTCGTCATCGCCGGGCTGCTGGGCCTCGAGACCCCGAGGAGCGGCACGATCGCCTACCCCGCCGGGGGCATCGCCGACCCGCGCACCGTCGACGTGCTCAGCGCCAACGGCGCCGGCACGGTGATCGTCGACGACCGGCTGCTGCCCGCGGCGCAGTCCGTCCGGTACACCCCGTCCGCGGCGGTCACCCTGCCGACGTCCAGCGGCCAGGTGCGCGTGCTGGCGGCGGACCACCGGCTGGCCGAGGCGGTCGCCGGCTACGACGGCCGGGAGCTCCCGGAGCAGGCCCTCGCCCGGTTCCGCGCCGAGCTGGCGATGATCACTGCCGAGCAGTCGAGCGAGCGGGCCGCGGTGCTGGCCCTCCCGCGCGACTTCGCACCTCCCTCCGGCTGGCTCAACGTGATCCTCCGTGACCTCGACAGTGCCTATTCGAGGCCGGTCGGCATCGAGGAGCCGTCCCCCGACGCCACCAGGCAGCGCGCCGGCCTGACCTACAACGCCGACGCGCAGAGCCGGGAGCTCCCGGTCGACTACGTCAAAGGGGTCGGGCAGATCCGCGGCGAGGTGGCCGTCCTGAGCGCCGCCTTCTGCCCGCCGACCACCATGACCGAGCTGCTCTGGCTGGACTGCCGGATAAACAGGATCGACCCGATGAGCAACACGCTGATCGCGGCACTGTCGGCGTGGTGGCGAACCGACCGCCTCGGTGGGTTCTCCCTGGCTCAGCAGGCGGACGGGCAGGTCGGTGACTACCGGTCGAAGATCCGGGTCGTCGCGTCCCGGATCGTGAACCTCACCAGCAGCCGCGGGCGCGTCCCGGTGACGCTGGAGAACGGTGCCGACTGGAATGTCACGGTGGTCCTGAAGCTCTCGTCCACCGACCGGGGGCGGCTCGTGTCGGCCACCGAGGTCACCAGGGTGCTCGAACCGCTCCAGAAGGACCAGTTCGAGATCGAGGTGGACGCGGAGAGCGCCGGCACCTTCCCGGTGGACATCCGGCTCGAGACCGTCGACGGGCAGGCCCTGGGCCCGGACGCCGCCGCCCGGGTGCTGGTGCGC
The DNA here is from genome assembly GCF_004337455.1 of Parafrankia sp. BMG5.11. Classification (NCBI taxonomy): domain Bacteria; kingdom Bacillati; phylum Actinomycetota; class Actinomycetes; order Frankiales; family Frankiaceae; genus Parafrankia; species Parafrankia sp. BMG5.11. Next base: position 184,508 of record NZ_SJXI01000044.1, on the reverse strand, counting down.
TCGACGGTCTACGGGGCCATCGCCACGGCGATCACGATCGGCGCGATCGGCGTGCTGATGCTGGCCGTGCTGATCCGCCTGCTACGCAAGCTCCGCGCGCGCTCCGGCGGCGGATCGGCGGCGGCCGCGGCGCCGCCCGACGGCTCCGGCCCGCCGGCCGGCGCCGGTCTCCTCGGCCCGGCCGGGGCGAACGGGGCCTCGGGCGCCGGCGATCCCGACCACCCCGGCACGGGCGCCGGGCCGTTCGATCCCCCCGGGACCGCCGGCCCCGGCTGGCCGGAGCGGCCCGTCGACGATCCCGCGCCGGCCGGCCTCGGGCACGATCCCTACTTCGACGGACTGCCCGCGCCCGCCGCGTACCGGGAGCCCACCGGCTCGCCGTACGGCCCGTCCACCGGTGGCCCCGGCGACAGGACGGCCGAGCCGTGGTCCGGGCGTCCCGCGGCCCCGGCCGGATCCGCGTCCCAGCCGCGGCGACGGGACGGCCGGTGACCCCGCCGGACGAGTCGCGATGGCCGCCTGACGACGACCACCACGGCACCCGGGACGGCCAGGGCACTCCCCGGTATCCGGACGACCGGTATCCGGACGAGCGTTATCCAGACGACCGGTACCCGGACAGGCGGTATCCCGACGAGCGGTACGCCGACGGCGGCTACGCGGGCGGCCAGGACGGGGGCCGGTACGCGGGCGGAAGCTACCCGGACGACAGCTACGTCCACGACCAGCGCCGGGACGGCGGCTACGACAACGGCTACCCCGGCGGGTACCCGGAGGACCGGCACGACGGCAGACGTCCAGAGGAGCGGTACGAGGGCGGCACGCGGCCGGACGGGCGGTACGACGGCGGTGGGTACCCGGCGAACCCGGAGAGCCGATACGGGGACGGCGGGTACGACGACCGCCCGTACCGGGACAGCCCGTACCCGGACGACCGGTACGCGGACGCCGGTGAGCCGCATCGGCCGGGTTCGCCGTTTCCTCATGCCGATGAGCACCCGGCCCGCTACCGTCCGAACGTGAACCGGCCCGCTCAGGACCCGCCGGCGCCGTGGGGCGATCAGGAACCGCCGTCGGACCGGCCCCCCGGGCCGCCACCGTACGAGCCTGCTCGCCACGAGTGGGACCCGCGGGACGGCGGCCCCCGGCACGACCGGTCCCGCGCCCGGTACGACGATCCGCCGTACGACCAACCTCAGTACGACGGACCTCGGCACGACGAACCTCCGTACGGGGATCGTCGGTACGACGGGCGCGACGAGGCTCGGTACGACGACTCCCGCCACGGCGAACCTCGGTACGACGACTCGCGGTACGGAACGCCCGGGCAGCCGCCGACCTACGAGGAGCGTCCGGACCACAGCGGCGAGCCACCGGTCTGGTACGCGGACGGGTCACATGCCACGGCCCGGGTACCCACCGGCTCCGCCTACCCGGACACCCCGCCGCCGGTGCCCGGCCGGCGGCGCTCCGATCCCGACGATCCCTATGACGCCGCGCCGCACCCGACCGGGCCGCGCCGCGCCGATCCGAACGCGGGCATGTCGCCCCAGTCTTACCAGGAGGGCGGCGCGGAGATCGGCAGGCGTCCCGCCGGCGGACGTCCGCCGGCAGGTGAGCAGACCCGCCGGCTGCCGAGCGCGCCCGCGGTGCCGCCGCCGTCCGAGGGCGGGCCGGCGATGTGGTCGTCGCGTTCCCGCACGCCGGCCCCCGGCGCGGCGCCGAGGGCCGGCGCCGGTCCGGCGCGCCGGACCCGGCCGCCGGTCGAGCCGCTCGACGGGCCACACGTGGAGCCACTGGTCGAGCCGCTCGACGAGATGGCCGCCGACGATCGCACCAGCCGGCTCGCACCGCCCGTGACGCCGCCACCGGCGTCCACCCGGCGCCCCGCGGCCGAGGGGGCCCGGCCAGCCGGACGCAGGCCGGCCGCGGGCAAACAGGGCACAGGCAGACCCGCCACAGGCAAGCAGGCCGCGGGCAAACAGGCCGCGGGCAAGCAGGGCACAGGCGCCGCGCGGGGCGCCGCCACGGCGAAGCGGGGCGGGCTCGGCCGCGCCAGCGGGACAATGGCGATCGGCACCATCGCCTCGCGGGCCTCGGGCTTCCTGCGCACGGTCGCGATCGCCGCGGCGATCGGCACCGGGGCCGTCGGCCAGGCCTACACCGTCGCCAACACGACCCCGAACATCCTCTACGACCTGCTGCTCGGCGGGATCCTGACCAGCGTCATCGTGCCGGTGCTGGTGCAGGCGTCCAAGGAGGACCCGGACGGGGGCGACAGCTTCGCCTCGTCCCTGATCACGCTGATGGCGCTCGGTCTGGGCGCGGCGGTACTGGTGGGGATGTTCGCCGCGCCCCAGATCATCGGCCTCTACCTGAACACCGGGCCGGCGCAGCGCGCGCTGGGCGCGGACCTGCTGCGCTGGTTCATGCCGCAGATCCTCTTCTACGGCGTCGGCGCGACGCTCGGGGCGATCCTCAACACCCGCCAGTCCTTCGCCGCGCCCATGTTCGCGCCGGTGCTGAACAACCTGGTGGTGATCGCCACCTGCGTGGTGTTCATCTTCCTGCCCGGGCCGCGCCCACCGACCCTGGGCGGCATCACCGACGCCCAGACGATCGTGCTCGCGGGCGGCACGACGCTCGGCGTGGTCGTGATGACCATCGCGCTGCTGCCCTCGGTGCGCGCCGTGGGGTTCCGGTACCGGCCACGGCTCGACCTGCGCCACCCCGGGCTGCGCACGGCGTCCCGGCTGGCCGGCTGGACGCTGCTCTACGTCCTGATCAGCCAGGTCGGCTTCCTGATGATCTCCAGGCTCTCGACGTCGACCACCGCGTACTCGATCTACAGCTACGCCTACCAGATCTTCCAGCTGCCGTACGCGATCATCGGTGTCTCGGTGATCACCGCCCTGCTCCCCAGGATGAGCGGCCACGCCGCCAACGAGCAGGCGGACCTGGTGCGCGAGGACCTCTCGACCGCGTCCCGGATGACGGTCACCGCGATCATCCCCTCAGCGCTGTTCCTGCTGGCGCTGGGACGCCCGATCGCCGTGACGGTCTTCAACCACGGGGCGGTCGACTACGACGACGCGATGGCGATCGGCGACACCCTCAGCGCCTTCGCGATCGCGCTCGTGCCGTTCTCCCTGTTCCAGGTGCAGCTGCGGGCCTTCTACGCCTACCGGGACAGCCGCACGCCCGCTCTGGTCAACATCGGCGTGGTCGCCACGAACATCCTGGCCGCGTTCGTGCTGTCGGAGGTGGTCGCCGAGAAGCACCGGGCGGCCGCGCTGGCGCTGGCCTTCTCGCTGGCCTACCTGATCGGCCTGGTCGCGACGACGGTCCTGTTGCGGCGCCGCCTGCTGGGCATCGACGGCAACCGCATCGCGCGGGTGACGACCCGGGTGAGCGTGACGGCCGGCGTGGGCGCGGTCCTCGCCAGCGTCATCGCGGAGGGCCTGCGCGACCTGCTCGGCAAGGGCTGGCTCGGCTCCGGGATCGCGGTGGTGCTGGCGCTGGTCGTCGGTGGCCTGGTCTTCGTCGTGATCTCCGTGCGCACCGGGATGCACGAGATGACGGCCCTGATGCGCATCGTCGGTGGCCGCCTCGGCGTCGGCCGCCGGACGAAGCCCGCCAGTGCTGGTGCCAGTGCCAGCACTGGCACTGGCACTGGCGCGGCCTCGGCGTCCTCGGCCCGGCCACCGCGATCGGCCGGCCGGGGAGACGGTGGGCGGGGGGACGGCGGGCGGGGAGACGGCGGGCGGGGCCGGCCCCCGGGTGGGCGTGGCGATCGCGGCGGTCGCGGCGGGCCCTCCGGTCGGCCAGGCGGGCCACCAGGTCGCCGCGGCGGGTCCTCGGGCCGGCGCGGCTGACGGGCCGGGGCCACCTCCCGACACGGCCTCACCCATGCGGGCCGATGGTCTCGATTCCGTCGCCCGGATTACCTGCCGGGATGGCACCAAGGTCCCACCGGCGCGGCGAGCGGCGCCCGGAGCCGACAGCGGAACCCCGTCCACACCCATGCCACCAGCAACACATCGACGCGACGTTAAGTAACGCCGGAAAATCATTCGGTAAAGTTTTGTCACACTCAAGCCCGGATACGCACAGAAAGTGATCCTCTGGAGGCGTCAATCAGGTTTGGGGGTGAAGATCGGTGCGTTACCACTGATTCCGCGCGATCGCATGCCGGGTCCATGGCGTGTCCATAGGCGGATGGTTCGCCCCGGTGTGCCAAGCTGGCTTGTCCGGAGACATCCGCGAGATGCCAGGGCCGGACTCGTACACTGAACACGCTGTGCGCGGGCCCCGCCCAACGTCGCCGGTGAACCAGGCGCAGCACCCAGCTCGTCGCGTTGGTCACACGATGCGTTCCGATGCGACGGAGGGTGTCCGGGATGTTCGTTCGCAGTGGCGGAACGCTGGGCGGATCCCCTGCCCGGGTGAGGTGGGGCAACCCGCCGTCGGGTCGGCCGGCGGGTATGCGGACGACGGAGGCGCTGTGGTCGACGGAAGCAACCGACCGCAGGGCGCGGACGTCGATAACGACGTGACCACCGACTCGCCGGGCGAGCGCCCGGCCAGCACGGCCGTGCTGGCCGAATCCGTTCTCGACCGCCGCTACCGCCTCCTGGCGCCGCTGAACACCCGCGGCCCGGTGACCCTGTGGCGGGGTGACGACAACACGCTCGCCCGGCCGGTGGCCGTCCGGATCGTCGAGCACGTCGACCCTGACGCCGCGGCGGAGATCGATCCGGCTGTCCGGGAGGACGCGGCCCGCGCCCTGCTGAAGGCGGCGATCAACTCCGGGCGGCTGGTCCACCCGGGCGCCGCGTCGACCTACGACGCCACGACCACGACCACCGGCACGGCACGTGTCTCCTATGTCGTCTCGGAGTGGGTGGAGGGGCGCACCCTGCGCCAGCTCGCCACCAACGGGCCACTGCGCCCCGAACAGGCCGGGGCCATCGTCCTGGCGGCGGCGCGCGTCCTCGCCGCCGCGCACGACCGCGGCATCCACCACGGCGGGCTCAACCCCGGCGATGTGATCGTCTCCGGCCACGGCACCGTGAAGGTCGTCGACCTGGAGATCGGCGGCGTCCTCGCGGGGCTGGACGGCGCGGCGACGGGCGCGGAGCCCACCATCGGCTCCGACCCGGAGAAGGACGACGCACCCCCCTCGGCCGAGCTGGCGGACGTCCGGGCCCTCGGCGGGCTGCTGTACGCCGGGCTGACCGGCACCTGGCCGCTGCTCGGCGAGCACGCGCTGCCAGCCGCCCCGACGAGCGACGGCCGGCTGCGGACCCCCCGGCAGATCAACTCGGCCGTCCCGCGCGACCTCGACGCGATCACCCTGGCGACCCTCGGCGACGAGCGGGCCGGCGCGCCGATCACGACCGCCGCCGAGCTGGTCTCGGAGCTCGAGGCGGTCAGCCCGGTCGACCAGGTCCTCGACACCGGCCTGATGAGTCTCGGTGACGACGGCCCCGCGAGCACCGAGGCGATGTCGGTCGACGGCTACAACCCGGCCACGGACGACTACCCCGCCCCCTCCGACTACCCGGGTCAGGGCTACGCCGGCGGGAACAGCTCCGGCGGCAACGGCTACGGCGGCCGCGACGACTACGACCGCCGCGGCTACGACCAGACCTCCTACCTGGGCCGCGACGCCTACGACCAGACCTCCTACAACGACCGCGGCTACGGCGGCCGGGGCGGTTACGACGACCGCGACCGCGGCTACCCGTCGCAGCGCGAGGCGCCCGAGCAGCGCCGGTACGACGACGACCGCTACCCGCCCGCCGGCGGCGGCCACCGCCAAGGTGGCGGGTCGGGCGGCGGCACCGTCCGCCGCGTCCTGCCGTGGGTGGCCCTGCTGGTGGTCGTCGCCCTCGTCGCCGTGGTGGCCGTGATCGCCCTGCGCCCGAAGGACGACGGCGGCGACAGCCCGGGCGGGGACACCGGCCCTTCCTCGATGGCCGTGGTGCCCTCCGGCAACCGGATCCCCTTCGGTTCGGTCACCTCGTTCGACCCGCCCCCGGGCGGTGACGGGGCGGAGAAGCCGGACCTCGTCTCACTCGCCACCGACGAGAACCCGGGCACTCAGTGGACGACCGACGGATACGCGAGCCCGCAGTTCGGCGGTCTGAAGAAGGGCGTGGGACTGCGCTTCGACTTCAACCAGCCGATAACCCCGAGCGAAGTTGTCGTCACCGTCGGAAGAGAAGGCCCGATCACCTTTGAGCTGCGGGCCGGCGACTCACTCTCGGACAACATCGACGGCTACTCGGTCATCGGTGTGCCGCAGCAGAACAAGACGGGCGAGGTCCGCATCAGCATGCCGTCCGAGCAGCCGACTCATCGGTACTGGGTGTTGTGGTTGACCGAGCTTCCGTCCACGAAGGGATCGATCGCGGAGATCGAGTTCCGGGGCTGACCGGACGGAATCATGTGCGGCGGGTCGAGATCGATGCGCGCCGGGCCCCGGCGGCGACTGCCGGTCCAGAGAACCCGGTGAACCCTCCCGCGGCGGCCGGGGCCAGATCCTCCGGCCGGGCTCCCGAGGCCGACCTCGCGGCGCTGCGCCGGCACGTGGCGGGTGACCCGGCGGCGTTCGGCGAGCTGTTCCGCGCGCACGCCGACCGGCTGTGGTCGGTGGCGTTCGCGCTGCTGCAGGACACCGAGGAGGCGGCGGACGCCGTCCAGGAGGCGATGCTCTCCGCGCACCGGCGGGCCGCCGACTTCCGGGGTGAGGCGGCTGTCGGCACCTGGCTGCACCGGATCGTCACCAACGCCGCCCTCGACCGGCTGCGCCGCCGCGCCGTGCGCCCGACGGTGCCGATGCCCTCGGCCCCCGACGGCGCCCCCTACGAGCCGGCCGACGCCCGGGACGCCATCGCCGAGCACGACACCCGGATGGACGTCGGCGCCGCGCTCGGCATGCTTCCGGTCACACTGCGCACCCCGGTCGTCCTCGTGGACGTCGAGGGCCGCTCGGTCGCCGAGGTGGCCGAACTGCTGGACATACCGGTCGGGACGGTCAAGAGCCGCTGCGCGCGCGGCCGGGCGCGGCTCGCCGTCCTGCTCGGGCACCTTGCCCCCGAACGGGCTCGGCGGCCCGTCGCCGGGAACCAGCCGGCCTCGCCTTCCGTCTGTGATGAGGGACGGTACGACACATCGGCCGGCGGTCCCGACGAACCGGTCGACCGACTGGTCGACGACCGGCCGGTCGAGCAGGCGGGGTCCGACCGCGCGGATGCGGACGGCACCGACCCCACCGGCACGACCACTCGTGGCGCCGCCGCCGAACCCGCCGAGATGCCGGGCGCGGCCGGCGTCCCGGGACCCGCCGACCGGACCGGCACGACGGCCGGGCGGCTGACTCGCCGGAGGAGGTGATCAGCGGTGGTGACGGACGAACACGGCGCCCACGCCCCTGATCCGGGCTGGCGCCCCGGCGACCGTGGCCCGCGTACCCGGGCCGGCACGGCCGCCCAGCGCATGACCGACGGTCGCACCACCGGCGGGCATCCCGACGTGGAGGCGCTTGACGCCTACCTCGACGCCCGGCCGGACCCTTCGGATCAGGGGTTCCCCCTCGAGCCCGCGACCGCCCGGGTCGAGCGCCACGTCCACTCGTGTGCCACCTGCCAGGAGGCGCTCACGGCGCTGCGCCGGGTGCGCGCCGACCTCGCCCGCCTCGCGAGCATGACGATGCCGGCCGACGTCGCCGAGCGCATCCAGGCCGCGCTGGCCGCCAGGTCGGCCACGGACACCCGGGCACGGGAGAGCGCCCGGTCGGGGCGCGGTCCCCGCGCGGGAACTGTCGGCGGCCCGCCGCGGCCACGCCGCCGCCTCGGGCGGGTCGGCTCGCTGCCAGCCGCGGGCCTCGTCGCCCCTGGCGAGTTCGAACGGAAGAGCACTCCGGGCAACGCAGGCCGAGGCACCGCTGGCACAGGTCCCGACGCGGCCGACCGCGACTCAGGCATCGCCGAGCAGGGGACCGCCGGGCCAGGCATCGGCGAACCAACAACCATCTCGGCACCAGACACCAGGACTCCGGGCACCAGGGCGCCAGACACGACGGCGCCGGGCATCGCCGAGCAGGGCATCGCCGGGCCGGACATCACGGCACACGGCACCACACGGGGGAGCACGGAGCCGGGCAGGCCGCCGATCTCCGGGGCGCCGCGGCCCCCGCGGCACGGCGGCGGGCGGCGGCGCGGCGGGCTCGCCGGTGCCGGCGGCCGGGTCGCCCGCGACTGGGTCTCGATCGCGGCGACCTGCGTCGCGCTGGTGGCGTTCGGCGCGGCTGTGCTGACCCTGCGCGGGCTGACCGCGGGCGGCGGGGACGCGAGCTCCACCGCGGCCAACGACGCGCCCACGGCGCTGTCAGGGGCCTCCCAGACGGCCGGTCCGGAAGCCGCCCGGGTTCCCGGACCGGCCGCCGCCGCGGCCGTCCCCAGTGCCAGCGGAACGCCCGAGGAGCCATCCGCGGCCTTCACGATGGTCGCCGACTCGGGAGAGGCGGTCCGGGCCGGCGACATCGTCGTGCACGGCCGGAGCCTGCTCACCGGGCGGATCCCGACGACCATGCTCACCTGGTCCGTCCTGCCTGCGCTTTCCGGTGCGACGTCCGTGCCGCCCGCCGCGGGCGAGGAACAGGCCACCGACGACGGCGCGTCCACCACGGTGCCGGGAACGGATCCGTCGGCCGCGTCCGCCACGACGCCGGAGACGCTCGCCCGCGTGATCGACACCCCACAACTGCGGATGTGCTACGACAGCCTCACCGCCCAGACGGGCGGATCGGTACTGGCCCTCGACCGGGTGCGTTTCGACGGCCAACGGGCGCTGCTGGTGGTGCTCTCGGTCGCCGGCCAGCCCGCCGCCGCGCGGGTCGTCGTGATCGACGCACGCTGCGGCGTGGTACCGATGCCGGGCGCGGTGTTGTACACCGTGAACACGACCCGCGCGCTGTAGGCGGTGGTCGGCGACAGGACGGCACACACGTACGGACGGGCACGCCCCCCTTGCCACGGTGACCCAGCGGTGGAATCAGCGGCGGTCCGCGACGGTTATGGGGGCAGACATCACGTCGGCGGGGCCAACGATCGACAGAGTCGACGAAGCCTCGTACGACAGTCGTGAAGGGAGTGGGTGTGACAGCCCAGGGCAAGGACCAGGCCGGTCAGGCCGCCGGAGCGGAGCGTTCCGGCGAGCGCGTCCTGGACGTCGTCATCATCGGGTCGGGGCCGGCCGGCTACACCGCGGCGATCTACACCGCCCGGGCGAACCTGAAGCCGGTCGTCTTCGAGGGCGCGGTGTCCGCGGGCGGCGCGCTGATGACCACGACCGAGGTGGAGAACTTCCCGGGCTTCCCCGAGGGCATCCAGGGGCCGGAGCTCATGGAGAACCTGCGCGCCCAGGCGGAGCGGTTCGGCGCCGAGCTCATCGCGGACGACGTCACCGAGGTCGACCTGGCCGCGGATCCGAAAGTGGTCAAGGTGGGCGACGAGACCTACCTGGCCCGCTCGGTCATCGTCGCGACCGGCTCGGCCTACAAGAAGCTCGGCGTCGAGCACGAGGACCGGCTGCTCGGCCGGGGCGTGTCAGCCTGCGCGACCTGTGACGGCTTCTTCTTCCGGGACCAGGACATCGCGGTCGTCGGCGGCGGCGACTCGGCGCTGGAGGAGGCGACCTTCCTCACCCGGTTCGCGAAGTCGGTGACGATCGTGCACCGGCGCGACAAGCTGCGCGCCAGCGCGATCATGCAGGAGCGGGCGTTCGCCAACCCGAAGGTCCGGTTCCGGTGGAACGCCGTGGTCGAGGAGGTCCTCGGCGAGGACAAGGTCACCGGCGTCCGGCTGCGTGACACGGTCACCGACAAGACGGACGAGCTGGCGATCACCGGCCTGTTCGTGGCGATCGGCCACCTCCCCCGCACGGATCTGATCCACGATCAGCTCGAGCTGGACGGCGAGGGCTACATCAAGGTGGCCCACCCGACCACCCAGACCAACATCGCGGGTGTGTTCGCCTGCGGTGACGTCGTCGACCACACCTACCGCCAGGCGATCACCGCGGCCGGCACCGGGTGCTCCGCCGCCCTCGACGCCGAGCGCTACATCGCCAGCCTGGAGGGCGCCGCTGACAGCGCCGCCGAGGCGCCCCGGGTACCGGCACCGGAGCTCGCCGCGACGACCTGACGCGGACCAACCTGTGCTGTGGCGGGAGCCCCGCCACAGCACAGCCGTCAACCACCAGTCCAAAGACACAAGAGCGCAAACCCTGAGGAGAACGCCATGGCAGGCTCCACCCCCGCGGTGACGGACGGCACGTTCGCCGTCGAGGTGCTCAAGAGCGACAAGCCCGTACTCGTCGACTTCTGGGCCGAGTGGTGCGGCCCGTGCAAGATGGTCGCGCCGGTACTGGAGGAGATCGCCAAGGAGCACGGCGAGAAGCTCCGGATCGTCAAGCTCAACATCGACGAGAACCCGGAGGTCGCGCGGCAGTACCAGATCATGTCGATCCCGACGATGGCCGTCTTCGTCAACGGCGAGATCGACAAGAGCATCGTCGGCGCGAAGCCGAAGGCCGCGCTGCTGCGCGACCTGTCGTCCTACATCTGATCCAGACCGCGCCCGGCCCCGCCCGGGCCGGGCCAGCGCACTCCGCCGGCCATGGTCGACCTCGACGGCCCGCTCCGATCTCGGAGCGGGCCGTCTTCGTCTCCGCCGGCACCGCGGAGTCGGCACCGGCCTGCGCCGCGCAGGGTCCGACTGTTCGGAACTTTCGGTAGCCAGGAGCACACGTCCGGTGGATGTTTCCGGACCGTCGGCCGCTAGTGGCCCTGAGCGGGCCGTAAACATGATCGAATGTGCGGCGCAGGGCGGCCCCTGCACCGCACACGTCACCTTTGGTCACATCGGGTAGTCATCGACCGTTTCCCCAGGATGGCCACCTCCAGGCGGGGTTCACGCCGAAGTGAGTCGGCCCGGCGGCGCCTGGAGTGACTCAGGCAGTTCACTTCGGCGGCCACCCCACCGAGCCCGGGCTCCGACCTCAGGTCCGGACCGGGCCCGACCGGAGCACGGTGCACCGAGGCAGAAAGCCGGACGAGGGGGATCGCCGTCCTCACTGCCCGGGACCGATGGCCTAATCTGATGACCGGGATTCGGCGGCGGAACCGCCCGACGCAGGTCGACGGCTCGATGAACGCGGACTCGAAAGGTACTCATTCGTGAAGCTGCTGCGTCTTGGTGACCGTGACCCCTCTGTGGCGGAGGCCCGGGCAGCTTTCATCCACCTGGGTTTTCTTCCCGTCGCACCCCGCCAGACCGATGCGGCTGACGGCCCCGGTCCGGGTGCCCTCGGGACCTCCACCGCGACGGGTCCGGACCCGTTCCCGGCGTCGCCCGCCGGCGACGCCGGGAACGGCGGGAACGGCGGCCCGGTCGACGCCACCGACCAGTTCGACAGCGAGCTGGACAACGCCGTCCGGGCGTTCCAGCAGAGCCGCGGGCTGTCGGTCGACGGCATCATCGGACCCGACACCTTCCGGGCCATCGAGGAGGCTCGCCGCCGCCTCGGCGACCGGCTCCTTCACTACAGCGTCACTCACCCGTTCGTCGGCGATGACGTCGCCGCCCTGCAGGAGCGGCTGTCGAACATGGGCTTCGACGTCGGCCGCGCGGACGGCATCTTCGGAGCACGGACGGACTCGGCCGTGCGGGACTTCCAGCGCAACCGGGGCCTCGACCCCGACGGCCTCTGCGGGCCGCGGACCCTGCGCGAGCTCAAGCGCCTCGAGCGCACGGTCACCGGTGGCCGCCCGGACGTCCTGCGCGAGTCCATGCGCCTGCTGGCCCGGGGGCCGTCGCTGCTCGGCATGGTCGTCGCCATCGACCCCGGGCACGGCGGCGACGACCTTGGCGTGTCCAGTGGTGGGCTGTGCGAGCGTGACCTGATGGCCGACCTGGCCTCACGGCTGGAGGCCCGGCTGCTCGCGTCCGGCCTGGAGGCCTACCCGGTGCACGGGCCACACGAGTCGCCGCCCGAGGCGGAACGCGCGGCGCGGGCGAACGAGATCGGCGCCGACCTGCTGGTCTCGCTGCACGTGGACGCGAGCGGCTCCGCGCAGGCCCAGGGTGTCTCGACGTACTACTACGGCCACGCGCGAGGCTCGTCGGCGGTCGGTGAGCGCTTCGCCGCGCTGGTGCAGCGCGAGATCGTCTCGCGGACCGACATGGTGGACTGCCGCGCCCATCCCAAGACCTGGGAGCTGCTCCGCCGAACCAGGATGCCCGCTGTCCAGATCGACCTCGGCTACCTCAGCAACACTCACGACGCCGCCGCGCTGGCGTCGACCGAGTTCCGGGCCGCCGTCGCGGAGGGCCTGCTCGCCGCCACACAGCGCCTGTTCCTGCCGCCGGAGCAGGACCCGCCAACGGGGCAGCTGCGCGTCCCGCGCATCGCGGCGCGCGCCTGAGGCCTCGCCGCACCACGCCTGGCTACTGCCGCCGCCGGCCGTGCCGGACGGCTCCGCGGTCGCTCCCCCGTCCCGCACGCTTGTCGTGTTTCACTACCGCGACCGGCTTTGTGGTGGACGTCCCGGGAACGTGTAATCCGTTGGCGAGGTTTCACGTGGAACAGGTCACGGCGTGCCCGTGGCCACATGCGCTGACGACCGTCCTAGGCTGTCCGAAGTAAGCGGAAGAATCGGCCGGGGACGGTCGTCCGGACCGCTGGGAGGGCTGGCTCGATGAGTCGTCGGATCGCGAACATCACTCTCGACAACATCGACGACCTGCCGCTCCCCTGTCGCAGGTGCGTCTTCTGGGAGCTCGACCCGGTGGCCCGCAGCCGGGCCGAGGAGGCCGGCGGCACGGACATCGAGAAGGAGGCCTGGGTCTCGGCGGCGCTTCTCGAATGGGGTAGCTGCGGAAAAGTCGTGTATATCGACAACGTCCCGGCCGGGTTCGTCATGTTCGCGCCGCCGGCGTACGTCCCGCGCTCCGTGGCGTTCCCGACCAGCCCCGTCAGCCCGGACGCGGTGCTGCTCATGACCGCACAGATCGTCCAGGAGTTCACCGGCCAGGGCCTGGGCCGGGTGCTCATCCAGTCGGTGGCCAAGGAGATCACGCGGCGCGGCTACCGCGCTCTGGAGGCGTTCGGCGACCTGCGCGACTCCGGCACCCGCTGCGTGGTGCCCGCCGACTACCTGCTCGCGGTCGGGTTCAAGACGGTTCGCCCGCACCACCGCTGGCCCCGCCTGCGCCTCGAGGTGAAGAACGCCGTCAGCTGGCGGGAGGACGTCGAGGTCGCCCTGGAGCGCCTGCTCGGCTCAATGAATCCCGAAGGCGTCCTGCGCCAGGTGAACCCCGTCCCCGGTACCGTCTGAGCGGGACCGCACCGGGACGGGCACACACCCCGGACATGCCTCGGGGCGCACGTGTCCGCCACGTGCGCCCCGAGGCCTGGTACCGAGGTCAGGAGACCTTCGAGTTCGGGGACATCACCTCGACGATCCGCTCCAGGTCCTCGATCGTCGCGAACTCCACGGTGATGCGGCCCTTGCTGCGGCCCATGTCCACCTTGACCCGGGTCTCCAACCGGTCCGACAGGCGGTCGGCGATGCTGGTCAGCGCCGGCTCGGCCGCCCGCGGCCCGCGCGGAGCCCGCTTGCGGGGCCCCTCCTCGCCGAGGGCCACGATCTCCTCCACCGCCCGCACGGACAGGCCCTCGGCGACGATGCGCGTCGCCAGCCTGTCCTGGGCGTCGGGGTTCTCCAGCGAGAGCAGTGCGCGGGCGTGCCCGGCGGACAGCACTCCGGCCGCCACCCGACGCTGCACCGCCGGCGGCAGCCCGAGCAGGCGAATCGTGTTCGTGACGTGCGAGCGCGACCGGCCCAGGCGCCCGGCCAGCTCCTCGTGGGTCGCCCCGAAGTCACGCAACAGCTGCTCGTAGGCCGCGGCCTCCTCGAGCGGGTTGAGCTGCTGGCGGTGCAGGTTCTCCAGCAGGGCGTCGCGCAGCATGGCGTCGTCCGCGGTGTCCCGGACGATGGCGGGCACCCGCTCCAGCCCGGCGAGCTTCGACGCGCGCCAGCGCCGCTCGCCCATGACCAGCTCGTAGCGGCCGGGCAGAAGCTCCCGGACGACGATCGGCTGCAGTAGCCCCACCTCGCGCAGGCTCGCGGCGAGCTCCGCGATGGCGTCCTCGTCGAAGTGGGTGCGTGGCTGGCGCGGATTCGGGGTCACCGAGTCCACCGGGATCTCCCGGAAGACCGCGCCCGCGACCGGGACGGGAGCCGCTGCCGGAGCGTGGTCCAGGCCGTTGCTCTGGTAGCCGTCCTGCGGCTCGGCGGCCGCCGGAATGAGCGCGCCAAGACCACGACCCAGACCACCACGCCGCGCCGTCATCGACCGGCCCCGTTCAGGTTCGGACCGCCAGGACCCGCGGCACCGCCGTGCGGGCCGTAGCCGTTGGGCCGTCCGTACCCGTCCCGGGTGCTGGGTGCACCCGGGACCATCGGCCCGTCCGGAACGGCAAAGCCGTCCGGCGTGGACGGCCCGGCCGGAGCGGCGTGACCGCCCGGCGAGTCGTAGCCGTCGGCGGGCGTGCCGTACCGGTCGTCGTCGGCGGGGTAGCTGTCGTCAGCGCCGTATCCATTGGCGGCGCCGTATCTGTCGGTGGCGTTGTAGCCATCCGTGCCGTAGCCGTCGGCGGCGGCGTAGTCGTCCGCGCCGCGGCCGTCTGCGCGGCTGTCTGCACGGCTGTCTGCACGTCCGTCGCTGCGGCCGTTTGCGCCGCCGTCTGCGCCGTAGCCGGACGGCGGGCCGTGCCGGTCAGGGCTGGCCTGGACGGCGCCCGTGCCGCGGCCGGTGGGCGGCGCGTGCCCTGCGGGGGAGTGGCCGTTCACCGGAGCCCCACCGGTCGGGATGGGGCCGCTGGGAGCCCCATCGCGGGCGCTCCCGGCGGTGCCACGTGGAGCCGGGTCGACTCCGCGCTCGGCGAGCTCGCGAGCAGCGGCCAGGTAGGACAGCGACCCGCGGGAGGCGGGGTCGTAGGTCAGGACGGACTGACCGTAGCTCGGCGCCTCGGCCAGCCGGACGTTGCGCGGGATCGTGGTGCTCAGCACCCTGTCCCCGAAATGCTCCTTCACCTCGTGCACGACCTGATCGGCGAGCCGGGTGCGCGAGTCGTACATGGTCAGCAGGATGGTCGACAGCCGGAGCTCCTGATTGAGATGGGCCTGGACCAGCTCGACGTTACGCAGCAGCTGACCAAGACCCTCCAGCGCGTAGTACTCACACTGGATCGGGATCAGGAGCTCCCGGGCCGCCACGAGCGCGTTGACCGTGAGCAGCCCCAGCGACGGCGGGCAGTCGATGAGGACGTAGTCGACCTCGTTCCGCATGCCGTCGATGGCCCGACGCAGGCGGGTCTCCCGCGCGACCATCGAGACCAGCTCGATCTCGGCGCCCGCGAGGTCGATCGTCGCCGGTGCGCAGAACAGCCCGCTGGACTCGCTGGACCGCACGACGACCTCGTCGAGTGGGCGGTCACCGAGCAGCACCTCGTAGATCGAGGGAGTGCCGGACCGGTGGTCCACACCGAGCGCCGTGGAGGCGTTCCCCTGCGGGTCCAGGTCCACGACCAGTACACGGACTCCGTGCATGGCCAGTGCGGCGGCCAGATTGACGGTGGTCGTCGTCTTGCCGACGCCACCCTTCTGGTTGGCGACAGTGATGACACGTCGCCGGCTGGGTCGAGGAAAGGGTCGTCGTCGTTCCATCGTCAGTGCTTCCACCGCTGCTGCCGCCGCCGCTCCGATCGGGGTCGAGGAGTCAAGGGGGTCCAGGCCCGGGAGGCCGGACGTGTCACCCGGACTCCCCCCGTGTGCCAGGCCGCCTCGACCCGCCGACGCTGCTTCAGGTGCCCTCGCCGTCTGATATGGCATCGCTGTTTCACGTGGAACGGGACCTCCCACGTGCCGGTCGATCACGAGTGCCCTCCCGTGGTCGCCGTGGCTGTGTCGTCCGTCTGGCCTGCCGGTCATCCGCGCCGCGCCGTCCCCTCCCGCCGTCCCCTTGGGTCGCCTGAGGTGACCGCGTCGCGCACAGAACACGGGTGGGTTCGTCCACCAGGCCAGCCCCGCACGTCATGACGTTCACCTCGCGCCAACCCTGGGAATCGAGATCACTACGCGCGGCCTGCAATTCCTCAAGGATTCGCGAACCGCGCAGTGCAAGCATGACACCGCCCGGACGGGTCATCGGCAGCAGTACCGCGCCAAGACGTCCCAAAGGGGCTACTGCGCGCGCCACCGTAACGTCGAATGTGCGATGCGGAGGCAGCTCGGCGACGTCCGGCGCTCGTCCCCGTACGACCTCCACCTGACCCGCCAGACCGAGCTCGGCCACGGCTTCCGCGAGGAAACGGCAGCGCCTTTCCATCGGCTCGAGCAGGGTCACCCTCAGGTCGGGGCGGGCGAGCGCGAGCGGAATTCCGGGAAGGCCGGCGCCGCTGCCGACGTCGACGACCTCGAGGGCGGCCTCGTCGGAACCGGGGGAGGCGGAACGGGTGGGGACGGCCTCGGCCAGGACCGCGCTGTTGAGAAGGTGGCGCTCCCAGAGCCGGCCGGTCTCCCGCGGACCGATCAGCCCTCGCTCGACTCCTGCCGTCGAAAGCATCTCGACATACCGCACCGCGAGACCGAAACGATCACCGAAGACGGTCCGAGCGGCGTCGGGAACCACCTCGGCGGCGCCGGTCGGGCCTTCGGATGTCGTCGCCGGCGCAGCCGAGGAATCCGACGGCGGGGGCAGCGGATCGCCGGGGGAGGAGTCGGGGCGGAGGCCGCCCGCCGTCCCTTCGGGCGGTGTCACCGATTCACCTCAACCACCGGAGCACCCGGCAGGCCCAGCCGGCCAAGCTGAGCGGTCCGAGCTGTCGACCAGGTCACGAAGGCGCGCCAGGCACGCGGATCCAGGCTCGGATGTGGCCCGCCCCGGGCTGAGAGCGGACGGTCCGGACATCCCGGAATGGACGAGCGAGCGGCAGGCGGCCGCGGCGGCTCGGGGCGAGACGGGAGGGTGCGACGCGAAAGCACCACACCAGCATCCCCGGTGGACCCGTGCTGGCGCGTCAGGTGATGCCTCTGATAGGTGCTGTGTCGGGAATTCGGCGCCAGAAACCCGACACCGCGGGCAGATGTTTCCCGTGAATCATCCATCGCTCGCGGCGGGACGAGCGGAGCAGGCGGAGTCGATCACCAAGCCGGCGGGCAGATTCACCCGCATCCAACCAGCACTGACACAAACTCCGACCAACGTCGCCGACCTGGCTCTGCGAGACGATCCCCTCTACGCAAAGTAATAGATCTTTCGATCACCGGTCTGGTGGTCTGGCGGTCTGGCGCACAGGAGCGGGTTGGCCCGGATCTTCCGCCTGGCTGCAGGACACCGCGTCGACGATGATCCGGTCAGTTCTGCGTACCCCGGGCGGTCGGCTGATCGGACAGTGACCAGGTCAGAGTCGCTCCTGCGCTGAGATCACGAAACCGGGTCCAGGGCCCGGGGAGCGGCTCGCCGTCACGTCTCAGCCCGACCGGTATGCGACCATCCACCCCGCCGACCTGTTGGTTCACCAACCGAAGTTGTCCGTGAGGAAGGGTGATCTCGACCGATGGGGCGACCGGCGGAGTGACGATGAGCAGGTCTGTTCCCGGCTGGACGGGGCCCAGTCCAAGCCAGGCGAGCACGTACCAGGCGGACAGGCCCCCGGTGTCGTCATTTCCGGGCAGACCGTCGGGAGTATCCCGGAACAAAGTCCGGCGCGTCCGGTCGAGAGCGTCGATCGTCAGATCGACGGCGCCGAACGATCCACCGAGCCAGGGCACGAGAAGGCTGGGCTGGTTTCCCATCTCCGCATGTGCCCCGATCGGGCCGTCGTCGAGCCGGGCGAGGAAGTCGGCGAGCCGGTCGACCGCGACGCGCCGTCCGCCCATCGCCTCGGCGAGGCCATCGGGATCCTGCGGAACCAGCCATGAGTACTGGGCCGCGGTGCCTTCGGTGTAGCCGGGCAGGGTCGTCGGCTCCACCGGTAGAAAGCCACCGTCCGTGCTGCGCGGGGCGGGCAGCTTACTGACCGGATCCCATACCGACCGCCAGCGCGTCGACCGTTCGGTGAAGATAGCCGCGATTTCGGGCCGGTTCGCGGCAAGCGCCAGTTGCGCTGTCGCGAAGTCCGCGAGGGCGTACTCGAGAGTGATGGACACAGCATCCGCGGGGCCGGCGTGGCCGACCGGGACGAAGCCGAGTCGGTCGTACTCGGCCGCGAACGGGCGGCGGGCCGCGCTGGCCAGCGCGGCGGCCAAAGCCTGTGCTGGGTCAAGGGGCAACCCGAGAGCCACCGCCTCGGC
This sequence comes from Parafrankia sp. BMG5.11, assembly GCF_004337455.1. Lineage (NCBI taxonomy): Bacteria > Bacillati > Actinomycetota > Actinomycetes > Frankiales > Frankiaceae > Parafrankia > Parafrankia sp. BMG5.11. The sequence continues at coordinate 166,081 of NZ_SJXI01000044.1, read as the reverse complement.
AAGCAGGACCGTGCCGCCGTCGCCAGGCATGACGTCGGGCCGACTGGTCGCGAGAGTCCATCCTGGCACCGACCCGGTCTGCATGGCGCCGGCCATCAACGACCATGCGGTGTCGGTGGCGACGTCCGGAGCCAGCATCGCCAGTAATGGGAACGAGCTGCGGTAGGCGTCCCAGCCCGCGATCCCGCTGCGTGCGGTCCATCCCTGGGCGGCGGCGGTGGATCCGTCCCAGCCACGGTAGGTGCCGTCGGCATCGCTGACGGCACCGGGGCCCAGCATCGCGTGATAGAGCGCTGTGTACAGGGTGCGTAACTCGGACCGTGGCGCGGAGGCGACACACACGGTCGACAGCCTCCGGTTCCATTCGGCGCGGGTGGCGCTCGCGACCGCGTCGACACTGCTGGGGTACTCGGCCTCGAGGTTGGCGCGCGCCCCCTCGACGCTGGTATAGGACACAGCAGCACGGAGCATGACCGCTCCGTCTGCTGCCGGTGGCATTCTCAGCCAGACTCCGACCGATGCGGAACGCGACGTCGCGGTGGGTCCTCCTTCGTCGGCCACGTCCGGGCTCAGTGACCATCGCCCCGCCGACCAGGTACCCACAGCCGCCGGCGGCCGATCGGGTCTCGCGACGAAGTAAAGCGTGCTGACGGCTGGTTGCCGGCAGAAGACCCGGCTGGTCACCGAGCCTGAAACCTCCCCGGTGGCGGAGTCCACATGCAGGTCCGCCCGGCCGGCGCCGTCGGCACGGCGTCCCACGTCGAGGACCAGGGATCCCGCCACGCCTGCCGGAAACGAGAAGCGACCAATCGCCGCACGGGCTCCGGCGGCGAGATCCACACCTATCCGATCGCCCACCGGGGAGGTGACCTGAACGCTGTAGCGACCGGGTGTGGCCGACTCGTCGCCATGAGAGAATCCGGCGCCCCACAACGATGGCTCGTCCACGGCGCCGGTGGGTGGATAGAAGGGATAGGAGCCGGTAGACGGCATGATCGAAATATCCTGGGCCGCAGGACACGACGTGCCATGTAAGTGGGTCAGGCTGAATCCGTCTATTACTGAGTCGGTGTACCGGTACCCGCCCGACCCCGCAGCCGCCCGTCCGTTGGTGTCCGGGCTCCACTGGACCATCCCGAACGGCGCCGCGGCTCCTGGAAAGGCACCCGCGACCCCATCGCCGGGTATGACATCATGACGCTGCTGCGCAGTGCCGATAAACGGGTCGACAAACTTGGCCAGGTCGTCGCCTGCGGAGACAGCGTCCGCGGTCTGAGTCGCGAGGTCTGATGCCCGTGTAGTTCTGCCGTGGGCACCCGGCCGCATTTCGATGAGTAGACCCGCGGCTGCGGCCATTGCGACCAGCAGAGACAGTACAACCGATGCGACCGTGCGGGCACGCCAACCTCCGACAGACACGCACAATCCCTTTCCGACGGTCATCGACGCGGCCGGTCAGGTAAAAAAATACGGCGAGTCTCAGGCCATCTCCGTCCGCCAGGGCAGCACTGTTCCATGCTCGCGACCTGTTACGGAGGCCGGACCAGGAGGCTCTGGTCCGGCGGAGCTCTCTTCTGCGGTCCGGACTGGACGCATATTGGGCTATGCGCATACACCGCCAGTCGGGATCAGTGGCGACCGCATCCTCCTCGAGGATATCGGATCGACCGCCTCACGACTGGCAAAGGCAGGACATACCCCTTGCGACGCGAGGAGTTGCCCGGCATCACCGGCTCTCGCGTTGCCCACACCCGTCGCTGAGCATCGTGAACCGGATCGCGCACCTGAGGACATTACCCATGCTCAGCAGCACCGACACAGGTCCCCCGGACCCGTCCAACGGCCACAGCGGATGGAACCTGAACGCCTTCTTCGGGCCCGGTCGGCCTTCTCCTCGTTCGAGTACGTTGTCAGCAACATGCCTTCCGGACCACCGATCAGTGGCTCCTCGGGCCACTCACCTGGTCGGGCCAGATCTCGTCGCACCAGAACAGTTGGCCAAGGTCTGCGGAGCCCCACATGTCCGGCCAGCGCGAGCGACGAATCCGGACGGCCACAGCAGTCAGCGGGCCCGCGGCGGGAACCCGGCGGGGGCATCGGGTCCGCGGGGGAGGCGTTGGGGATTGGCCCGCCCTCCGGTCGGACGGAGTCACCGACCCAGGCATAGCGGTGCCCGGCCGACTCAGTTGGCCGCGCCGACCGGGCCGAGGCGCGTCAGGTGATGCGCCGGACAGGCGTTGTGCCGGAAATTCAGTGCCAGGAATTAAGCGGCTCGGCGACGTTTCCCGTGAATCATCCGCGGCTCGCGACTGAAGGCTTCGGGCAGTCGGAGTAGACCGTGACCGAACCGGTCAGCCGGAACCGCCAGCTCTCACCGGGGCACCAGCCTTCATCCCGCAACGCCGCCAGCCCCGGAGCCATCGCGGCCGCATCGATATCGAAGACGAAGACGACGAGACGTCCGGGTCGGCGAGGCCTCTCCAGCTGCACAGCAAGTGGCACCAGCCGGCCCACGGAATCACGGAGGCCGGGATCGACGAAAACGGTCTCCGCACGGACCACCCGGGGCGGCTCGGTCCTGGAGGTGGTTCCGGCGCCGGTCCCGCCCGCGGCGGTTCCGGGGGCACGCTCCACGCGGGGCCGGGGGAGACCTTCGGGCGCCCGGGGGGCGTCCGTGCTGACCTCCATCGCGTAGATCCAGCCTGGGCGGGCGAGCCGGCCGCCGACCACGACAAGATCCCCGGGACGAACCAGCCGCCGGGTGGCCACCGCCGCGTCCACCATGAGGTCGAGGCCGCGCATCCGATCCCGCCGCTCCCAGACGAGCCTGTCACCGGACACAGCACCCGACAGCGCCACGCCCGCCGCGAGGACCACGAGCAGGATCACCGCCACCGCACCGCTCGCATCGACCACGCACCGGCCGGCCGGGGCGCGCCCGACATCCAGGACACGCGGGACGAGCGGATCGGCGGGACTATCCGGGTGATCCGGAACGGCCGTCACGTCGGCGGCGTCGGTGACCTCCGGGTCTCGCGATGTGCGGGGGGCCGGCACGGCACCCGAACAGCGGACGGCGTGCCAGGCCCGACCCGCCCGGCGGGCGGCGAGGCGGATGACGCGATCCCCACCAACCACGACGACCAGGATGAACATCGGCACGACGAACTGGTTCGTCCTCGTCGGCCCGAACGGCCAGAAGCGGGCAGCGCTCGCGCCCAGCATGAGCAGCTCCGCCCCGGCGAGAGCGCCGAGCACGCGGCGGCCGTCCGACCGGCGGGCGAGCGCGGCGGCGCCAATCGCCCCGAGCAGGACGATCACGGGGGCCAACAGCCCCGGCAGGTACCCCGGAAGATCGACAAATCCGGGCACCAGACTGGGATCGAACTGGTCGATCCCAGGCGGTGAGCCGGTGCCGAACCGCCACAGCTGTTCGGCGACGAAACTCACGGCCTGCCAGGGGTTCCGCCCGGCCAGGAACTGCGTGTCCCAGTAGCCCCCGGCGCGCTGCGCGGACTGGTGGCCGATGAAGAGAAGCGTGTGCGCGGCGACGAGCACCACACTCGGCAGCGTCTCGGTGATCCTCCGCCGCCGGTCCGGGCCGGGCAGGACGTCCATCACCGCGAGCGGAATGACGAGAAAGATCGCCGGGACGGAGAACAGGGAGATCACGCCAGCTGCCGTCCGGCGGACGAGACGACCACGGTCAACCGAGCCGAGACGGACGGGCGGACGGACGTCCCCGCCGCTGTGAACACCGCCGGCTCCGAAGCCGATTCCGGAACCGGGCGCCGGGCCAAGCCACAGCAGGACGACGGCGACCGCGGCAAGGGTTTCGATCGTGTACGGCTTGAGCTGGGTGGCGAGGTCGAGGAAGGTCGCGTTCAGGCAGAGCCAACACACCGCGAACAGGGCGGCCACGGTTCCGGAGAACCGCCGGGTGAGAACGGCCGTCAGCGCGCCGAGCGCCGGCAGCGCGGCGAAGCCCGGCAGCCGCAACGCCCAGCTGTGCCAGCCGAACAGATCCCCGGAGAGCCGGGTGACGCTCAGCCATCCCAGGGCCGACGGCGTGTTCGCGGCGGCCAGCTCAGACCACAGGGTGCCCACCGGCTCACTGACGAAATGCCCGCGCCAGATCTCGTCGTACCAGAATGGTCGGTCGAGGTAGGCGCGCAGCAGCACCACGAGAGCGATGAGCGCGAGCGCGACGAAGCCCGGCAGCCACAGCCGCGACCAGGCCCACTGTCGCGGCCGAGCCCTCCGGGCCCACCGCCGCGACTGAGCCCGGAGTCGCCGCCAGCCCCATGGCCGGGCCCGGGGAGGGAGGTCAGCGGACGCGGAATCCCGCTCCAGCAGCGCGGGCCCGCTCGCCGCGGACGGGTGTTCACCGATACCGCCGAGGTCAGCCGGCCCACCGAACCCACCGAGCTCGGCGGCGATGGTCACGGGCGTCTCGGCGATGGTCACGGGCGTCGTGGTCGGTTCCGGTGGCGGCCCGCCCACTCTCGGCAGCACCACTGGCGCCCTCGTTCCCCTCGCCGTGCATCCGACGTCCAGGGCAGCGGACGCCCACGGCATCACGGCCGCGCACGGTGTCAGAACCGTGCGCGAGCGTCAGATCCGCGGTCGGTTCCCTGCCCCGGACAAGCTCCGGCGACGGTACACGGCCGTCAGTCAGGCAGAACGACGACCCGGCGGGTGGGCTCCTCGCCCTCGGACTCGCTGCGCACGCCGTCGATCGTGGCGATCACGTCGTGCACGACCTTGCGCTCGAAGGGCGTCATCGCGGCCAGCTTCTGGGGCTCGCCGGTGTCGACGACCCGCTCCGCGGCGTTGGTCGCGACCTTCCGCAGCTCGATGCGGCGACGGGCGCGGTGACCGCCCACGTCGAGCATGAGCCGGCTGCGGACACCCGTCTTCTGCAGCACGGCGAGCCGGGTCAGCTCCTGCAGCGCCTCGAGGGTCTCACCGCCGGGCCCGATCAGCTTGTCCAGCCCGTCCCCGACCACGGCGACGACGGCACGCCCGCCCTCGACGTCGAGATCGAGGTCGCCGTCCATGTCGACGATGTCGAGCAGGCCCTCGATGTAGTCGGCCGCGATCTCGCCTTCCTGCTCGAGGTCGGCGAGCCGGCGCTCGTCGGAGCCGTGCGAGCCGTGCGAGCCGTTCGAGCTCGTGGTGTCCTCGACCGCGGTCGTGTCGGCCCCGGCCGTCGGGCCGTCCTCGTTGGCCTCGTTGGCCTCGGGTCCTTCCACGGCCAGGTCAGGTGCCGAACCGGTCATCAGCGTTACTCCAGGGGAAAGGGGGCGGCGATGCCGAGCGTACGGGACGTCCGGGCGCCGCGGGGTCAGCGCGGCGGTTACGGGGGGCAACCGCCCGGGACGAACCGGGGCGTCCAGGCCGGACGGGCCGTCCAGCCCGGACGATGCCTGTGGTCGGGACCGGGACCGATGCCGGGCCAGGCCTCCAGGCGGCGACCGGGCGCTTGGCCGGGCGCGGCAACCGCCAGCTCATCAGCGACGCCCGCCCGGTCGCTTGCCCTTCCCCCGGCGCTTGGCCGGCCGCGACCCACCGGGGGCGCGGCGCATCCCCGCGGGAACCGGCGGCGGAGTGGATCGGGAGGCGCCCTCCGACTCCGCGACACCGTTCGACCGGGACGTGCCCGCTGCCGCCGTCGCCGAACCGGGGGTGGTTTCCCGGCCGGAGTCCGCGATCTCGCTCGTGGCGGCCGCCTTCCCCGCGCCGCCGGCGGCCTCGGCCGTCGTGGCCTTGGGTGTCGTGGCCTTGGGTGTGGCCTTCGATCCGGCTGCCTTGGCCGGGGTCTTCGGCTTGCTGGCGGACGAGCCGGATCGGGAGCGGGTTCCGGGCGGGGCGCTCGACACTCGCTCACCGGAGCCGACAGAGACCCCCGAACCGGAGTCTCGCCCGTTCTCACCCGCCGCCTGGCCGCCAGCGCCGGAATCCGCGCCCTTCGTCAGGGACGTCGTGGCGGGACGGGGACGGCTCTTCGACTTCGCGCCCGCGCGGGCACCCGGGGCAGGCCGGGAGACGGCGGCACCGTCAGTCGGCGCCGTCCGGGCGCCGGGCACCTTGCCGCCCGCACCGAGCGGCTTGATCGGCGGCATCTTCTTGATGACGAAGAACTGCTGCCCCATGCTCCACAGGTTCGTGGTCAGCCAGTACAGCAGCACGGCGATCGGGAACTGGAACCCGAAGATCGCCAGCATGAGCGGCGAACCGTACAGCAGGATCTTCTGGACCATCGCCTGCTGCGGATCGACCGGCCCGGTCCGCGCCATGATCTGACGCTGGGTGAGGAAGGTCGTCGCCCCCATCAGGACGATCAACACGATCGCGAGGATCTTGACGTTCGTCCCGTTCGCGCCCAGGAAGTCCAGCGAATCCTGGGACGAGCCGAACTCGCTCGACAGCGAGATACCCCAGAGCTTCGCCTCGGCGATCTGCTCCACCTGGTCGGCGGACAGACCGACCCGTGGGCGCCACACCAGCGAGCCGCCGGGGCCCTCGTTCATCGGAGCGAGGTGGGTGAAAACGTGGAACAGCGAGATGAACAGCGGGATCTGCAGGAGGATCGGCAGACAGCCGAGCAGCGGATTGCCATGCTCCTTCTGGAGCTTCATGATCTCCGCTTGCATCTGCTGCTTGTCGTGCCCGTACTTCTCCTTGATCTCCTTGATCCGGGGCTGCATCATCTGCATGGTCCGCTGGGACTTCACCTGCTTGACGAACAGCGGGAAGATCAGAATGCGGACGGCGATGACGAGCAGGATGACCGACAACGCCCACGCGAAGAAGCTGTCCGCGCCGAAGATCGGCCCGAGACCCCTGTGGAAGAAGACGATCGCGTTCGCCGCGAGATGATAAAGCGGATCCAACACCAGACTGTCTCCTCACACCCGCGTTCCGCGACGGGAACCGACGATCTCGGAACGCGTCCCCCGGTGGAGGGACGCAGTGCCATGCCCGTGCCTCGTACCCGAGTCGACGGCGCCCACCGGACCCGAGGCCGTCCGGCACCGATCGGTGCCGGGATCGACGGACCCTCCGGGCGCCTCACCGGGCACCGGGTCGTAACCACCCGCGGAAAGCGGCTGGCAGCGCAACAGCCGGCGGATGGCCAACAGGCCACCGATGACGCCGCCGTGGCGGGTCACCGCTGTCAGCGCGTAGGCACTACAGGACGGCTCGAAGCGGCAACAGCCCGCGTTCCGCCCCGACCAGCCGGCCCGGTAGACCCTGACCGCCGCGACGAGGATCCAGGCCAGCGGGCCCCGCACCGCGTCACCGGACGTCCTGGCCAGCGTGGCGAACCTGGCGGACGCCGCGAGGGCGACGAAAACGAGATCGACGAACGCCAGGACGGCGACCGCGATGCCCACGCCGGCGACCGCGCTCATCCCGACCGCGCCGATCGCTGGGGGCGCGGGGAACGGACGGTACGAAAGGCGGAGTCGAGTGAACGGCCGAGATCGGCCGACGACGAACCCGCCGCATCGGGTAACGCCCTGATCAGGACAGCGGTTCCCGGTGGCAGCGAGGACAGCCGTGAGCGCGTCTGCTCGCGCAGCCGCCTGCGGACGCGGTTACGCACCACCGCGTTACCCACCCGGCGGCCGACGACGAACCCGGCTCGAGGCGGGCCGTCCACATCGGTTTGCACGCTGTGGACAACGATTGACCCTGCCCGAACGCGCCGGCCGGAGCGCCCGACAAGGGCGTGTTCCTGCCTGGTACGAACTCGGGAGCCCCGGGGGAGCATGACTGACGGCGGCGGGCGCGCTCACTCCGCCGTCAGGCGGAGAGCTGGCTGCGGCCCTTACTGCGACGGCCGGACAGGATGGCGCGGCCCGCGCGGGTCCGCATCCGGAGCCGGAACCCGTGGGTGCGGGCCCGCCGGCGGTTGTTCGGCTGGAAGGTGCGCTTACTCACGTGAGAACTCCGGAGACGCAGGCGGGTGGGAAACCGGCTGGACGCCGGTCGTGGCTGGAACCTTGGTGACGGGACCAGAACCCGGGCGACCGACCGCCAGGAGCCCTCAGCCGAGGAGACCTGTCGCCGGAGCCCACGTCCGTGAGGTCAGGCCCGCGAGATCAGGCCCAGCACAAAGCCAGGCCCACGAGCCGACCGCCGCCGTGGTTCGCCCTAGCCTACACACGATGCCACCAACGCCGGCTCCGTCCGGACCACAGGCCACGACAAGGTTGCCGGACAGACACCGTGGGGGCACCCTGGATCGGGTGCCCCGGGACGGCTGTTAACGTCTGACTCTCTGTCCACAACCCGGTCCGTGAACCGCCTGCCACTCCTCCGACCACGCGGACTCCATGGGCGGACGCTGGCGGACTCCACGGGCAGGGGACCACGCGGGTGGGGGCACCATCACCGACCGGTCTCGCCGGCGCACCCCCTAGAGTGGTCCGCCCAGTGGTCCGCGCGGCTGTCGTCCACTTCGTGGGCCGGTCGCCGACGCCACGCCGGATGCGGTGTCATGTCCATGCACAGGTTGTGGACGACGATGTGGAGAACCGCCTTCGGAGGAGCAGCACGCCGCCCGCGCGCCCGGCGGGTCCGGTGCCCTCACGCCGGGGGTCCACGTCCATCGACCGCGGCGACACGGAACAATCCTCGGCTACACAACAGCCGCGCATCCTGTCACCATCACCCTCTTAACCACCGGGAACCTCTCGACCACCAGCGCACGAACCGGACACGAACCAGACTTGAACCACCGGCGGCACCCGTCCCCGATCAGCCCGCCCGACAGCGTCGTCGGCCGATGGCCGCGTCCACCCGAGCGGCCAGGTCCCGCCGGCACGGCGGCGCCGCCGGCACGGCACTGTCGTCGGCACAGCACCACCACCTGGTCGGGCACCGCACCACCGGCCGGAACCGCCCCACCGCCGGTCGGCAGTGTCGCCGGCCCGACACAGCTGACGCCCACCGACGCAAAGTGACCACAGTGCCAGCCAGCGACTCCGGCTCCCGGCGGTCGTGTGGTCCCGCCCGAGAGCCACGAAGAGCCACAAGGAGCCCCCCTGTGACCGACCTCAGCGCCGACTCCGTCGCCGGTCAGCCGTCCCGGGGAGCCGCGCCCACCTCGGAGCCGGACCTGTCGGCGGTGTGGGAGCAGGCAGTGGCGGGCGTCGCGGACGGGACGCTCTCCGGCCAGCAGCGCGCGTGGCTGAGGCTGACCCGTCCACTCGGCCTCGTCCAGGACACCGCGCTGCTCGCCGCGCCGAACGAGTTCACGAAGGACCTGCTCGACTCCCGGCTGCGACCGTTCCTCTCCACCGCGTTGTCCACGGCCTACGGCCGGGAGATCCGGGTCGCGGTCACCGTCGAGCACACGCCGGACCCGGAACCGATGACCGGTCCCCTCACTCTCCCGGGCACCGACCCCGGCGGCGGCCCCCGCTCGCTACTCGGAACCGGCCACGAGCTCCGGCCGGGGGAGGAACACCGAGGCGAGGACCGCCGGAGCGAAGATCGTCTCGACGGACGTCTCGAGGGTCGGGTCGACGGGGCGCCCCCCGGGCGGATGGCCCCGGGCCTGGGCCGCGACCCGTCGCCTCGCCCGTCCGAACCAGCCCGGCTCAATCCCCGCTACCTGTTCGAGACCTTCGTCATCGGTGACAGCAACCGCTTCCCACACGCCGCCGCCGTGGCGGTCGCGGAGGCCCCGGCGAAGGCCTACAACCCGCTGTTCATCTACGGTGACTCCGGGCTGGGCAAGACTCACCTGCTGCACGCGATCGGCCACTACACGGTCAAGCTCTATCCTGAGAGCAAGATCAAATATGTGAGCATGGAGGAGTTCACCAACGACTTCATCGCCTCGATCCGCGACGACCGTCAGCTCGCGTTCCAGCGTCGCTACCGCGACATCGACGTCCTGTTGGTGGACGACATCCAGTTCCTCGAGAACAAGGAGCGGACGCAGGAGGAGTTCTTCCACACCTTCAACGTCCTGCACGACACCGAGAAGCAGATCGTCATCAGCTCGGACCGCTCGCCCAAGCAGCTCTCGGCCCTCGAGGACCGCCTGCGCAGCCGATTCGAGTGGGGGCTGATCACCGACGTCACGCCGCCCGACCTCGAGACACGGATCGCCATCCTCTCGAAGAAGGCCGCCACCGAGCGGCTGCCGGTCCCCCCGGACGTCCTCGAGTACATCGCCACACACATCGAGCGCAACATCCGCGAACTCGAAGGGGCGCTCATCCGGGTCGCGGCCTTCGCCAGCCTGAACAAGTCCCACGTCGACCGCACACTCGCCGAGATCGTGCTGCGCGACCTCATCCCTGACGCGGCCAACCCGGAGATCACCGCCGCGGCCATCATGAACGCCACCGCGGCGTACTTCGGTGTCTCCATGGAGGACCTGTGCGGGACGTCGCGCAGCCGGGTCCTGGTGACAGCCCGTCAGATCGCGATGTACCTCTGCCGTGAGCTCACCGACCTGTCCCTCCCGAAGATCGGCCAGCACTTCGGCGGACGGGACCACACCACCGTGATGCACGCCAACCGGAAGATCCGCGGTCTGATGGCCGAACGCCGGGCGATCTACAACCAGGTGACCGAACTGACCAACCGCATCCGCGCCCAGGCCCGACACGCCTGACTCTCGATCACTCTCGGCACCCTTCGGTGTGCACACTCTGCATCGACTGAGCCGCTTGGCGTAGCGCCCGGGGGCGGCGACGCGTCCGGGGGCGGCTTCATCTTTGATCCCGCTCCGGGGCCGGAATCACGTCCGGGGCGGATTCGTCTCGAGGCCCTGGCTCTGGCCGTGGCACCGTGCCCGGCACGTGCCCGCACACCGAACTCCACCTGCCACGGCAGAAACCGGAGCGACCACTTTGTTCGGGTTGAGGTTCTTGCGCTGCCGGGCCGGGGAGGCCGCGTGGGGGCTTTGACACTTTTGCCGGACTTCTGATTCCGGATTTTCCCGAAACTCCTGGCTCGAACGGCTCCGCGCGCAATGCACAGCGCCGGCTGCCGAATCCTCGCGCGACGTGAGCGACCGGCGCATCGCGCCGGGTCCCAATCCGGTGTTCGCCCGGGATCCGGTGTTCGCCCGGGATTCCGACGCGAATGTGTCAGCCAAGCCCGGCCCGCCGCGACACCCTCGCATCGTCCGACCGTTCCGCTGCGACCACCGAGTCCGACGGAAACCCCCGCAAGACGACATGCAAACCACAACCAACACCGCACGAACCCCGAGCCGCGTCGTGCAGGCCTCGAGCGGCCGGGGAGTCGGCGAGCCGCGGGGACACGGGGACACGGGGACACTGGGCGGGCACAGGGCCGCCGGACACGGGCCGACCGGACACCCGGACACAGCGACACAGGGCCGACCGGACACGGGAGCCGAACCGACACGAACATTCGACGCGCTAGGGCTGGGCGGAGGAAATCCCACAGTCCGGGCCAGCCAGTGCACTGGTGTCCACGCGCGTCCAGGCCCGGGCGCGACTCCGAGTGCACATCGGCGTTCGGGTCCGGTGCTCGTCCAGTGCGCATCCGGCTCCGCGTCCGGGGTTAAGCCTGCGTTCAGGTTCGAGCTCGAGTCCGGTCCGGGCCCGGTCCGAACAGACGTCTGGTCGGAGTCTGAGTCCTGTCCGAGCGGGGGTGCCGATCCGAGTCCGCATCCGAGCGGGGCGTTCTCGGTCGGCGCCGCGAGCGGAGGACCGAGTCGGCGGAGAACGGGTGGGGTGACCGAAACGGTTGAGAGCCCACTGCGTGGCATTCACCCACAGCTTGTGGAAAAGGCTGTGGATAACAGGTGATTCCCGACCTGCGAAGAACCGGAGTCGACCGCTCGAGCGCGGCGGGCCGATCGTCGAGCGGGTTCCAGGCGGACTCCAAGTGGCCTTCGAAGCTGGGGACAGTGGCCTCGTAACCTGTGGGTAGCCAGTGGATGAACGTGTGTACAGCCTGTGTGCATCTGAGGGTCACCTGTGGAATCGATCAAGCCCTGGGGATAAACCCCTTGATCATCCACATCGGCACCCCCAGGATGCGCACAGGGCCCCAGCGGGTCTGACCTGGGAAAACGGCCGTTTTCCACAGTTTCCACAGCCCCTACTACTACTACGAACTAGATCTTCTTCAGAGAGATCAAAACCTCGAAGCAGTAGGAGCTGGGGACAACCTCAAATTTCGATCATGGTGTGGCCTGGCTGCCCGAAACGAGCGCACGGAGCGATGCGGCCGCTGCCCTCGGTCAGTCGCCTCCCCGTCGGGGCATCCCGCGAAACCTCGACCGCCGTCCGGGAGTCGTTCCTCCGCTGCGCGGCACGTGGACGGATCACCAACGCGGGTCCGCACGACCAGCGCCACCGATGCGACCGGTGGCATCAGCGCGACCTGTGTGGCCCCTGGCGAGATGCGGAAGATCACCCCGGACACCCCGGACGCGGGTGACCTTCAGGCGCCACCGCGACGGTCAGCCGTCCGGTCTGCTCGCCGCGGATCTTCGATCGGCCGGTGCGGGGGGTGTGCCCGGTCGTCGAGCCCGGTGTGCCACCCTCGGAACACAGACCACCCACCGCCCGCTCGTGGCGCTCTGGGATGCTGGATCGGGTCAGGCTGGTGCTCGACTGCCCGCTCCCTGCCGACGAGGCGGGCGGCGCGCGTCAGGTGTTCGGCTCGGCGTAGCTATGCCGGTGATGTCAAGTTCCGCGAGCGGCCGTGGGAACGGCCACCGCGGGACGACGGGAGGACATGTCCATGAGGTTCCGCGTGGAACGGGACGAATTCACCGACGCGGTGGCCTGGACGGCCCGCACCCTGCCGAGCCGGGCGACCACGCAGTTGCAGGTCCTGGCCGGCCTGCTGCTCGACGCCACCGGTCCGGCGCTCAAGGTCGCCGCGTTCGACTACGAGGTCGCCGCGCAGGGTGAGCTGGACGCCACCGTCACCGAAGAGGGCCGGGGCCTGGTCAACGGCAAGATGCTCGCGGACATCACCCGCTCCCTGCCCGCGGCGCCGGTCGACGTCCACGTTGACGGCACCCGCCTCGTCGTCGCCTGCGGCAACGCCCGGTTCGCACTACCGATGCTGCCCGTCGACGACTACCCCACCCTGCCGCCGATGCCGGAGATCACCGGGCACATCGAGGGCGCCGCGTTCGGCAGTGCCGTCGCGCAGGTCGCCGTAGCCGCGGGCCGTGACGACACCCTGCCGGTCCTCACCGGCGTGCGTCTCGAGATCGACGGCGACACGCTCACCCTCGCCGCTACCGACCGTTACCGCCTCGCCGTGCGCACGCTCAAGTGGCGCCCTGCGAGCCCCGATGCGTCCGGCGTCGCGCTCGTCCCGGCCCGCACCCTGCTCGACACGGCGAAGAGCCTGTCCGGCTCGGGCGTCGAGGTCGCCGTCGCGCTCGGCACCGGTCCCTCCGGGGAGACGCTCGCCGGTTTCGCCGGCAACACCCGCCAGACCACCACGCGTCTGCTCGAGGGCACCTTCCCGCCCTACCGCAAGTTGCTGCCCGACAGCTCACCGCTGATCGCCCAGCTCGAGATAGCTCCCCTCACCGAGGCGGTCAAGCGCGTCGCGCTCGTCGCGGCCCGCACCGCCCCGGTGCAGCTGACGTTCACCCCCGACCACCTCGTCCTCGAGGCAGGTACCGGCGGCGAGGCCCAGGCGTCCGAGACTCTGCCCGTCACCTATGACGGGCCTGAACTCACGGTCGCCTTCAACCCCGCCTACCTGCTCGACGCCCTCGGCGCGCTCGAGTCCGACATCGTCCGGATCGGGTTCGCCAGCGCCGAGGACGCCGCGCTTGCCGCGAGCAAGCCCGCGATCCTCACCGGCAAGGGCGGCGACGACCAGACCGAGATCCCCGACTACCGCTACCTGCTGATGCCGATCCGACTCAACGGGTGACGTGCATCTCACCCACCTGTCCCTGACCGACTTCCGCTCGTACGCCCGGCTGGACCTCGTCCTCGAGCCAGGTGTCACGACGTTCGTGGGTTCGAACGGTCAGGGCAAGACGAACCTGATCGAAGCGATCGGATTCGTCGCCACGTTGGGTAGCCATCGTGTCGCGAACGATGCTCCGCTCGTCCGCGAGGGGTGCGGGCAGGCCGTTGTTCGGGCCCGGATCGTGCGCGGTGACCGGGCCGCGCTGGTCGAGATGCAGATCGTGCCCGGGAAGGCGAACAGGGTCCGCCTGAACCGCGCCCCAGTGGCCCGGGCCCGCGACGTGGCGGGACTGCTCGCCACGGTCCTTTTCGCCCCGGAGGACCTCGCGCTGGTGAAGGGCGACCCGGCCGAGCGGCGGCGGTTCCTCGACGACCTGCTGGTCGCGCGGTCGCCGCGGATGGCGGCGGTGCAGTCCGACTACGACCGGGTGCTCAAGCAGCGCTCGGCGCTCCTGCGGTCGGCGGGAGCCGCCCGCCGCGCCGGTGGCCGGGGCGACCTGCGCACGCTCGACGTCTGGGACAGGCATCTCGCCGACCACGGCGCGGAGCTGCTCGCGGCCCGCCTGGCGCTGGTCGAGGAGCTGCGGCCGCGGGTCGAGAGCGCCTACGCCGCGGTCGCGGGCCAGGACGCGCCCACCGGCATCGAGTACCGCTCGACCGTGACGCTCGATTCGTCACCCGATCGGGCCTTGTCGCCAGGCCGAGCTGGCCTGGGCGAGCCGGACGGGGACGCCGGCCGGAACGGAACCGGCGCCAGCCCGAATCACCCGAGTGGCTCGGGTGACCCCGCGAGCGGGAACGGCGGTGCGGGCGACACCGAGGTCGGCGACACCGAGACTGGCCGCGCGGGTGACGGTCGCACGGAAGCCGGCCGCGCAGAGGTTGGCCATGGGGGAGGTGCCGTCGGCGGCGCGGCGACTCGGGCGGCGCTCGAAGAGGCGATCCTCGCCGGTCTCGCGGCGGTGCGCACCCAGGAGATCGAGCGCGGTGTGACGCTGGTCGGTCCACATCGTGACGATCTGCTGTTGTCAGTGAACGGGCGGCCGGCGCGTGGCTATGCCAGCCACGGCGAGTCCTGGTCGCTGGCGCTCGCGCTGCGGCTGGCCTCGTTCGAACTGCTCCGCGCGGACGACCGGGAACCGGTGCTGCTGCTCGACGACGTGTTCGCGGAGCTGGACACCCGCCGTCGCGTGCGGCTGGCCGCCCTGGTCGCTGACGCCGAGCAGGTACTCGTGACCGCGGCGGTCGACGCGGATGTGCCGGCGGAGCTTGCCGGTGTGCGCTTCGAGGTGGTCTCCGGGGAGGTGTGCCGTGCCGGCTGACGGACTGGCCGACGGACCAGCCGACCGCGCGGGAATGTTCCCGCCGACCGCGCGGCCTCCGGTGTCCGGGCCGGCAGGGCGCGATTCGTCGGCGCCCTCGCGGGCGAAGCCGTCCGCGGCGGGAACGCCGCGCGCGCAGGCGCCGCAGGCCGTTCCTGACGCAGGCTCGCCCGCGGTGCGCGGGGCCGATCTCGCCCGGCAGATGCTCGCGCGGGCGAAACAGGACGCGCGAGCGCGGGGGACGACCCGCCCAGGTGGCGGGGCGGGTGACGGCAGTGGCGGCCGTGGCGGTGCGGCCGGGCGTCGTAGGCGGGATGACTCCGGCGATCCGCCCGCGCGCCAACGGCTGCCGGGCATCGCCGCGCCGGGCCGGGAGTGGCGGACGCCGATGAACTTCGGTTCGGCCGTCGCGCGCCTCGTCGCCGAGCGCGGCTGGCAGACGCGGGCGACTGACGCGTCGGTACTGGCGCGGTGGGATGTCCTGGTGGGGCCGAACATCGCGGCGCACTGTTCCCCGGTCTCGCTGCGGGACGGGGAACTGGAGCTGGTCGCCGAGTCGACGGCCTGGGCAACGCAGCTGCGCATGCTCTCCCGGCAGATTCTCGGCATTCTCCGCAAGGAACTCGGGCCGCACGTCGTCCGGCGCATCACGGTGCGGGGCCCGGCCGCACCGTCATGGAACCACGGCGGCATGTACGCGTCGGGCGGCCGTGGCCCGCGGGACACATACGGATGACGGACCAGCTCCCGGCGCATCCCGGAGATCACGCCGAGGGCCACCCCGGCCAAGTCGGAAGGGTGCTGGCGGGCCCGGAAACGGGTCCGCGGGGCCGCCGGGACGCGGCTTCAGCCGCCCGCCGGTCGCAGAGGCGCGCAAGACTGCGGGCGGCGCGGAGCCGGTAGGGGAGGTCACCGGGTCGAAGTTCGGGGCCCTGCGCACGGCTGAGACGGCACCTTGCGTCCGTTACGGCGGGTTGCCAGGTAGACTGAGTGGTACTTCCGTCCAGAACGAGGGGACCTGCCGCGTGGCCTACGACGCTAGTTCGATCAAGGTTCTCGAGGGTCTCGAAGCGGTACGCAAGCGCCCCGGCATGTACATCGGCTCCACCGGGGAACGGGGCCTGCACCACCTGGTCTACGAGGTCGTGGACAACGCGGTGGACGAGGCGCTCGCTGGCTACTGTGACACGATCAGCGTGACCCTGCTGGCCGACGGCGGCGTACGCGTCACGGACAACGGCCGCGGGATCCCGGTCGGCGAACACCCCGTCAAGAAGATCCCGACCGTCGAGCTGGTGCTCACCACGCTGCACGCCGGCGGCAAGTTCGACGGCGAGTCGTACGCGGTCTCCGGTGGTCTGCACGGTGTCGGCGTGAGCGTCGTGAACGCGCTCTCGACCCGGCTCGACGTCGAGATCCAGACCGAGGGCCACAGCTGGTTCCAGCCCTACGAGAACTCCCGTCCCGCGCGGCCGCTGGCGCAGACCGGCACGTCGAAGAAGACCGGTACGACCATCACGTTCTGGGCCGACCCCACGATTTTCGAAACCACCACGTACAAGTACGAGACGCTCTTCCGCCGCCTCCAGGAGATGGCGTTCCTGAACAAGGGCCTGTCCATCACCCTGCGGGACGAGCGCGGCAAGGCCACGGCCCCGGCCACGACCACGGAGGAGCCGACCGAGGCCGCCAAGCCGGTCGAGGCAGTCGAGCCGACCGAGGTCACGTTCAAGTACGACAACGGCCTGGTCGACTTCGTCGGTCACCTCAACGCGACCAAGGACGCGGTCCACCGCAGCGTCATCTCGCTGGAGTCCAAGGGCACGGGCATCGAGGCCGAGCTCGCGATGCAGTGGAACTCCGGCTACAACGAGTCGGTCTACACCTTCGCGAACACGATCAACACCCACGAGGGCGGAACCCACGAAGAGGGCTTCCGTGCTGCCCTCACCAGCGCGGTCAACGCCTACGCGAAGGACCAGAACCTCCTCAAGCCGGTCAAGGCCGGTTCGAAGAACTCCGACGAGCGGCTCTCCGGCGACGACATCCGGGAGGGCCTCACCGCGATCATCTCGGTGAAGCTCGCGCAGCCGCAGTTCGAGGGCCAGACCAAGACGAAGCTCGGCAACACCGAGGCCAAGAAGTTCGTCCAGGAGATGTGCTACTCGGCGCTCAAGGACTGGTTCGAGGTCAACCGCACCGAGGCCCGCTCGATCGTCAGCAAGGCGCTCGACGCGCAGCGCGCCCGCATCGCCGCCCGCCAGGCCCGTGACCTCACCCGGCGCAAGGGCCTGCTCGGCGGGACGGGCCTGCCCGGCAAGCTCGCCGACTGCCAGTTCACCGACCCCGAGCGGTGCGAGCTGTACATCGTCGAGGGTGACTCGGCGGGCGGCTCGGCCAAGGGCGGTCGTGACTCGAAGTTCCAGGCGATCCTGCCGCTGCGCGGGAAGATCCTGAACGTGGAGAAGGCCCGCATCGACCGGGTTCTGAAGAACACCGAGGTCCAGGCGCTCATCCAGGCGTTGGGCTGCGGTATCCACGACGACTTCGACATCGCCAAGCTGCGCTATCACAAGATCGTGCTGATGGCGGACGCCGATGTCGACGGCCAGCACATCCGCACACTGCTGCTCACCCTGCTGTTCCGGTTCATGCGCCCGCTTGTCGAGGCCGGGCACGTCTTCCTCGCGCAGCCCCCGCTCTACAAGATCAAGTGGGGTCGTGAGGACTGGGAGTACGCCTACTCCGACCGGGAGCGCGACGGCCTGCTCGAACAGGGCGTCGAGGCCGGCCGCAAACTGCCCAAGGACGCGATCCAGCGATTCAAGGGTCTCGGCGAGATGAACGCCACCGAGCTCTGGGACACCACCATGGACCCGGACAAGCGGATCCTGCTCCAGGTGACGCTCGACGACGCCGCTGTCGCCGACGAACTGTTCTCGGTCCTGATGGGCGAGGACGTCGACGCGCGGCGCAGCTTCATCCAGCGCAACGCGAAGGACGTGCGCTTCCTGGACATCTGAGCCAGCCTGCGCTGGGGCGGGTCCGGGCTGACCGGGCCGATCGACCCGTCCCGGCAGCCTGGCACATCGACTCCGATCCCGGCGGACCTGCGAGTGAGCGGCCCGCGGAAGGCGTGGCCCGGACCGGGCCATCCCCGCGACCCGGCGCCCGGCCCGCCCCAGCCGACTCATCGCCCCCACTGCCTGGAAGGACCCCGTGGTCGACGTCCTACCCCCGCCCCCCGGCGACCGCATCGAACCCATCGGCATCGAAGTCGAGATGCAGCGGTCGTACCTCGACTACGCCATGTCCGTCATCGTCGGCCGTGCCCTGCCGGAGGTGCGTGACGGGTTGAAGCCCGTCCACCGCAGGGTCCTGTACGCGATGTACGACGGCGGTTACCGGCCTGACCGGGGGTACTTCAAGTGCTCCCGCGTCGTCGGTGACGTCATGGGTAACTACCACCCGCACGGCGACTCGGCGATCTACGACACGCTCGTCCGCCTCGCCCAGCCGTGGTCGCTGCGTTACCCACTGGTCGACGGTAACGGCAACTTCGGCTCACCGGGCAACGACCCGCCCGCCGCCATGCGGTACACCGAGGCCCGGATGGCGCCGCTGGCCATGGAGATGCTGCGCGACATCGACCAGGAGACGGTCGACTTCGCGCCGAACTACGACGGCCGCTCACAGGAGCCGCTCGTCCTGCCCAGTCGCTTCCCCAACCTGTTGGTGAACGGCGCGGGCGGCATCGCCGTCGGCATGGCGACCAACATCCCGCCGCACAACCTGGTTGAGGTCGCCAAGGGCGTCCAGTGGGCACTGGATCACCCGGATGCCACCGCCGAGGAGCTGCTCGAGGCGCTCCTCGGCATCATCAAGGGCCCGGACTTCCCGACCCACGGCCTGATCGTCGGGCGCAACGGCATCGAGGATGCCTACCGCACCGGTCGCGGCAGCATCCGGATGCGCGCCGTCGTCAACGTCGAGGAGAACAAGGGCCGGACCCAGCTCGTCGTCACCGAGCTGCCGTACCAGGTCAACCCGGACAACCTCGCCGAGAAGATCGCCGAGCTCGTCCGGGACAACAAGGTCACCGGCATCTCGGACGTCCGTGACGAGACGTCCGCGCGCATCGGGCAGCGGCTCGTCATCGACCTCAAGCGCGACGCCGTCGCCAAGGTCGTGCTGAACAACCTGTACAAGCACACCCAGCTGCAGGACACCTTCGGCGTCAACATGCTGGCGATCGTCGACGGCGTGCCGCGCACCCTGCGCCTCGACCAGATGATCTCCTACTACGTCGAGCACCAGGTCGACGTGATCGTCCGGCGGACCCGCTACCAGCTGCGCAAGGCCCGCGAGCGGCTGCACGTCCTCGACGGTCTGCTGATCGCGCTCGACCACCTGGACGAGGTCATCGCCCTCATCCGCAACGCGGAGTCGGCGGAGGTCGCACGCGGCCAGCTCATGGAGCGCTTCTCGCTCTCCGAGATCCAGGCCACCGCGATCCTCGACATGCAGCTGCGCCGCCTGGCGTTCCTCGAGCGTCAGCGCATCATCGACGAGGCCGCCGAGCTGCGCGCCAAGATCGACGAGCTGGAGGCGATCCTCGCCTCGCCGGCGCGGCAGCGCGAGATCATCGGTCAGGAGCTGGCCGAGGTCGTCGAGAAGTTCGGCGACGAGCGGCGGACGCGGCTCGTCCCGTTCGAGGGCGACATGTCCGTCGAGGACCTCATCGCCCGCGAGGACGTCGTCGTCACGGTGACCCGCGGCGGGTATGCCAAGCGGACCAAGACCGACCTCTACCGCTCGCAGAAGCGCGGCGGCAAGGGCGTGCAGGGCGCGGCGCTGCGCGAGGACGACATCGTCGAGCACTTCTTCGTCACGACGACGCACCACTGGCTGCTGTTCTTCACCAACAAGGGCCGGGTCTACCGGGCGAAGGCGCACGAGCTGCCCGAGCAGGCGCGCAGCGCCAAGGGGCAGCACGTCGCGAACATCCTCGCCTTCAGCCAGGACGAGCGGATCGCCGAGGTGATGGCGATCCAGGACTACCAGGCCGCCCCCTACCTGGTGCTCGCCACCAAGCGCGGCCTGTGCAAGAAGACGGCGCTGACCGACTTCGACTCCAACCGCGCCGGCGGCCTGGTCGCCATCAACCTGCGCGACGACGACGAGCTGATTTCCGCCCGTCTCGTCGCTCCCGGTGACGACCTGCTGCTGGTCAGCCGCAACGCCCAGTCCATCCGATTCCACGCCGACGACGAGCAGCTGCGGCCGATGGGACGGGCGACGTCCGGCGTGATCGGCATGCGGTTCGACGATGCCGACGAACTGCTCTCGATGGACGTCGTCATGCCGGAGAGCCCCGCGGATCTGCTGGTCGCGACCAGTGGCGGCTACGCGAAGCGGACGCCGCTCGCCGAGTACCCCATCCAGGGCCGAGGCGGCAAGGGGGTCCTCACGGCGAAGATCGTGTCGACCCGGGGCGGTCTGGTCGGGGCGCTCGTCGTGGAGCCGAACGACCAGCTCTACGCCATCACATCCAATGGCGGTGTGTTGCGTACCGTAGCGAAGGATGTTCGCCGGGCACAACGGCAGACGATGGGCGTACGGCTCATCGACCTGGAGGCCGGTGTGCAGGTGGTCGGTGTGGCGCGCAATGCTGATGCCAACGACAGTGACGGCGACGGCGAGACCGCCGGGTCGGACGGCACGGCGGGCTGAAGCCGGTGACGTGACGTCCCGGGCGGCCACGGCGCGCGTCGTCGGTGGCATGCCAGGACCACGGGCGTGAAGCCACACGTGCGACCAGGAGTGGACGGGGAGAATCCGTGAGCGACAGTCAGAATGACCGGCCCGCCCGGTCGGCCGTCCACCGCGCATCCCCGGCCCGTCCGGAGCAGCGCACCGCGGCCGTGGCCGGTGGCGCGCCTGTCGGTGGTACCGCCGCCGGGCGCGCCGCGGCTGGCGGTACCACCGCCGGCGGTGCCTCCGCGGCTGGTTCCAGCCGGTCCGGCACGGCGAAGGCCGGGCCCGTGGGCGCGGCACCAGGCGTGGGTTCCGGTGCCGGTTCCGGAACTGGGATCGGCAAGGGAGCTCCCGGGACAACCGGCTCCGGAACCGGCGTGAGCTCGGCGGCGGGGGGCGGTGTGGGTGGTCCCCGCTCGACACCGGGAAAGGCCGACGGAGAGTCCAAGCGCGCGTTCCTCCCCGGCACCGGCCGTCCCGCCGACGGGCGTCCCGGGACCGATGGCCGTCCCGCTGAGGGCCGCTCGGGGGAGGGGCGTCCGGCCGCGGGGGGCGGGGCTGGATCGGGTTCACGCGGTCCGTCCCGGCCCTCCTCCGGATCGGCATCGCCCGGAAAGGGTGCCCCCGGATCGGCGTCGCCCGGCACCTCCGGATCGGCGTCGCCCGCGCGTGGCACGGGCGCAAGCGGTGCGGGCGCGGGCGGGGCGGCGAGCCCGTTCTTCCAGCGTCCCGGGCGGGACGAGAACGACCCGTCCGACCGGGACGGTGCGGGTGGCCAGACCAGTCAGACGACACGCCTCGGCGTCGGCGGGACGGCAGAGCCCAAGCTGCTGAGCGCCTCGGCGACCGTTCCGGGCTCGTCCTCGGCCGGCACCGGCGGCGGGACGGACCGCGCGGCCCCCGCGCCGCGCGGCGGTGACTCCGACCCCGACGAGACATCACGGCCGCCAGCCGGCCGGCAGCCCGCCCGCGACGCGGACGCGGCCAGGCCGGCGGGCGACGGCAGGAAGCCGACCGAGGCGACCCGCGGGGCCGGCGCGGGCACCTCCAAGGACGCTGCCCCGGCGGCTGGCAAGGGGGCATCCCGAACGGGCACGCGAGCGGACGCCGCCCGACCGGACGCCGCTCGCCCGGATACATCCAGAGCCGAGACGACGAGAAAGCCCGATGCGCAGACCACCGTCAGAAGCCCGGCGGCACGCCCCGGCACACCGGTCGACCCACCCCGGGACAGCGACACGATCTCGCTGGTGCGACCGAACCTGCCCAAGCGGGGCTCGAAGCCCCCGGCGGACCGCGTCGGCGCGGACGTGAAGACCTCCCCGGATCGCGGCGCGGTCACCGACCGCATGCCCGCCGAGCGCCGCCCCACCCCTGAACCGGTGCGGGCAGCCACTCCGTCGACCCGGCAGGCGCCGCCGGCGGGCCGCACAGCCCCCTACGACCGCCCTGGGACGCCGCCAGGGCCGCTGCCGACGTCCGGAGGTGTGGGCCCGAACGGTCTGTCCACCGAGCCGTTCGACCGGGTCGACGACGCCGACCACGGCCGGCCCGGCGGTGCTCCTGGACCACAGGGTGGTCCCCCGCGGGGTCAGCAGCAGCCGGGCGGCCGTGAGCCGGGGCGGGACACCGCCGGCCAGGGCCCACGCCGGGGCCCCGCCGGTGGCCGGCGCGCCCGCCTGCGGGTCTCCAGGGTGGAACCGCTCTCGGTGACCAGGCTCTCGTTCGCGTTCTCGTTGTGCGTCTTCCTGATCATGATTGTCGCCGTGGCGGTGCTGTGGTTCGTGCTGAACTCGATCGGGGTCTTCGACAGCGTCACCAAGGCCGCTGACACCCTGACCGACGGCACGAACGCCAACGTCTCAGGCTGGCTGTCCTTCGGGCGGGCGATGCAGATCACCCTGCTGGTCGGGGCGATCAACGTCGTCCTGATGACGGCGCTGGCGACCCTGGGCGCACTGCTCTACAACCTCTGCGCGGACATGATCGGCGGGCTCGAGGTCACCTTGAGCGACCAGTAGCCGATCCGCCGGAATTCAGGGGGCGGCGGCCGTCACGGAGCCGTCGCCATCCTGTACTCTCATCAGAAGCCAGGACCTATAGCTCAGTCGGTTAGAGCGCTTCCCTGATAAGGAAGAGGCCGGTGGTTCAAGTCCACCTAGGTCCACCCATAGGCACCAGGCGTTCGGCCTGCATCTTCATCTGATCAAGATTTGATTCTCTCAGCCCCGCCCACGGATTCGTGCGCGGGGCTTTCCATATAGGGGTCCAACTCGTCCAGGACGCTCCGCGATGACGCTCACATCGGCGACGACCATGCCGGCGGGATCCGGGATCCGGGGAGTGTCCGGGGGTCCGTGAGGCCCGGGAGGCGCCCAGGACGCTGTGAGGCGGGGTCCCGAGGGCTCCTGTGGCCCGGTGGCCCGAGGCTTCCGTGTCCTGGTGTGCCCCGGTGCCCCGGTGCCCCGGTGCCCCGGTGCCCCGGTGCCCCGGCGTCCCCGGGTTCGGGCGTCTCGCTGTCCCTCCCCGGAGCTCCGCCGGGCGCTCCGGAATTGCCATGTTCCCGTGGCCGGCCGTGTGCTTCAGGGGTGTCGTGCTTGCCAGGGTGCTGCGCTCTGTGCACAGGGCTGTGGATAAACCTGTGGATGATGCTGTGGATATCCCTGTTCATTGCGTGCGTTCCGGGTGGCATCCGGGCAGGATGTGATCGAGCGACGTGTCGGACAACCGACCCATGCCGGGCCGTGCCGGCGGAACCTCGGGAGGTAAAGCCTGATCGGGCCAGTGGTCCGACCCCATCCCGTAGCCATGTGGGTGCGCCGAGGCACGGTCGTGAGTCCATACATCCGATGCGTCCGGTTTGCCTGATCTGGTAAGACGGGCGAGCGGCATCGGCGGCGGGGCGGGGCGCCGGGCGGGTCCATCCCGCCGGTCGCGTACCCCGGATCCGCCTCTCGGATCCTCTGACACTGGGACGAGGAGACAACGTGGACGTGGCGTTGCGGCAGGCGGCCGAGGCCGCCAAGGGCTTCATGCCACCCGAGGAAGGACTGGCGCTGCACGCGGCCGCGGCCGAACTGCCTGGTGGCGGACTGATCTGCGAGATCGGCACCTACTGCGGGAAATCCACTCTCTACCTTGCTGCCGCCGCCCGGCTCGTCGGCGCCGCGGTCGTCACGGTCGATCATCATCGGGGATCGGAGGAGAACCAGTCAGGCTGGGAGTACCACGACACCACGCTCGTCGACCCCCGCACCGGCCGGCTGGACACGCTGCCCACGCTGCGCACGACCCTGGAGGCCGCCGGGGTCGAGGACGTCGTCACCGTGGTGGTAGGGCGGTCCGAGATCGTCGGGCGGTGGTGGTCCACCCCCATCGACCTGCTGTTCCTTGATGGTGGGCACACCGAGAAGCAGGCGCAGGCCGACTACGAGGCCTGGGCCCGCCACGTGCGTCCCGGTGGCCGGCTGGTGATCCATGACGTGTTCCCCGACCCCGCTGACGGCGGTCAGGCGCCGTACCACGTCCTGCTTCGCGCCGTTCGGGACGGCTTCAGCGAGATGTCACGCACGGGATCGCTGCGGGTCCTCCGCCGGCTCTTCTGAGTCACACCCGCACGCGCGCCACGGACCGGTGAGCGCCTCGCCGCCCCGACCGGGGGTGGCGAGGTCGCCGGCCCGCCGCTCGCCGCGCGGCGCCCGTTCACCGGCCGTGCCTCGTCCGGTGCGGGGCGTCGACGGGTCGCGTGGCTCGGGCAGGTCGTCGCGGTGCACGACGTGCAGGCCCTCGGGCAGATCGTCCCCGCGGAAGGTGCGTTCGGTGGGGCCACCGGCCAGGGTGTCGACGGCCAGTACGACGGCGGCCGCCGTCCAGGTCGACTGCTCCTCCGGCCAGTGGCATCCGTCGGCGAACTGCCAGCCGGTCCAGTAGGCCCCGCCGGGGGCCCGCAGGTGCTGCATCTCCCGGACGAGGCCGGCCGCCGCCTCGGTCTCGCCCACCAGGTGCAGCGCGATGGCGAGTTCGCAGGTCTCGGCGCCGGTGACCCATGGTTCGTCGTCCACGCAGCGGATGCCGAGACCGGGCACGACGAACTCGTCCCACCGGGAGCGCAGCCGGGCCCGCCCCTCCGCGCCGCGCAGCGCGCCGCCGATCACCGGGTAGTACCAGTCCATCGACCAGCGGTCCCGCGGCATGAAGTACTCGGGATGGCGGCGCAGCGCGTGCCACAGCGCGCCGGCGGCGACCTCCCATTCCGGCCGCGCCTCGCCGACCAGCGCGGCGAGGCCGAGGCCGCACCGCAGGCTGTGCAGGGTGGACGAGCATCCGGTGACGAGTGCCTCGGGGTAGTCCTCGCCAGTCGGGGTGCGGGCCCACCAGATCTGGCCGCCGGGGGCCTGCATGTCCACGACGAAGTCCAGGGCAGCCCGGGCGACCGGCCACATGCGGGTCACGAAAGCGCGGTCGCCGGTGACGAGCCAGCGGTGCCACAGGGCCGTCGCCACGTAGGCGCACTGGTTGCTGTCGGCGAAGTCCTCCTTGACTGCTCCGCCGACGTGGCTGGTGGCCCAGGAGCCGTCCGGGCGCTGGCGGCGGTGCAGCCAGTCCCACGCGGCGTCGGCGGCGTCGACCCGGCCGGTGACCAGCAGCGCCATCGCGCATTCCAGGTGGTCCCACGGGTCGGTGTGGCCGCCCGCGAACCACGGGATCGCCCCGTCGGGCTCCTGGGCCGCGGCTATCGCGTCCGCGGTGGCGCGCAGCGCCTCGGGGGAGAGGAGGGGAGCACCCGTCGCCGACTCACCTGGCCGCACGCTCGACCTCCGGTGTCCTGCCGCCGGCCCGTGCGGCCAGCGCGTCCGTACCCGCCTGCGCCGCCGCGTCCGCTGCCGCAACCGCCTGCGCGTCCGTCGTCGCCCCTGCCTGCGTCGGTGAGCGCGCCGGCGGCTCCGGCCTGGGGCGCGGCTTGCGCAGGTAGAGCACGATGCTCTTGCCGAGCACCGGGTCCAGCAGGCGTTCGGCCGTCCGGGTGAGCGCCGGGCGGCGCATCATGTCCCAGACCAGGAGGCGGTGGTACAGCTTCGTGGCGGGGTGGTCGTCGTCGTGCACGCCGACCAGGCAGCGCAGCCACCAGTAGGGGGCGTGCAGGGAGTGCGCGCGGTGCTGGCCGACCAGCTCGAGGCCGTTGGCGCGCAGCTTCTCGATCAGCTGGTCGCGCCGGTAGATGCGGATGTGGCCGCCCTCGACGTTGTGGTAGTCGTCCGACAGCGCCCAGCAGACCCGTTCCGGGAGGCGGGCGGGCACGGTGACCGCCGCGAACCCGCCGGGGCGCAGCACGCGGGCCAGCTCGGCCATCGCGCCGGTGTCCTCGGGCAGGTGCTCCAGGACCTCGGCCGCGATGACCCGGTCGAAGGTGTCGTCCGCGAACGGCAGCGCCAGCGCGTCGCCGCGCACGGGCGCCGCACGGGCGCCGGCGGGAACCTGGCCCTCGGCGGACATGGCGGCGAGCATCGCGCCGACGCCGGTGACCTCGTCGGCCGAGTAGTCGAGGGCGATCACGTGTGCGCCCCGGCGGAACGCCTCGAAGGAGTGCCGCCCCGCGCCGCAGCCCAGGTCGAGAACCCGGGTGTCGCGCGGGACGGGGAACCGGGTGAAGTCGACGGTCAGCATGCCGGCTCGACCGGTGCCGCCGCGCCGGTCGAGGCGGCGACGGGCGGTGGCCCACTGCCCGGGACGGCCGCCCGCACGGCCGCGATCTGCCGTTCGTACCAGGCCGCGGTGCCGGCGGCGGCGGCCTGCCAGGAGAACCGTTCCTCCACGCGGCGGCGGCCGGCGGCGCCCATCCGCGCGCGCAGTTCGGGGTCGTCGAGCAGCGTGGCGATCGCGCCCGCGAGCGCGCCGGCGTCGCCGGGCGGCACCAGCAGCGCGGCCTCGCCGTTCGGCCCGGCCACCTCGGGCAGGGCGCCCGCGGTGGTCGCGACCAGCGGCAGCCCGCACGCCATCTCCTCGACCAGGGGCAGGCTGAAGCCCTCGTAGAGGGACGGGACGACGGCGACCTCGGCGGACCGCAGCAGGTCCACCATCTCCGCCTGCGGGACGTTCGACCGGAACGTCACCGCCTCGGTGAGCCCGAGCTCGCCGACCTGGCGCTGCGCGGCCCCGCCCTCGCGGACCTTCCCGATGCACACCAGGTGCGCCGAGCGCTCGGCCCGCAGCTTCGCCAGCGCCTCCAGCAGCACCATCAGCCCCTTGAGTGGGACGTCCGCGCTGGTCACCACGATGATCCGCCCCTGTACCGGGGCGACGGTGCCGTTCCCGGCGTCGGACGGCGGTGCCGGCCGCGGGGTGAACACGTCGGCCTCCACGCCGAGCGGGACGGTGTGCAGGTTCTCGATGGGGACGTTCATGTCGGCGACGATCTCGTGCCGGGAGCTCTCGGAGGGAACCACCACGCCGTCGAGACCACGGGCCACCCGTGCCTGCATGGGCAGGAACGAGTACCAGCGGCGCACGCCCAGCGCGGCACGGCGACCGGTCGTGGCGGCGAGGTGCAGGCGCCGGTCGACGGTGATCGGGTGGTGGATCGTCGACACGACCGGGATGCCGTAGGGCCGCAACGCCCGGCGCAGCGGCAGCAGGCCGTAGCCCAGCCCCTGGTTGTCGTGCACGATGTCGAAGTCGGGCCGGCCCTGGCCACGCCGCGGCCGGAGCGCCTCGAAGGCCCGGATCGAGAACGCCAGCGGCTCCGAGAACTGCCCGGTGCGCATCATGCCGAACTCGACGACGTCGGCCAGCGAGCGGAACTCGCGGAACCCCGGCCAACGGAAGGGGTCCCCGTCGCGGTAGAGATCGAGGCTCGGAAGCCTGGTGAGTCCGACTCCCGGGTCGAGGTCCGGGTACGGCGGCCCGCTCACCACCTGAACCTGATGACCCAAAGTCACCAGTTCACGCGAGAGCTGCCGTACGTACACCCCCTGGCCACCACAAGTAGGCAGACTTCGGTACGACAGCAACGCTATCCGCAACGGTGCGCCCTCCATCGCTCGCGGCCTCCTGCGGGTCCCGCGAGCCCGAGGACAGCGCCGTTGCTTGGCACACTAGGACATTGGGCAGCGATCTTCACGGAATCGGGACACTTGCCCTTGCTCCACAACAAAGCCCATGACGGCTCGTAATCGGTGCTAAGGGCTCGAACCGCCTGTCCCACCTCTTGTCCGTCCGTTGGCTGACCCGTCCCCGGGCTCTTTTCGGCGGGCTCCCTGTGGCGGGCTCCCTGCGGCGGGTGCCGCCCGCTCAGCTGTCGCCGTCGACCAGCGTCACCTCCGCGGCGATGTTGCCCCGGGTGGCCCGCGAGTACGGGCACTTGGCGTGCGCGAGGTCGAGCAGCTCACGGCCGGTCGCCGGGTCGACGCCCGGGATCTGCGCCTCGATGCGGGTGGACAGGTCGAGGCCCTCGTCGGTGCGGCTGATGCTGACCGACACGGTGACCGCCGAGTCGGTCACGTCGATCTTGCGTTCCCGGGCGACGGCCTTCAGCGCGCCGTGGAAGCAGGCGGCGTAGCCCGTGGCGAAGAGCTGCTCGGGGTTCGTGCCGGGCCCGTCGTCCCCGCCCAGTCCCTTCGGCATGGACAGCTGCAGGTCGATGCGGTTGTCGTTGGACACCACGCGGCCATCGCGGCCGCCCCAGGCGGTGGACGTGGCGGTGTAGAGCGGTGCGGCCATCGGTTCCTCTGTTCGTCGGCTGGTCTGGACGTGCGGTCTGGTCGTGCGGTCCGTTCGCGAGGTACCCCGAGATTTCGTGGGGTGACTGAGGGCGCAGGCACACCCGCCGGTCACAACCGGTGTCACGGCTCGAATATTCGCCGGCATGCTGTGACCCACACCGCCGGGTAGCTCCGCTCTCCGTGAGCACGGTGCCCAACGGGCGGCCCTTACTCTTGACAGATGCCCCCCGATGACCCGGCCGCGGAGTGTGTGCGGCCACGTCGGGGCCGTCCTCGCGACGCGACGATCGACGACCGTGTGCTGCGGGCCGCCGTCGACGAACTGGCTGGTCGCGGCGTCGGCGGGTTCAGCGTCAACAGCGTCGCCGCCCGCGCGGGCGTGGCGAAGCGGGGCATCTACGCCCGGTGGGCGACCAGGGACGATCTCGTCCTCGCCGCACTGGGCACGCTGGCCGCCGGCCTCGTGCCGCCGCGCACCGGATCCCTGCGCGAGGATCTCCTACGACTGGCACCTCTGGTGGACGCCGTCTTCACCGAGCCGCGGATGTCGATCCTCGCCCGATGCCTGGCCGAGCTGCCCCGGTACCCCGGGCTGTACGAGGCGTTCCGGCGGGAGTCGGTCGACCGCTGCGCGGCCGCCGTGCAGGACGCGTTCCACGACGCGCGGCGGCGCGGAGAGATCCGCTCCGACCTCGACACCGACCTGGCCGCCGCCGCGTTCCTCGGCGCCCTGCTGACCCGTCAGGCCTTCGGGCGCCAGGCGTTCGGGCGGCCGCGCGCCGGCTCGGGCGGCCCGGGCGACGAGCCGGGCGAGCAGCCGCCCGGTGCGGTCACGGCCTACCACCGCCGGCTTGTCGAGTTCTCCCTCGCCGCGGCGAGGGGCGCCGGGCAGGCCTTCGGCCCCGCGTAGCGCCCGGTCAGCGGGTGAAGCCGGCGGGCACGCGCCGGACGTGCTCCACGACGGCATCGACGAGCCCGTACTCCTTCGCCGCCGCCGCGGTGAACCAGCGGTCGCGGTCCGAGTCGGCGGCGATCTCCGCCACGGAGTGACCGCTGTGCTCGGCGATCAGCTCCTGCATCCGGCGGCGGGTGTGCAGCGCCTGCTCGGCCTGGATGGCGATGTCGGACGCCGTGCCACCGACGCCGCCGTGTGGCTGGTGCATCATGATCCGCGCGTTCGGCAGCGCGAACCGCTTGCCGGCGGTGCCCGCGGTGAGCAGGAACTGGCCTATCGAGGCCGCCAGCCCGAGCGCGTAGGTCGCGACGTCGTTCTCGATGAACTGCATCGTGTCGTAGATCGCCATTCCCGCGTCGACCGAGCCGCCCGGCGAGTTGATGTACAGCGAGATGTCCTGGCGCCTGCTGGCCCGGGTGAGCAGCAGGAGCTGCGCGCACACCCGGTTCGCGAGGGCGTCGTCGACGGCGGCGCCGACGAAGACGATCCGGTCGTCCAGCAGCCGTTGATAGATCTGCTCGTCCAGGGTCGAGCCCAGCGGCGCCGCGGACGGGGGGCCGGCCGCGCCCGCTGCCGGCCTGCCGAACGAGCCACTGACCGGCCCGCCGGGCGAGCTGTTGAGCGAGCCGCTGACCGGGCCGATGTCGGCGCCGATCAGCCCGCCGGAACCGGGAACGCCCAGAACCGGGTCGATCTTCACGGGTGTGGATGGGCAGAGAAGGCCCTTCCGATGACACACTGCTTTCATGGACAGTCTCTCCTCACTGTTCGTTCTGTACAGAACGTACATCGAGAACCCATGACGCGCCAGATCCCGGTCACCCAGGCGCGCGCGGAGCTGTCGGATCTCGTCAGCCGGGTCGCCTTCAGCGGGGAGCGCGTCAGCCTCACCCGGCACGGAAAGTCGGTCGCCGCGCTGGTGTCGGCCGCGGACCTGTCCCGCCTTGAGGCCCTCGACGAGGCCACCTCCGGCGAGACCGCGCCCCGTGGGCCGGCGGACCGCGGCGACGTCGACCGGGAGCAGGTACCCGGGCACGCGGCCGGCACCGGCGAGACCGGGACCAGCGGCACCGAGACGACCGATGACGATGTCGCCGACCACCCCGAGCGGGTGGGCCTGTCGCCGGTGCGCCTGGACCCGGTCGGCCCGATCCGCCGCGGCTTCGGGATCGCCGCCGAGCACCGTCCGGCCGAGCACCGTCCGGCCGAGCGACATTCCGCCGAACAGCGGGGCACCGAGCACCGGGTCGCCGCGGAGCACCGCCACCCGCCGGCGGGGTGATGCTCAGGGGCGGGCGCAGATGTCTCCTGGTGGCTTCGTCCCGACGAACCGGGCGTTGATCCAGCTGGTCAGATCGGCCATCGAGACCCCGAGGATCGTGCCGTGGTCGGCCAGCCCGTACCGGTGGTATTCGACCGGACCGCCGCTGGCGCACAGCCCGCTGACGACGCCGTCGGTGGTGGACCGGTGGATCACCGTGTCCAGGTCGCCCTGGAGCACGAGTTCGGGCGGCCCGGGGAGCCGTGTCTGCTGCCACTGGCGCGCGAACCCGGCCGCGAACGGCTCCGTGGTGAACGGATCCGCGGTGAACACGCTCGACGTGGACTCCCCCTGGCTGGCCTTCAGCAGGCCGACGGCGCACTGGTTGCGCGCCACGGCGGTCAGCCGCCGCCCGGTCTGGGTCAGGATGGCGTTCAGATCGATGGTGGGATCCGCGGCGGCGAGGCCGAGCGCGGCGAGCAGCACGTAGGCGACGCCGTCCGGCACGGTGCGGTCGAGCAGGCGCAGCGAGGTGGGCAGGTCCGCCAACGGTGCCGTCGCCGCCGCCCCGTGCACCCGCAGGTCGGGCGCGTACGACGCGGCCAGCCCACCGGCGGCGAGCGCTGCCTGACCGCCC
This sequence comes from Parafrankia sp. BMG5.11, assembly GCF_004337455.1. Taxonomy (NCBI): domain Bacteria; kingdom Bacillati; phylum Actinomycetota; class Actinomycetes; order Frankiales; family Frankiaceae; genus Parafrankia; species Parafrankia sp. BMG5.11. Next base: position 134,476 of record NZ_SJXI01000044.1, on the reverse strand, counting down.
TGGGAGTAGCCCCAGAGCACGACGTCACGCCCTGCTCGGGCGTCGGAGAGCGAGTGCGCGGCACGGGCGGCGTCGAGGAGCGCCCGTCCTTCGGTGTCGGCGACGTAGATCGGATGCTCGCCGGGCCCACCCAGGCCGATGTAGTCGGTGACGGCCAGCACGTTGCCGGCCCGGACGAGGGGCAGCACCCCGCCCACCGCCGACAGCGGCGGCTCGGCCCGTGACGGCGCGCACGAGTCGTTGATCCCGGTGGTGCCGTGGCCGAAGGAGATCAGTCGGCGGCCGCCGGCGGGAATGGCGGAGGTACCGGCCGGGGCGACGACGAGGCCCGTGACCAGGCGGTCCTCGTTGAGGGGCCCGCGCGAGTGATAGATCATCCGCCAGGCGCGCATGCCGTCCGGGGCGGGAACCTCGGCGGATGAGACGAGCTCACCAGGGGCGCCGGGTGGCAGATCGGTGAGTTCGGTGGACCCCCGCCTGCCGCCGGTCATGACGTCCTCCAGGCCGTACCCGGCGAGCTGGTAGCCGAGGCCGGGTGCCCGGGGAGTGGTGGCCGGCGGCGGAGCCGGCGTCGGGGTCGGCTCCGCCGCGCAGGTGGTGAGCAGCCCCGTCAGAATGACGGCCGTGAGGGCAAGTCCGCGCAGAGACAGCCGGGATCTTGCCACGTAATGAGGTTATGGGCCGTTTCGGCGGAGAAGAGGTCGTCTGTGCGTCCGCTGTGTTTCTTGTGAGCGCAGGCCCCTTATAGCGAGTTTCGAGTCGGTACGGGGCGCGGGCCACCGGGTGAGCTGACCTCCCCCGAGGCGGGATCGGTGCCGACTGCGTGGCGTGAGATCCTGGACGGGCGGGCGCCGGCCCCGTCGCCTGAGTTCCCTGGAGGCCCTCGACAGTGACCACGTTCGCGTCGAACACTCTGGCCCTGGGGCCGGACTTCATCAGTGCCGACAGTCTGGCGAAGGCCGGCCTGGTGGTCGTCCTTCTGATCGTCTTCGCCGAGTCGGGGTTGCTGGTCGGGTTCTTCCTGCCGGGTGACTCGCTGTTGTTCACCCTCGGTCTACTGATCTCCCAGGACGAGGTGTCCACGCCGCTGTGGCTCGCGTGTGCCCTGATCGGTGTGGCCGCGATCGCGGGTGACCAGGTGGGCTACCTGTTCGGGCGGAAGGCGGGTCCGGCGCTGTTCCGGCGTCCGGACTCGCGGCTGTTCAGGCAGGAGTATGTGGAGCAGGCGCACGAGTTCTTCGAGAAGCATGGTGGCCGCTCGATCGTGCTGGCGCGTTTCGTGCCGATCGTGCGTACCTTCACCCCGGTGATCGCCGGGGTGAGTCGGATGAACTACCGGACGTTCGTGGTCTACAACGTGATCGGCGGCCTGCTGTGGGGCTGCGGGGTCACCGTCCTCGGCTCGCTGCTCGGGAAGATCGATTTTATTCGCCAGAACCTCGAGGCGATGCTGATCCTCATCGTGTTGATCTCGGTGGTCCCGATCCTGATCGAGTACCTGCGCGCCCGCCGGACGAAGGCGAAGACAGGAGACGCCGCCGGGTCCCCCGACGCCACCAACGCCGCGGGTACCGGGCCCACCGCCGGCCATGGTCCGGCCTGGGTGGACGGCCCGGTCCGGGAGCACGACCGGGCCCCGGGCGCGGGGTTCGCGGGCGGCCACGAGAGCGCGGGCGGCTACCAGCCCGCTGGCGGGTATCAGGGCGGGTACCAGCCCGTGGACGTGTACCGCAACGCGGACGGGTGGCAGCCGGAGAGCCGCTACGACGACGGACGTTACGACCAGCCCCGTGCGGGCACGGCGGGTGCGGCCGGGCACGGCGGGCACGGCTACGACACCGAGGGATTCCAGGATGCTCGGCCGCGGGAGGGCGAGGCCCCGATCCAGGAGGAGCGTGGCCCGGCCGGGCGCCGCGGCGGTGGCGGGCGGCACTCCGCTCCTCGGCACCGCTGAGTTCCTCGGTACCGCTCGCTGAGCGGGAGCATCCGGGAACGACCGGGAACGCTGACCGGGAGTTTGGAAGTGTGAGGCGGAGATCCGCCGCGTGGCCCGCGGCGGGTGCGGCCACCGCGAAGCGGTCTGGCCGTGGCCCCGAGGATGTTCTGGGTTCCGGCGGGCGGCCCACTGATACGGGGGGATTCAGTGGGAGACACCCGCCGGAACCTGTCCACCGTATCCGCTCGATGGGTCCGATGTCGCCCCGGCGACACAACATAAGCCGAAAAGCTCCCGGATTGTCCCAATGCACACATTGCGCCCGGTCTTGGGGCGGGATGTCCGACTCCTGGCCGAGGACCTCACAGCGCGTCGGTGCCCCGCTCGCCGGTCCGGATCCGGGCCAGGCCCTCCACCGGGAGCACCCAGATCTTTCCGGCCCCGCTGGACGTCGACGCCGCCGCTCGCCGGATCACGTTCACCACGTCGGGCGCGTCGGAGTCCGCCACCACCAGCTCCAGTCGGATGTTGCTGGTTGACTCGTCATGGAAGGCGTTGCCGCGGTAGGTCTGGGTGCGCCACATTTCCAGCCCGAATCCGGTTACCTGGCTGACGGTCATCCCGTGCACACCATAGGTTGTCAGGGCCGCCCGCATGTCGTCGACGCGGTGGGGCCGCACGATCGCGGTGACCAGCTTCATGACCCGTCTCCACACGTACCGGCGCGCTGATGTTTCATCGCGGGGAAGCGCAGAGCCGACGGATGTCGGCTCTGTCTCGCCAGTGTCATCCAACGTGTAGGAGAGGATCGACCGATGTCCCTGCTGGACCGCAACACCGCACCGGATCCGCTCGACCTGCTGCCCCCGCTGCCGTCGTTCTCGCTGAGCAGTGACGACCTGACCGACGGCAGCCCGCTTGGCCTGGACCAGGTGTTCAGCGGCGCCGGCGGCGCGGACCTGTCGCCGCACCTGTCCTGGACGGGTTTCCCCGCGCAGACCGAGAGCTTCGCCGTCACCTGCTTCGACCCGGATGCCCCGACCGGGAGCGGGTTCTGGCACTGGGTGCTCGTCGACGTGCCGGCCAGCGTGACGGAGCTGGCGCGGGGCGCCGGAAGTGGTGACCTCTCCGGGTTGCCGGCCGGGGCGTACCACGTCCGTAACGACTGGGGCACGGCGAACTACGGCGGCGCGGCGCCCCCCGAGGGAGACCGGCCGCACCGGTACGTCTTCGTCGTCCACGCCGTGGACGTCCCGAAGCTGGAGATCGACGCGACCGTGGCGCCCGCGGTCGTCGGGTTCAACCTGACCTTCCACACCTTGGCGCGGGCCGTGCTGCGGGCGACCTACCAGCGCTGACCCGCGGCCACCAGCCACGGATACACGGCCACCGGCCGCTGATGCGTGGCTGCCGGCGCTGATCCCGTGCTCCGGCCGGTCGGCACCGCGCCGCGTCCCGGCGCCGGGGGTGTGATCCGGTCGTGACCGGATCACGATCGTCGGGGCGGGGGCCATCCCGCCGAGATACGGTGGCTGGCGAAGGCAGTCGACGAAGGGGAGTCGGTATGCGCAAGTTCACTGTCGTCGCCCTCGTGGCGAGCGCCGGCGCACTCCTCACCGCCGCCCGTCGCCGCAGGAACAAGGACGAGATCGACCTGTGGCGCGAGGCGACGTCCGCGGCGGGGAACCGCTGACCGAAGCCAACCGGCCCGGCCGGCGAGTGGGCGTGCCCGGTCGCCGGCCGCGCCCACCTGCCAGCCGCGCCTAGCCGCCGGCTGGCAGGTCGTGCTTGCCTGTCCGTTTCACGGTGAAGCCGTTCCAGGTGTTGTTCCGTTTTCCGACCCGGTCATTGAAGCTGAAGGCGATCATCGTCGCGATGGGCAGGGTCAACCAGGCCAGAATGAGCCACGTGTAGACCCGCAGGGCCTTCTCGCCGCGGCCGGTCCGTCTCGCGGTGGGGTGCGTGCCCACGCTCACCGGGTGCTCATCTCCAGCACGTCACGGGTGCCGAGAACGCGCGCGTACAGGAAGATCCCGATCAGCAGCACCGCCATCAGGATGAAGGACAGCGCCGACGCCAGCGGATAGTCCGCGTTCGTGAGGTAGGTGGTCTGGATGATGTTCCCGATCATCGTGGTGTCGGTGCCGCCGAGGATGAACGAGTTCACGAAGTCCGACGTCGCCGGGACGAACGTCAGCAGGCAGCCGGCGAACACCCCGGGCAGCGAAAGCGGCAGGACGACTCTCCCGAGCGCCCGCGTTCGGGACGCGTAGAGGTCGGCCGCGGCCTCCAGCAGGCGCGGATCGACCCGCTCCAGGGCGACGTAGACGGGGAGCAGCATGAACGGGAAGAAGTTGTAGGTCAGGCCGGCCACCACCGCGAACGACGTAGCCAGGACGTGGAAGTTCTCCGGGAGGAGCCCGGCGTCCTTCAGGTTGCCGAGCACGATGCCGTCGTCGGTAAGCAGGAAGCGCCAGGAGACCGTCCGGATGACGAAGGAGACGAAGAACGGCAGGAGCACCAGGAACAGGTAGGTCGACTTCCGCTCGCCGGCGTGGAACGCGATCCAGTACGCCATCGGGTAGGCGAGCAGGATCGTGGCCAGGGTGGCGAGCCCGCCGTAGACGAACGAGCGCACGAACTGCACGTCGTAGGTGCTGATGGCGTCCCAGTAGACCGAGATGTTGAACGTCTGGCGGAACCCGTCGACGACATTGCCGGTCTGCACCGAGATGGACAGCATGACCAGCATCGGGATCACGAAGAAGGCGACCAGCCACAGGCCACCGGGCAGCACCAGCAGATACGGCGTCGACACCCGCCACCGCGAGCGCCGCGACACCTCCGTGCCAGTGCCGCGGGTGCCGCCTGGGTCGTCAGCACCGCCTGGGTGGTTAGTGCTGCCTGGGTCGTCAGCGCCGGCCCGGCCGTGCGCGCCGCGGGGGCTGCCCGCTAGGACTGGTAGACCGGCTGGAAGATCTTGTTCCACTCGGTCTCCTCCTCCGTCGTCAGCACCCGGAAGCGGTGCACACGGTCGAACTCCGCGCGGGTCGGGAACAGCAGCGTGGATTCGGCCAGCTCGGGGGAGACGTGGTCACGGGCGGCCGGCACCGGCGTTATGTAGTTGATGTACTCGGCCAGCATCCCGGCGACGTCGGGCCGGTACACGAAGTCCATGTAGGTGAGGGCGTCCACCGGGTGCGCGGCGGTCCTCGGGATGCACATGCTGTCGGTCCAGATCAGGCCGCCTTCCTCCGGCACCACGAACTTCAGCTTCGTCCCGGCCGCGAGTTGCTGGTAGACGTCCCCCGACCACGCCATCGAGATCCACAGGTCGCCGCCCGCGAGCGAGTCGATGTAGCTCTGGTCGTAGTACTTGCGGACGATTCCGGCGTCGCGCTGCTCGATCAGTTTGTCGGCCGCGCGCCGCCAGTCCTCCGGAGCGGAGTCGGCCGGGGCGACGCCGATGCCGAGGAGCGCCAGGTTCGGCAGCTCCTGGTTCTCACCGAACATCCCGACCTTGCCGGCGAAGGCAGGGTCCATGAGGTCGGCGAAACCGGTGATCTCCCGGCCGGTCTTCTCCGGGTCGTAGGCGATGCCGGTGATACCGGACTGCCAGGCCACGGTGAACTGGTTTCCCGGGTCGTACGCGGGATCCTTGACGCTCGGGTCGGCGTTGGCGGCGAAGGTGGGCAGCCTCTTGTGGTCGAGCGGGGCGAGGTAGCCGAGCTGGATGACCCGGCTGAGGGTGATGCCGTTGGTCAGGACCATCAGGTCGTACCCGACGGGCTGGTTCTCGGCGAGACCGGGCCGGATCTGGGCAAAGAAGGACTCGTTCTCCTGGACCACTTCGCGGTAGGTGACCTTGATGCCCGTCTCCTGGGTGAACAGGTCGAGCGAGGGATGCTCCGCGTCGGAGCTACCGACATCCATGTAGAGCGGCCAGTTCGCGAAGTCGAGCGTTCCCGCCTTCGCCTTGCCCGCCCAGTAGCCGGCGACGTCGGCGGCCTGCGCCGAATCACCGGCCTCGCCCTTGACCCCACAGGCGGCCAGGAGTGCGGCGCTACCGGCCGCCCCGGTGAGGCGCAGGAGGTCCCGTCGGTCGAAACGACGTCTGGTCAGGCCGCGCAGCAGCGCCGGGTCGGGAACCGCCCCGTGCGACGCCCCCGGTGCCGCGGGAATTCCCTGCCGGTCATTGCTGGTCACGATTCGAGTCCCTCCGTGTGGTTCTGGCCTTCCCGCAGGGAGCCGCTCGGTGCAAGGGCGCTCGGCGGGGTGCTCTTTGTGTGGGCGCTCGGTGCGAGGGCGAAGGAATGCGTCGGCAGCCACGACAGCCACACCTCGTCGCCCCGGTCTGCGATGTTCGTCGCGTCGGCGCTGTTCTGCCAGAAAACCGTGATCTTGGATCCACCGTGCGTCAACACCGTGTATGTCGTGTATGTGCCCAGATAGACGACCTCGGTGACCCGCCCGTGCAGCGCACAGCACGTTCCGTCGGGGCGTGTCAAACCCAGGGTGATTTTCTCCGGCCGGACGGTCATCTCCAACTCGGATCCGGTTGCTGGCCGGCCGAGCTCCGGCCGGAGCGGAACCACCAGGCGTTCTTCGGCGGCGGAGTCGAGAACCGCCACCGGAGTTCCGTCCACGCCAGCCGGATCGACGGACCGCACCGATCGGCGCAGCAGGTTCGACGTGCCGATGAATCCGGCTACGAACCGGGTGCCAGGCCTTTCGTAGATCTCCCGGGGGGCAGCGAGCTGCTCGACGCGGCCCCTGTTCATCACCGCTATCCGGTCCGACATCGTGAGCGCCTCGCTCTGGTCGTGTGTCACGTACACGAACGTGATGCCGACCTCGCGCTGTATTCGCTTGAGCTCGATCTGCATCGTCTGGCGCAGTTTCAGGTCGAGGGCTCCGAGCGGTTCGTCCAGCAGCAGGGCCCGCGGCCGGTTCACCAGCGCCCTGGCGAGCGCGACCCGTTGCTGCTGGCCGCCGGAGAGCGCCCGGGGCCGCCGGTCGGCGAGCCCGGACAGCTCGACGAGCTCGAGCATCTCGCCGACCCGCCTGCGCAGCTCCTGGCCGCGGACCCCGCGGCGCCGCAGCCCGAAGGCTACATTCGAGGCGACATCCAGGTGTGGGAAGAGCGCGTAGCTCTGGAAGACGAGGTTCACATCGCGCCGATTGGGCGGGACGGCGGTGACGTCGCGGCCGTGGAGCAGGATGCGCCCGCGGGTCGGTTCCTCGAATCCGGCGATCATCCTCAGGGTGGTGGTCTTGCCGCAGCCGGATGGGCCGAGCAGCGAGAAGAACTCGCCCTGCTCGATGCTGAGATCCACCCGCGAGACCGCGCCCACCAGGCCGGCGCGCGAGCTGTATTCCTTCGCGACACCGACGAGCTCGATGGCGGGTGTCGAGGGTGCGGCGGATACGGCGGGCGGGGACGCGGGCGCGGGCGCATCGTGGTCGTCGGCGGCCGGGATCACCACCGCGTTGGCCTCGCCACTGTTCACGACTTCTCCGTGAGCTCATCGGTGTGGACAGGCTCGACGGCATTGTCGGCGCCGGGTCAGCGTGACAGCCCGATTGACGTGCGACAAGGGATCCCCTTGTAAAGGCTGGATGACCCTGCGGAATCGGTATCCATCAGCGCTCTCCGTTGTTGATTCGCGTCGTGCTGAGCATGTTTGCCGGCGGACGCGCCGATCCGTGCCGCTATGCGGCGGCAATGTTGTGGCGCCGCGCGGCAGACCGGTTACCCGCCGGCGCGCGGCGAAGTGGCGCCGGCGGTGCGCGGAGGAGCACTCTGGATATATGGATGCCCACGCCGGGCCTCGTTCGGGCTCACCGTCGCTCTCGCCGGTCCCACCGGTCTCGCCGCCATCGCCATCGCCATCGCCATCGCCGTCGTCGCGGCGGTTGGCGGCGTCGAGCCCGCTGCCGGGACCGGAGTACACACCGTCCGCCGTGCCGCTCGACATCCTGCTGGGTTGCGCGCGGTCGCACGCCAGGCTGCTCGAAGCCGTCGCCCGCGTCGACGACACGACCGCCCGCCGCCCGTCCCTGCTGCCCGGCTGGACCGTCGGCCACCTCGTCACCCACCTGGCGAGGAACGCCGACAGCCACACCGGGATGTTCGGGGCGGCCGCCGAAGGACGGGTCGTGGCGCAGTACCCGGGCGGCCTGACGCAGCGCGACGGCGGAATCGAGGCGGGCGCCTACCAGCCGGCCGACCTGCTGCTCGCCGACCTCGCCGGCGCGGTGGCCCGGCTCGAACGAGCCTGGGACGGCACCCACGTCGATGTCTGGCGCGGGGGCCTGGGGCTGACCGCGGCGCGCGGCGCGACGAGTGTGGCGGACCTGGTGTTCCTGCGGTGGCGTGAGGCCGAGATCCACCTCGTCGACCTCGCGCTGACCGATCGCGGCGGCCCGGAGTGGGACGACCTCAGCCCCGCCTACGTCGAGGCGGAGTGGGCGTGGAGCACGCGGCTGCTGCCCGAACGGCTGCCCGCCGAGGTCACCGTCCTGCTGACCCCCGGGGACCGGCCGTCGCGCGCCGTGGGGCGGGGCCCGCAAGTCGTCCGGGTGGATGTCCCGACGCTGCCGGCGTTGCGCTGGCTGACCGGCCGGGACGCCGGCGATCCGGCCTGGCCGCCGCTGGGCCCCTGGACCTGATCCCATCCTCTGGTCCCACCCGGATCGCACCGGCCTGCCCGGCGCGGCGATATCAGCGTGATCCAGAATGTCCGGGTGTGGAGCAGACGGAACGGTTCGTGAGCGTTGCAGCCGGCTGCCCGGATCGCCGTGACCGTGTCGGTCCGACCGGGCCACGCCACCGCGGCGGTGCCTTGCGGCGCGGGCGGGTGCGCGGCCGGGCGGGTATCCGCGCGTGATCTCGATGGCGCTGTTCAACAACAAGGGCGGGGTGGGCAAGACGACGCTCGTCTACCACCTGGCACACATGTTCCAGCGGATGGGACACCGGGTGCTCGCCGTGGACCTCGATCCCCAGGCGAACCTGACCGCGCAGTTCCTGGACGAGGACGAGCTCGCCAGCCTCTGGAAAGAGGACGAGGGCCTCGGGTCGTCCGCGCCCCGGCCCGCCGTGCTCGACCCGCGCCGCAGCCGGATCAGGCCCGGCAACGGCACCCTGGCCACGGCCATCGAACCGATCATGGAAGGTGTCGGGGACGTCCGGCTGAGCGAGCCGGTGACCGTCGAGGACGGCCTGTGGCTACTGCCCGGGGACGTCAACCTCGCCAGCTTCGAGGACCGGCTCTCGGCGGCGTGGCCCAACAGCTTCCTGGGCCGGGACGTCGCCGCGCTGCGCACCACCACCGCGCTGCACCGCGCCATCGACCACGGAGCCAGGGAGACCGGCGCGGACATCGTGATCATCGATGTGGGGCCGAACCTCGGCGCCATCAACCGCGCGGCGCTGCTCTCGGCCGACACGATCCTCATGCCCCTGGCGGCCGACCTCTTCTCCCTGCGCGGCCTGCGCAACATCGGACCGACCCTGCGTGACTGGCGGGTGACCTGGCAGGGCACGATCCTGCCGAGGATCCCCGAGCGGATCCCGGCACCGCGCGGCCTGATGATGCCGATCGGCTACATCCTGGTCGAGCCGCCGGCCCGCGCGGACCGGCCGTCGAAGGGTCACGGGCGGTGGCTCGACCGCATCCCGGGCGTGTTCACCACTTCTGTCCTCGGCTCCGCCGCCGCCCCGGCGGACGGCGACCGCTCCTTCGAGATCGCGACCATGAAGAACTACGCGGCGCTGATGCCCCTCGCCCAGGACGCCCGCAAGCCGATGTTCGAGCTCCGGGCCGGGGACGGCGCCGTCGGGGGAACGCAGAGCGCCGTGCGGCGCTGCTTCTCCGACTTCCGGGAGCTGGCGACAAAGGTCCGGGACAGGCTCGTCTTCATCGACCCGACGCTGCGCCGAGGCTGAGCCCGCCTCGAGCCGGCCTCGAACCTGCCCTGATCCTGCCCTGGGATCACCTCGATCCTGCTCCAGGCCTGCCTCGAGTCCGCCCCGAGCGCCGTCCTCCCGCCGCCGTCGGGCTCGTCGTGCCCGGCACCGCCGTCGGGACGCCCACGGAACCAACGTCGTGGCCGACACTCGCTCGCGCGGCAGGCTCCGGAGATCCCGTCACGGTGACAGTTCGCGAAGCTTGCTTGGCGTAAAACGTTGACGATGACCGCCCGGATCGTGGCGATGATCAGGTGACTGATGCCCGCCAGGGTGATGGTTACCGATCTTTGCTCATCGTCAAAATTAACCGATGACCGTGGGTGCGTTCCGCATCCTTCTGTATCGATTTCCCTGGCGGGAGAAGGTCATTTTATTTTGCTTATCGTCAAACGTTTCCAGAAACCGTCGGTGGTTGCCGGTCGATCTATCGACGAACCCCGTGGATGGTCATGGCAGTTCATTTTGCGAGTTGTCAAATGATGTCGATACCCATGGCTGGTGTTCGAGGTGCTCGCGAACTAATTCCACGCCTGGGTTCTGTCTAATTATTTTGCTTTTCGTCAAACGTTGACGGTCTCCAGGTAGGGTGTCCGAAGGATCGGCTAGCGCAAGCCCCGCAAGGGTTCTGTCGGCGAAACTCAATGATTTTGCTTGCCGTCAACCGGAATCTATGACCTCAGGTGCAGTGCGCTGGAGGATTCGGACGCTGCCCGTGCGGGGAGTGAGTGTACGACGTTTGCTTAGCGACAAAATACGTCGGACTCCGGCGAGGGTTCCGGTGATCGGTACGCCCTGTTCCCCTTGGGGGCGTGTGTCGTCGACGTCAACGGATTTTGCTTGGTGTCAACCGACATCCATGACCCACGACGAGTTGCGTCAGCTATTTACCGCCGTGATCGCGCGGGGCGTGAGTGTACGACGTTTGCTTTGCATCAAAAGCTGTCGCACTCCAACGGCGAGCTCGGCTCGAGGCCCGGCGGTACTGCTCCCGAGGCCCTCCCAGGTGGAGAGTCATGCGCGCCACCCGCTGGCGCCGCCTGCCCGTTCGTCGACCGGCTGCCGCCGGCGTCAGCCGGACGGCGCTCGCTGCCGTTCGCCGTTCGCCGGACGCCGCCGCCCGCCGGCCAGCAGCTGGCCATGGGCTACGGATGGGCGACGGACCGGAGGGGCGATCGACCTCAGCCGGACCGGGTAGGACCGAGTAGGCCCCACTCGCGGGTTGTCCACAGCCTTGGTCCGAGAAAACCCTGACATTGCCCGTATGGGGGCATCGTGCGGCGACCGGAGGCCTTGATGCCGCGTCCCCGACGGCCTTGGACAAGGCGGCGGATTCCGAAGCCGGCCAGGTGTCCTGCAGCAGCCTGCTCGTCCTTGCGACTGGCGATCGGTCACGGTGGGTCGCGGTAGTACTGCGACGGGGAATGCGTCAACGGATTCCGCAGGCGGTGCACGTTGCCCGGGAAATCCATCGGCAGCGGCGGGAAACCTTCCACAGCTATCCACAGCGCGCGCTTCTCGCCGCTGTCGGGTCGCGCCAACGATGCCCTCAGGCGGGCATCGTTGCCGGCAGAACAGCCCTAACCGGACGCAGCCCCAACCAGAGGAACAACGCTCCAACTGGGCAAGTCGACGAGACCCGCCATATGTGTTCACAACGCTTGTTGTGGAGAGCATGACGCATTGCCGCATGTTTGTCACGAGCTACGGCCGATTCGAGGCACTCTGGTGCGACACACACCGTGGGTGGGCAGCGTCGCGGCGGGAAACCTCGACTGCCCACAACGAAGACCCATGTGAACGGCCCGTGACCATGAACGTGGTGTGACTACTGCAGAACGACGCCGCCCACGCGTCCGCGGGGCAGGGTGACGGCAGCCGGCGACCCGCCGGTGGACAACAGCGAGCGCCCCGTGGCGGCGTGGCGCCGGCGGTGGCCGCTGGACGGTCAGGCATCAGCGGCCAAGGGCCGGCCGGACCATCCCCGAGCTGGTAGTCATGCCGTACTCTTGAGGGGCATCGGTCACTCGGGGCGGCGACGCCTGGGCGGCCGACCTCACGGGGGCGTAGCTCAACTGGCAGAGCACTGCCTTTGCAAGGCAGGGGTTAGGGGTTCAAGTCCCCTCGTCTCCACGAGCTGGATTCGGTTGCTCGCTGACCTTCGGTCAGCTTCGCCACCAGCCGCGATGTCTGCCCGGGGGCGACCCCCGGACCCCCGGGTGTCGGGCTGCGCCCGACCTGGCGGGGTAGGCGTTGATGGTTATGTAGCCAACTGTGTAGCCAAGCCGGGTCAGTGTCGGTCTCCGTCCGGCTTGTCCATGGCCATACCGCTCAGGAAGTCGTCTATGGCGCCGTCGGCGGCGTGCAGGCGCTAGGGGAGAGCGTGGCCGTAGCGCTGTCTCGGTTGGACTGTCACCGGCGTGATAGCCCAGCAGGGAATGTGATGCGGAGGTCCATTCCGCCGTCCTGCCGGGGGAGCGCGGTGATCTGCGCGTGATGGCTGTCGGAGATGGCCTTGACGATCGTGAGGCCGAGGCCGAACCCGCGGCGGCCCGTGTCACGTGTTCGGTCGGACCGGCCGCGCCGGAAGGGTTCGAAGAGTCCGTTCACCTCACGGGGGAGCATTAGCAAGCCGCTGTTCGCGATGGCCAGGTACGTCTGGCCGGTGTCGATACCGGTGGTGATCTTGATCCAGCCACCCGGCACGTTGTGGTTGACCGCGTTCTCGACCAGGTTGCGGACGAGTTGGTGGAGCAGGATGGGGTCGCCGAGCACTGGAGCGGTAACCAGGTCGGCGGTGATCCGGGCGCTGGTCGGGGTGTCCGTGCTGGTCTGGGCGAGAACGTCGGCCGCGACGTCGGCGAGATCGACGGGGACCGGTTCGGTGAGTTCGTTACCTCCGTCGGCGAGGGTCAGGAGCCGGTCGACGAGGTCGGTGTTCCTGGTGTTGATGGCCAGCAGGCGGTCGGCGAAGTGCACAGTGTCGGGGTGAGCGGCCGGTTTGGTCGCTTCGAGCTCGATCACGGCGCGCTCCAGGGCGAGCGGGGTGCGAAGTTCGTGGGAGGCGCTCGCGACGAAGCGGCGCTGGCTATCGAAGGCGCGGTCGAGGGTTTCGAGCATGGCGTCGAAGGCATCGGCTAGCCGTTGGGTGTCGTCGCTGTGTCCGGTCAGCGCGATCCGCCGGCTGAGGTCGCGGTGTGGGCCGGTGGACCGTGCGATCTGCTCGGCGGTGGCGGTGATGGCGTGGAGCGGTCGCAGGCCCCGGCCGGCGATGATCCAGCCGGTGCCCGCGGTGGCGAGGCCTATGGCAAGGACGATGCCGCTGCCCCGAACGAGCAGTGTGTCGAGGGCGGCGTTCCTGATCTTTTCCTCGTTGCCCCTGATCTGCTCGGTGAGGTCGTCGAGGCTGATCCGGCTCCCGTTGGGTGTGGTGATCGTCGCTTCGCCTGCCTGACCGGCCCGCTGTTGAAGAGCGGCGATGCGGGACTCGGCGTCTCCGGTGAGCTCTGCGTCGAGGCGGGCTTGGACGACCAGGTAGAGCAGCGTGAGGATGACCGCTCCGGCGAGAATCGACAGCGCGCCGTAGAGGACGGTGAGACGGGCGCGCAGGCTCAGGCGGCTCATCGGATGCGGTATCCGGCCGCCGGCAGCGTTTCGATCAGTTGAGGTGTGCCGAGCTTGCGGCGCAGTTTCATCACCGTCATGCGGACAGTGTTGGTGAAGGGATCGATGTTCTCGTCCCAGACCTTCTCCAGTAGCTGCTCGGCGGACAGGATGCCGCCGCTGGCGCGGAGCAGTTCGACCAGGACCGCGTACTCCTTGTTCGTCAGAGTGACGGAGCGGCCGTCTCGGGTGACGGTCCGGCTGGCTTGATCCACTCGCAGGCCGGCGCGTTTGAGAACTGGAGCGGCGGCCGGCGCGGTGCGGCGGGCGAGAGCGTGCACTCTGGCGGACAGCTCTGCCAGCGCGAACGGCTTCACGAGGTAGTCGTCGGCGCCGATCGCGAGCCCCTCGACCCGGGCGCGGATCGCCGAGGCGGCCGTGAGCATCAGCACCCGCGTCGATCGCTGGGCCGCCACGATCGCGCGGCAGACATCATCGCCATGCACGACGGGCAGATCCCGGTCCAGGACGACGACGTCGTAGTCGTGAGCGGCGTATTTCTCCAGCGCCTCGCCCCCGTCGTAGGCCACGTCGACCGCGAACGACTCGCGTGTCAACGCCTCGCAGAGCGCACCGGCGAGCTCTGGTTCGTCCTCCACGACCATCACCCGAACCATCCGCTCTCCACCCCTCTCCTCGCATGCATCGGCGATGCGGTGCCCGTCCAGAGTGGCGCCGCCGGCATAACCGGCGGATAACCAGCGGCCGCCGACATTACGGCCCGGTTATCCGCGACGCAGTCCACTGGATGCCGTACTCGCTAGCCCAGTTCACGACGGAGGGCACGGATGATCAGGACCGCACGTCCGTTGGCAGTGGTGGCCGCCGGCCTGAGTCTGGTGGTCATGGCGTTGGCCGGTTGCGGCTCCGGCGGCGGCACGGCCCCGGGCGGGACGGCGTCCGGTGGCGGTAGCACGGGGACACCGACGGTACAGACGTACGCGCAGTGCATGCGCGACCACGAAATCGACATGGCTGACCCGGACCCGTCCACGGGAGTTCCGCAGTTCGGGGAGGGTGTTGATCCGGACGATCCGGCCGTGAAGCAGGCCCTGGCCGCCTGCCAGGATCTGCTGCCCGTCGGCAGTCGGGGAGAACCGAGCGACGCGGATCTCGACGTCTATGTGGCCTTCGCGCAGTGCATGCGCGACAACGGCCTGCCGAGCTTCCCCGACCCCCAGCCCGGCTCGGCCGGCGGCCTTTTCGCCGGCGCGGACGTCGACCGCAACGATCCGGCGTTCCAACAGGCGGCCCAGCAGTGCCAGACCATCCTGGACAAGGCGGGCGCGTGACCATGGCCGGAACCGGAACGGACGAGACCAGGACCGATGGGACTTTCGCGACCGCCCCACCGACGGCAGCCGAGCATGAGGCAGGCGACCGGCGTGTGCCGAGCGGGGCCTGGGCACGGGCGACGGTCGCCCTGCTGGCGAGCCCGCTACGGCGCCTTCCACGCCGGTACCTGTTCGTCCTCGCGGGGGCGGGAGTCGCCGTCCTGATCGTCGCCGCCGCGGTGGGATTCGGTGGCGGCTCGTCATCGCCGCCGACCGGTCTGGTTCCCGCGGCGACCGCGACGGTCCAACGCGGCACCCTCACCCAGACCCAGCAGGTCGGCGGCCTGATCTCCTACGGCGAGCCGGTAGGGCTCGTCGCCCAGCAGCAGTCCGGAGTCGTCACCTGGATCGCCGCGCCGGGCACGACGGTGAAGATCGGCCAACCCGTGTACGCGGTCGACGGCAGGCCGGTCATCCTCCTGCACGGCACCGCGACGCCGTACCGGACACTCGCCACAGGCACAGTGGGTCCCGACGTGAAGGAGCTGGAGGCCAGCCTCCAGGAGCTGGGCTACACGGGTTTCACCGTCGATGACACCCTCGACGCCGCCACCGCCCCGGCCGTGCAGGCGTGGCAGGCCAAGAGCGGGCTACCCGTCACAGGCACCGTCCCACCCGACCAGATCTTCGTCCACGACGGCGACATCCGGGTCGCCCTCCAGGCCATCCCGGTCGGCAGCCATCTGGGCCTGCAACCCAACCAGCAGGTCCTCACCTACAGCGGCACCACGCAGGTGGCATCGATCCCGCTGGACGTGTCGCTGCAACATCTCGTCCACACCGGCGACCCGGCGACCATCACCATTCCGACCGGTCAACGTCTCGACGGCACGGTCAGCAGCGTCGGCACTGTCGCGCAGACCATCGAGGAGCAGAACAAGACCTTCGTCACCGTGATCGTGTCGTTCGACGATCCGTCCGCGCTCGCCGGCGGCTTCGACTCATCGCCGGTGACACTGAGGATCGTCACGGAGCAGCGGACGAACGTGTTGATGGTGCCGATCACCGCGCTCCTAGCGAACCCGGACGGTGGGTACGCGGTACAGACCGTCCAGGACAGGCGGCCGGTGCTTCTGCCGGTCAAGGCCGGATTGTTCGCTGACGGCAAGGTCGAGATCAGTGGGGCGGGCATCACCGAGGGCGTCGCCGTGCGAGTCGCCCAGTGAGCGCCGTGGTTCCCATCGTCGTCCTCGACCAGGTGTCCAGGCGTTTTGGCCCGGTCAGCGCGCTGGCCGAAGTCAGCCTGCGGATCAACTATGGCGAGCTCGTCGGGATCGTCGGGCCGTCCGGATCGGGCAAGTCGACGATGCTCCACCTGCTCGGCACCCTCGACAGGCCGACGACGGGCACCCTTACCGTCGATGGCCAGCCGGTCCATACGCTGAGTGACGACCAGCTCTCGGCACTACGCGCGCAACGCATCGGGTTCGTCTTCCAGCAGTTCCATCTCGCCCCTGGCGTACCGGCATTGGACAACGTGGCCGACGGGTTGCTGTACACCGGCGTGCGCCGTGCGGAACGGCTCGAACGCGCGCGCGCCGCCCTTGACCGGGTCGGTCTCGGTCAACGAGTCCACCACCGGCCGCACCAGATGTCCGGCGGCGAACGCCAACGCGTCGCGATCGCCCGCGCCGTGATCGGCGAGCCAATGCTTCTGCTCGCCGACGAACCCACCGGCAACCTCGACTCATCGTCCGGGGGCGAGGTGATGGCCCTGCTACGACAGCTCCACTCCGCCGGAACCACTGTCGTGGTCATCACGCATGACCGCGACATCGCCGCAGCCCTGCCGCGACGCATCGAGATGCGGGACGGCCGCAAGGTCGGCGACAGCGGAGACGTCCGGACACCTCAGGGAGCCCGCGTATGATCACCGCCCGATCAACGACCGATGCCTCTGCAACGAGTGACGCAGCTGCCCGGGACGGCAACTCGCCGACGAGCAGGCCCGGACCTGCGGCGTGCGTCGGACCGGTGCCGGATGTAAACAGGGTGCTTCGCCCGGTCCGGCTCGCGGCGCGGGATCTGATCCGAGTCGGCGCCGGCGGTCTGCGCTCGCGACCGACGCGTGTCGCGCTGTCCGCTCTGGGTATCGCGATCGGCATCGCGGCCATGATCTCGGTTGTCGGCATCTCCTCCTCCAGCCGGGAGGACTTCCACCGCCAGATCGCCGCACTCGGCACCAACCTGCTCACCGTCAGGCCCGGCCAGAACCTCTTCGGCGACCAGGCACACCTGCCGACCGAGGCCGTCGCAATGATCGGCGCGATCGGCGATGTCAAGTCGGTCAGCGCCACCGGCCTGGTGCCGGAAGCCAGGATCTACCGCAACGATCACATCCCGGCCGCGGAATCCGGCAGCATCGCCGTGCTGGCAACCAGACTGGACCTTCCCGACACCGTCGGCGCCAACATCGTCGCCGGTACCTACCTCAACGAGGCGACCCAGCACTATCCCGCCGTGGTCCTTGGATCGACAGCGGCGGCTCACCTGGGCATCGACTCGACCGGACCGGACCAGCAGATCTACCTCGGTGGCCGGTGGTTCACCGTCGTCGGCATCCTCGCCCACGTCGCCCTCGCACCCGAACTCGACCGCGCCGCCCTCGTCGGCTGGCCCGTCGCTGCCGACCTGCTCGGCTTCGACACCTACCCGACCACCGCGTACACCCGAGCAAACCCCGACCATGTCGAAGCCGTACAGACGCTGCTCGCCCGCACCGCCAACCCCGCGGCCCCCAACGAGGTTGACGTTTCCCGCCCCTCCGACGCCCTCGCCGCACAGCACGCGGCCGACTCCACACTCGGCGCGCTCCTGCTCGGCCTCGGATCGGTCGCGCTACTCGTCGGCGGCATCGGCGTCGCGAACACCATGGTCATCTCCGTCCTCGAACGACGAGGCGAGGTAGGACTCCGCCGCGCCCTCGGCGCCACCCGCGGGGACATCCGCAACCAGTTCCTCGCCGAAGCGCTTCTCCTGTCCACGCTAGGCGGGATCACAGGACTCATCCTCGGCACCGGCGTCACCACGTGCTACGCCACCACTCAGGCCTGGCCAACCGTCGTCCCGTCCTGGGCGATGCTTCTCGGACTCGGCGCCACCCTCGTCGTCGGCGCGGGCGCCGGGCTCTACCCCGCCACCCGCGCCTCCCGCCTCCAACCCACCGAAGCACTCACCGCGCCCTGAGCCGCCAGGGCACCGGGGCCGCTGACGGGCGGTGTCGCGTCACAGGATTCGGAGCCGTCTGCTCGTGCGCCGGACGGCTCACTCACCGCCTCCGTCGCCGCGCTGACCGACCTGCGGCCCAGCGGATCGAACAACTCGGCGGCGTCAGCAACGGGGGCGAGTGAACGATGTGGACGCCTCATTTCGACGAGGCGCTCCAGGGCGCAACCCGACAGGACAGCCACGAAGGGGCGTCAGCATCGGGTGGGACCAGCCGAACGAGTTTTCCGAAGGTCTGGCACTCATCTGTAGTACATGGTGCCGAGTTGGAAAGGGGTGGAATCGTGTCACAGGCCGGCGGCGCGCGTTTCGGTGACGCCGTCGATGTGGGCCGAGTCTGACCTGTTCTCGACGGTGGCGAGAATGTTCTCGATGACCGCCAGGGCTTCCGCATGTCCGAGGGTCACTCCCAGGGAATTTTCCATCATGATTCCTCTGGAGACCATGGTCATCAGGACCAGGAGCGCGATCGGGGGCACGTCGGGGAGGCCGAGATCCTCATCGGCGGCTCTACGGGTGAGCGACTCCAGTTGTGCCTCGCGGGATCGCTCGGCGATTTCGGCGATCTCCGCGCGGATGGTCTTGCGGTGGTTGGCCAGGGCCATGAACTCGGTGATCAGGGCGGTACCGGGTTCGCTGCCGAACTCCCACAAGGCAAGGGATACTTCGTGCACCCGACCATGCTCACCAACGTCTCCACCGACGCACGGCTGTACCGCGAGGAGATCTTCGGGCCGGTGGTCGCCGTCCTGCCGTTCGACGACGAGGACGAGGCCATCGCCCTGGCCAACGACACGACCTACGGTCTGGCCGGCGCCGTCTACACGCAGAACGGCGCCCGGGCCCACCGCCTCGCCAAGCGGATCGAGGCGGGCACCATCACGCTGAACTGCCAGCTGGTCTTCGACCACCAGATGCCGTTCGGCGGCTACAAGCAGTCCGGCTGGGGCCGCGAGTTCGGCAAGGACGGCATCGAGATGTACCTCCAGACGAAATCCGTCTACAACCAGCTCTGAACAGGAGAACGGCCGCCGGCACCGGTGTGCTCTCACATCACAGATTGACGTTGGACATGTCCGGGTAGCGCTCGCCCTGCACAGCCTCGCCGGCCTTCGTCAGGATTTCCAACTCGTGCGGAGTCAGTGAGAGGCCGGCGGCGGCGACGTTCTGCTCCAGGTAACGACGTCGTTTCGTTCCGGGGATCGGGACGATGTCGTCGCCCTGGTGGTGCACCCAGGCGAGCGCGACCTGGGCGGGTGTCGCGTTCCGCGCCGCCGCGATCTCCTCGATCTGGGCGACGACCGAGAGGTTGGCGTCGAGGTTCTCGGAGTTCATCCGGGGCATGCTGGCGCGGAAGTCGCCGGCCTCGAAGTCGTTCTGGGTACGGAAGGTTCCGGTGAGGAACCCCCGTCCGAGCGGGCTGTAGGCGATGAAGCCGATGCCGAGCTCGCGCACCGTCGGGAGGATCTCCTCTTCGGGGTGGCGTGACCAGATCGAGTACTCGGTCTGCAGTGCGGAGATGGGATGCACGGCGTGCGCCCGGCGGATCGTGGCCGGCGATGCTTCGGAGAGGCCGAGGTAGCGCACCTTCCCGGCGGTGACCAGCTCGGCCATGGCGCCAACGGTGTCCTCGATCGGCACAGTCGGGTCGACCCGATGCTGGTAGTAGAGATCGATGTGGTCGACCCCGAGGCGGGACAGGGATGCGTCGCAGGCTGAGCGGACGTACTCCGGCCGGCCGTTGATGTTCCTGGCCTGGGGATTGTCCGGGTCACGGACGATCCCGAACTTGGTCGCGAGCGTCACCTCGTCGCGCCGGCCGGAGATGGCCCGCCCGACCAGTCGCTCGTTTGTGAACGGCCCGTACATGTCGGCGGTGTCGAGGAAGGTGACGCCCAGGCCGAGCGCGCGCTGAATGGTGGCGATCGATTCGTTGTCGTCGGTTGCGCCGTAGAAGTCGGACATGCCCATGCAGCCGAGGCCCTGCACGCTGACCTGGAGTCCCTGGGAACCGAGCGGTACCTGGCGCAATGTGTCGTGGGGCATCGGTCGTCTGGTCCTCTCCCGATAGATATCAATCTTGGTGTCGATGGCTGTGAGATGGCGGCGAACCTCATCGAGACGCTCGGTGACGCGCTCCTTGTGGGCGGTGAGCAGCTCGAGCCGTTCGGTCTCGTTGCCGTGGCCGGCCCGTACAAGCGCCGCGTACCGCGCGATCTGGCGGATCGGCATGCCGGTTTGGCGCAGCGCGGTGAGCGTCGCGATCCAGCGCAGGTCCTCGTCGTCGTAGCGGCGATGGCTCGACGGAGCGCGCGCCACCCGATCGAGCATGAGGCCCACCCGCTCGTAGTACCGCAGAGTGTGCGCGCTCACGCCGCTCACCGTCGCCGTCTCCGCGATGGTGAGGCCGCTGTCCGCCGGCCCGGCGACGCCGACGGAGGGCCGTCCCGGCCCGGGTGCCCGGCAGCCCGACGTACGCCCGGCCGGCACCCGAGGACCGTCTTCGCTGAGCTCGTCGATCGCGGTCATGCCTCGAAGCTAGGACTTCGAGCGCGCTCGAAGTCAAACCTCTTCCGGCGTACGGCGCGCCCGACCAGCCTCACCCACGCGGATCGGGACGGGCCGTCGTGCCCAGGATCAACGCGGCCGCCATGATCGGCGTCATTGGCGGCGTCGAGTCGGTCAGCTCCGTCTCGGTCAACCTGAGCGGGTCCTGGGGGCCTCTGGAGGGTTGAGGAGAGCTGATGGACGATGACGGACACGATGAGTTCCGGGCGTATTTCGCCGCCCGGCTGCCGGCCTTGCTGCGGCTGGCGTACCTGCTGACCGGCGACGCGGCCGAGGCGGAGGACCTGGCGCAGACGGCGTTGGCACGTACCTTCGTCGCCTGGCGGAAGGTCCGTGTGTGCGACTCCCCTGACGCCTACGTGCGGCGAATTCTCGTCAACGCTCATCGGCGACGGTTCCGCGGTCGCCGGGTGGTCGAGACGCTGATGCCCACGGTGCCCGACAGGCTGGTCGGCGGGTCCGCCGGCGAGCTGGCGGCGGTGGAGGACCGGGCGGGACTCGCGGCGGCGCTGGCCGCCCTGCCCACCCGGCAGCGGGCCGTCGTGGTGCTGCGCTACTGCGAGGACCTGTCCGAGGCCCGCGTCGCGGAGATCCTCGGCTGCTCGGTCGGGACTGTGAAGACCCACGCGTCACGGGGCCTGGCCCGGTTGCGGGCCGATCCGTCGCTGGGGACGGCGATGGGACCGCGGTCCGACGGCGTGCGGCAGCCGTCGAGATCCGGCGACGGCGCCGTGCCGCCCCAGCTCGGCGCATCGGAACTGAACGGGACGAGGGGAGGTGCGGCATGACCTCCGACGAGGAGATGATCGAACGCCTTCGTGGCGCGGAGCGAACGGTGGACGTCCGGCCGTCGGGTGATCTGTGGGCCGGCGTACGGGCCCGGGTTCCGGGGGAGCGCCGTCGTCGGGTCGCGCGGCGGGCCGCCCCGGCGGTGGCGTGCGCCGTGGCCGCGGTGGGGATCGCGGCCGGCCTGACTCTGGGGGGCGGCACGGGGAAGGCATCCCTCGCGCCCGCCGACCTTCCGCCGGCCCCGCGGATCACCCGGCTCCAGCCGGTCACCTTCACTCCGGACGAAGCGGCACATCTCGTGGTCGAGTGCCTACAGTCCGGTCCTGGGCCGGCGGACCCGGCGCGCTTCCAGCCGGGTGGGCTGACGGTGTGGGCGGCGGCGCGGGACGCCGCCGGAGCGACCGTGATCCTGTCGAACCCCTCGACGTTCGTCGACTGCGACGTGCCGGCGGACGCGGCAGGTCGGCTGGACATCGACGGGGCGTATGTCTACAGCTGGGGGGGCGGGCACGATGCGGTGCCCCGGACCGATCTCGAGCTGGAGTACGCCGGCGGAAGTCACAGGATAGGCGGCGGCTTCGGAGGCCGCCTCGGAGCCGGCTTCGGTAGCGGCCCCGGTGACAGTCGCACGGTCCATGACTGTGGCGGACGGGTGTCGGCCCGGGTTGCCCGGGTCACCGCGACGACTCCGTCCGGCGAAATCGTCGAGGTTCCCATCCAGGACGGGAAGGTCGTGGTCAGGACCGTCCAGATCGATCCGCCCGAGCCTGGTCCACGGCCCGGTGAGCCCGGGTTCGAGGACTTCAGACGGAACAACCCGACGCTTTTCAACGACTGGTACCAGGCCAATCGACCGGTCGTCCGGGCCTACGACCGGGATGGCCGCCTCCTGGCTGCAACCGAGGCGGGCTGAGGAGGGCCTAGGAGGGCTGAGACGGGCGCCGTCACTCCCCGTGCCGCGCGGGCAGAGGCAGTGGCGCCTCCTGCGCGCCACTGCAGGGGCGGTGGCCGTCAGCCGCTGCTGACGGCAAGGACGATCTTGCCGCGGCCGTGTCTCGTCTCCAGCTCCCGGTGCGCCTCGGCGGCGTCCGCGAGCGGGACGACCCGGCGGACGTTGATGTGCAGGGCTCCGTGCGCCTGGAGGTCGGCCAGCTCGGCGAGCCGGGCGGCTGACCGGAGGTTGGGCGTGACCCGGATCCCGAGCTCCCCCGCCCGGCCGTGCTCGACGAGGGTGAGGATCCGGCTCCGGTCGGCGACCAGCGCCAGCGACGTGGTCAGCGCGTCGCCGCCGGCTCCGTCCAGCACGGCGTCCACGCCCGCGGGCGCGATCGCCTGGACGCGTTCGACCAGGCCGTCGCCGTAGGCGACCGGGATCGCGCCCAGTGAGCGGAGATAGTCGTGGTTGGCCGCGCCGGCGGTGCCGATGACGGTCGAGCCGGCGCGTACGGCCAGTTGGACGGCGACCGTCCCGACCCCGCCGGCGGCGGCGTGGATCAGGACGGTGTCGTCCCTGCCGACGCCCAGCTCCCGCAGCGCGATGTGGGCGGTCTGCGCCCCGCCGCTGAACCCACCCGCGACCTCCCAGGACATGCCGGCCGGCTTGGCGGTCACCTGGCCGGCCGGTACCACCAGATACTCGGCATACGCACCCAGCTGCCCGAAGCCGAGCACCTCGGCGCCCACCGCGACGCCGTGACCCCCGCCGTCGACGCCGTCGATCCCGCCGACTCCATCGACCTCGTCGCCGACCTGGTCGACGACCCCGGCGAACTCGTTGCCGGGAATCGTCGGGAGCCGGGGTGTCACCCCGGGCGGTGCCCAGCCCGCGCGGACGGCGCAGTCGATCGGCTGGACACCGGCGAACCGGACCCGGACCCGTACCTGGCCGGGCCCGGCCACCGGCGTGGCCAGATCCATCAGCTCGAGAACCTCCGGGCCACCGTGCCGCGCGAACGCCGCTGCCTTCATCGGACATCCCTTCATCGCCGTTGACGAAGGTCGAGTCTGCGACCTCGACCGCGGTTGAGATCAAGGGCAGGAGATGAGACCCGGGTCACGCGGAGGCACCACGCTCCGGCGAATTCTCGTCACCGCTCATCGGCCTGGACACGGCCTGCGGGGGAGGCTGAACGGGGCAGCGACTCGTCTCGATCAGGATGGCGATGCCGTCGAGGAGGCGTTGCAGGCCGAACTCGAAGAGCGAGTCGAGGTCGAGGGATCGGGGCGGGACGCTCGCCAGCAGCGGGTGAGCCGAAGTCGCCGCCGGTGGGGTGATCGCGGAAGTGCCGTGGGCGTCCATCCACTGCTCGTCGGTGAGGCCCGAGTCCTGCACCGCCTCCGCCTCCGCCTCCAGGTTCAGGGCCAGCCCACGGATGTGGGCGGCCAGGGTGGTGTGTACGTGGATCATGGCCACCGGGTCGAGACCGAGTCCGTGCAGTGCCCGCATCACCCACTCCGCATGAGCCTTGATCTGCGGCGACATCAGGGGCCTGGTGAAGGACATCGCCTGTGCCAGCCAGGGGTGCCGGCGGTACATGGCCCACTGGGACCGTGCCGCCGCCTCCAGGCACCGGCGCCAGCCGGCCGGCGGTGGGTCGGGTGGCGGTGCCTCGGCGAAGACCATGTCGGCCATCGACAGCACCAGCTGTCCCCTCCCGCCCACCTGCCGGTGGAGCGCCACGGTGGTGACACCGAGCTCGACGGCCACGCGACGCATGGACAGCGCCGCCAGCCCCTCCAGGTCGGCTATGTCGACCGCCACCCGCACTATCCGCGGTCGGGCCAGCCCCGACGTCGGATGGCCGCCGGCACGGGGCCGGGCAGCACCAGGGCTCCGGGGATGCGGGCCCGAGAAGTCGACGATCGTGCCGACACCCGGGAGAGGTCGGGCCAGACCCTCCTGGTGGAGCGTCGCGAGCACCTTGGTGGCCGTGGCCATCGCGATGCCGAACTCGCGGACGATCTGGCGGGTCGACGGCAGCCGCTCGCCCGGCCGCAGCTCGCCGGATGTGATCCGCCGCCGCAGTTCGGCGGTGATCCGCAGGTATGGCGGGACGTCCTCCGAATCGGAGATGACCACAGCGTGCCTCTTCCCGGACTGCTCTAGTGCGCATGTCGCCTGGGAACGGATGCTATCCGGCCATCAAATTCTGGTGCACTAGTGCGTGATTTCCTTTGCTGGACCTGTTCCATACGATGCGACCGTCCGGATCGATTCGATCCTGGTCGGGTGATGGCGGGTCGTGGCGCGATTTTCTGGATCCCACGCCCGGCGGAATGCGCACGTATATCGGAGCCCGAAAGGAAGTGGCGTGGTGGCTACGCAGGTCGAGACAGGGAGTGTGGAATCGACCGACGGAACGGTGATCAGTTATCGGACGATTGGCCGGGGCCCCGGTCTTCTGCTTGTTCCGGGAGCCCTCGCGGTCGCGGCGGACCTTGATGGATTCGCGGCCGCGCTGGCGAGCGGGTTCACGGTCCACACAATCGAGAGACGGGGGCGCGGTGCCAGCGGCCCGCAGGGCGACGCCTACACGGCGGCCAAGGAGCTCGCCGACCTCGAGGCCGTCCGAGCGGCGACGCGAGCTCGATTCGTCGTCGGGCACAGCTTCGGCGGATTCCTGCTGTTGGAGGCCCTGCGGAACACCGGTGCCACTGCCGGTGCCGGTGCCCCCGTCGGAGTCGGAGTCGGTGCGTTCGACGGCGCCGCCGCATACGAACCCGGAGTCCTCCTCGACGGCGTCGGGCCCGTGACGTTGGAATGGGCGCGGCGCTGCCAGGACGAACTCGATCGCGGCCGGCCACGGCAGGCGTTCATCACCTTCGTCCGTGGCGTGAACCCCGAGACGACGGGACGGGTCCCTCGTGCCCTGCTCGGACTCATCCTGGCATTCGCGATCAGACCCGCCGAACGCCGTCGGAAACACGCCCTGCTGGGCGGGACGATCAGGGAGCATCAGGAAGCGGCGAGGGTGGCGAACCAGCCCGACCGCTACCGCGCGATCACGACTCCGACGCTGCTCATGGCCGGCAGGGACAGTGACGACACCGCGGCCGGACGCGCGACCCGACAGCTCGCCGGGATTCTGCCCCGCGCCAGCCTCGTCACCTTCGGGGACCTCGACCATTTCGGGCCGGAGAGGGCGCCGCGGCGTGTAGCCGCGGCAGTGGCCGACTTCTTCGCCGCCGTCGGCACGTCCGGCTCGGCACGGGCCGAGCGGTGACGGTGACGGTGACGGTGACGGGCAGCGTCATCCGCCGAGACGCTGACCAGACCGCCAGCTCGCCATCGGGCAACTGCTCAAGCCGCCAACCGACAGGCCGGCCGGTGGCGGCGTCCCAGATCCGGCCCGATCGATTCCTGATCGATTCACGGCAGCGCTACTTTGAGTGACTAATCCACCACGATGTGGCGCGGCCGGATCCCGGGTGGGGCGTGGCCGGCTTCGATGGCGCTTGACCTGCTCATCAGTCATGGTTGATCAGGGAGGGGGTATGGATGCGCCGAGACGTCGCCCTGCCGGGAACGGTGTCGGGGTGTCCTGATGACGCACCGACGCACCCCGGTCACCCGGGATGAGCCGAGCGGATCCCTGACCGATTTCGTGGGCTTGTTGGCCGAATACGCAGAGACGGCCAGAGCCGGGAAGCGTAGAAACAGATAGAGACGCTGACGATGTGGTCTGGCGCACGCCCCGGACCCGCCAGTCGAGGAGGATCATGAACATCGACGACATGGTCTTGGTGAGCATCGACGACCACGTGGTCGAGCCGCCCGACATGTTCAAGAACCACGTCCCGGCGAACCTGGTCGACCAGGCGCCGCACGTCGTGCGCAACGACAAGGGCGTGGACCAGTGGATCTACCAGGGCCGGGTGACGGGCGTCAGTGGCCTGAACGCGGTCGTCTCGTGGCCGGCGGAGGAGTGGGGCAAGGACCCGGCCGGCTTCGCCGAGATGCGCCCGGGGGTGTACGACATCCACGACCGGGTCCGGGACATGGACCGTAACGGGATCCTGGCGTCGATGTGCTTCCCGACGTTCGCCGGGTTCAGCGCCGGGCATCTCAACCACTACAAGACCGACACCACGGTCACGATGATCCAGGCGTACAACAACTGGCACATCGACGAGTGGGCCGGCACCTACCCGGGCCGGTTCATCCCGCTGGCGCTGCTTCCGACCTGGAAGCCGGAGCTGATGGTGAACGAGATCCGCCGGGTGGCGGCGAAGGGCTGCCGGGCGGTCACGATGCCCGAGCTGCCGCACCTCGAGGGCCTGCCCAGCTACCACGATCTCGACTTCTGGGCTCCGGTGTTCGAGGCGCTGTCCGACACCGGGATGGTGATGTGCCTGCACATCGGCACCGGTTTCGGCGCGCTCAAGCTCGCCCCGGACGCGCCGATCGACAACCTGATCATCCTGGCGTGCCAGATCTCGTCGCTGGCTGTGCAGGACCTGCTGTGGGGCCCGGCGATGCGGACCTACCCGGACCTGAAGTTCGCCTTCTCCGAGGGCGGCATCGGCTGGATCCCGTTCTACCTGGACCGCTGCGACCGGCACTACACCAACCAGCGCTGGCTGCGCCGCGACTTCGGCGGCAAGCTGCCCAGCGAGGTGTTCCGCGACCACTCACTCGCCTGCTACGTCACCGACCCGACGTCGCTGAAGCTGCGCCGTGAGATCGGGATCGACATCATCGCCTGGGAGTGCGACTACCCGCACTCGGACTCGATCTGGCCGGACGCGCCGGAGTTCGTGCTCAACGAGCTGAACAACGCCGGTGCGACCGACGAGGAGATCGACAAGATCACCTGGCAGAACGCCTGCCGGTTCTTCAACTGGGACCCGTTCTCCGAGATCCCCAAGGAGCGCGCGACCGTCGGCGCCCGCCGGGCGATCGCGACCGACGTCGACACCGCCATCCGGTCCCGCAAGGAATGGGCCCGCCTCTTCGCGGAGAAGCACCCCGAGACCATCTGAGAACGCACGCCCTGGCCGGCTCCCGCTCCACCGGAGTCGGAGTCGGCCAGCGGCACGAAAACGAAAAGACCCGGCGCGACGCACCCACCTCGTTGTGGCTGCGCCGCGCCGGGCGTCGTTTCCGGCCCCCCTCGGGACGTCCACCACGCCGCACCCGCGGTGGACGTCCCGGGCCGTGCTACGGGGCGATCTCCAGGACGATCTTCCCGATGGCGTGGCCGTCGGCCACATAGCGCAGCGCCGCCGCTGTCTCGTCGAAGGTGAAGCTGGCGCCGATGTGCGGCACCGCCCTGCCCGCGGCGAACAGTTCCATGAGCTCCCGCTCGTTGCGCTGGAGCTCGTCCGGCGCGTGCGTACCCAGGTCGCGCAGCTGCATCCCGCCGATCTGGATGCCCTTGAGCAGCACCAGGTTGAGCGGGATCCGCGGGATCGAGCCCGCGGCGTAGCCCACCGTGACGAACCGGCCGCGCCAGCGCAGCGAACGCAGCGCGGGCTCGGCCAGGTCGCCGCCGACGGGGTCGATGACCACGTCGGCGCCGTCCGGGAGGGTCTCCTTCAGCGCCTTGCGGAGGTCGTTCGCGCGGTGGTCGATGAGGTGGGTGGCGCCGTTGGCGGCCGCCACCTCGAGTTTGCGCGCGGACGACGCCACCGCCGTCACCGTGGCGCCCAACGCCGCCCCGAGCTGGACGGCGGCGAGGCCCACCCCGCCACCCGCGCCGAGCACGACGAGCTGCTCGCCGGGCTGCAGCCGGCCCACCGACCGGAGCATGTGGTACGAGGTGCGGTGCGCCACGCCGAAGGCGGCGGCCACGGTGTCGGCGATGCCGGCCGGCGTGCGGGTGATGCCGGCGGCCCGCGCCACCGCGACCTCGCCGAAGGCACCGACCATGCCGGTGCCGAACACGCGGTCGCCGACGGACACGCCGGTCACGTCCGCACCGACCGTCTCGACGACACCGGCGAACTCGCTGCCGGGAACGAACGGCGGCGGCACCTTGATCTGGTACTCACCCGCGACCAGCAGGACGTCGGAGTAGTTCACCGCCGCCGCGTGCACCCGCACGCCGACCTGGTCGGGCTGCGGCTCGGGAGTGGGGAACTCCTCGACGTGGACGACCTCGGGCGGCCCGTACTCGCGGCAGACCGCGGCGCGCACCTCAGCCCACCCGGCCGCTGACGCGCGGGCGCAGCCCGGTGACGGTGAGCGGGCGGCGCATGGTCACCGGCCCTTCCACTGCGGCGTGCGCTTCTGGATGAACGCCATCGCGCCCTCCTTGGCGTCCTCGCTCTTGAACACCGCCGGCGAGAGCTGCGCCATGCGCTCCTGCCCGCGCGCGGGGTCGGCCGCGGCGGCCCGGACGATCTCCTTGGTCGCGGCGACGGCGAGCGGGCCGTTGGCGGCGATGCGCTCGGCGAACGCCAGCGCCGCCTCGAGCACCTTCTCCGGTTCGGTCACCGCGTTGACCAGGCCGAGCTGCTGGGCGCGCGCGGCGTCCACGGTGTCGCCGGTGAGGGTCAGCTCCAGCGCGAGGGCGAGGGGGATCCGGCTGGCGATGGCGACCGCGCCTCCGCCGGCCGCGAGCAGGCCTCGCTTGACCTCGGGCAGGCCGAACTTCGCCGCCGAAGAGGCCACGACGACGTCACAGGAGAGCAGCAGCTCGAAGCCGCCGCCGACCGCGGTGCCGTTCGCGGCGCCGACGAGGGGGACCTTGACGTCGCCGCTCATCAGCCGGTCGAAGGCCGCCCGGCCCTCCTTGTCCTCCGGGGCGATCTGGGAGAAGCCCCCGCCCGAGGTGAAGGCCTTCAGGTCCATCCCGACGCAGAACGCCTTCTCACCCGCGGCGGTCAGCACGGCCACCCGGATGTCGGGGTCCGACTCCGCGGTGAGGATCGCCGAGCCGATGGCGCTGAGCAGCGCGGGGGTCAGAGCGTTGCGGGCCTCGGGCCGGTTGAGGCGGATGACCAGCACCGCCCCGACCCGTTCCAGCAGGATGTCCGCGGTGCTGGTGTCGGTGTCGGTCATCGCTTGTAGTCCGTGCTCTCCGCGAGGTCGGCGGCCTCCTGCATGGCGCCGAGCACGATCGGGCCGAACGTCAACAGCTTCTCGTCGTCACCCGCGCGCTGGAAGCCCTGCTCGAGGACGATGGCGAGCTTGAACTTGCAGAGGATCAGGTAGTAGTCGTAGTCGTCGACCTGCCGGCCGGACACCTCCGCGTAGTGCGCGAGGAGCTGGGACTTCGTCGGCATCGCGTAGAGATCCGCGTAGCTCTTGCCGATCAGGTCGGTCGAGCTGGTGTCCTCGGGCCAGCTCTGCAGCATCCAGGCCAGGTCGAGCTTGGGGT
This sequence comes from Parafrankia sp. BMG5.11, assembly GCF_004337455.1. Lineage (NCBI taxonomy): Bacteria > Bacillati > Actinomycetota > Actinomycetes > Frankiales > Frankiaceae > Parafrankia > Parafrankia sp. BMG5.11. The sequence goes on along the minus strand of NZ_SJXI01000044.1, from coordinate 104,665 downwards.
CGCCGACCGTGCCCATCTCCCAGTCGACGATGGCGGCCAGCTTCGCGGGCGCCCCGTGCTGGAACATCACGTTCGCGAACTGGTAGTCGCCGTGCATGAGCCCGGGGATGTAGTCGATCGGCCGGTGCGTGCGCAGCCACTGCGCGGCCACGTCGAAGCCGGGCAGCTCCCGCTTCTTGATGCGGTTCAGGAAGGCCGTCCAGCGGTCGACCTGGCGCTCGTGGAAGTCGTCGGGGCGGCCGAGGCCCTCCAGGCCGCGGGCCTTCCAGTCGACCTTCGACAGCAGCGCGATGCCCTCGGCGAGCTGGTAGGACAGCCCCTTGCGGAGTTCGAGGTCGGAGTTGAACGGCTCCGGCCAGACACCGCGCTGGCTCATCGGCGACCAGCCGTCCACGAAACCCATGATGTAGAAGGAGCGGCCGAGGACGGAGGCGTCCTCGCACATGCCGAGCGCCGCGGTGTGCGGGACGTCGGTCCCGTCCAGGGCCTCGATGATGCGCCACTCGCGCAGGATGCCGGCGTCGCGGCTGGCGGGCGCCCCCGCCGGCGGGATGCGCAGCGCTCCGTGCAGGTCACCGCGGCGGATCTCGTAGATCTCGTTCTGCGTGCCACCGGAGACGTAACGGTGCTCGATCGGCTCGCCCTTGCCGGCGAGTCCGGCCTCGTCCATCCACGTGGCGAGGCGCTCGATGTCGATCACAGGTTCCCCACTTCGAGTTCCAGGTACTCGGCGTACTTCTCGCGCGCCGCGGCGAGGCGCTTGGGCAGGTGCTCGGTGGGCCACAGGTCGTCGGTGGGCTTGTAGTCGCGCAGCACCTGCTTGGCCACGGTGACCTTGTGCACCTCGGTCGGCCCGTCGGCGAGGCCCATCACGAACGAGCCCATCACCATCTGGCTGAAGGGCATCTCGTTGCTCGCGCCGAGCGCGCCGTGCACCTGCAGCGCCCGCGAGGCGATGTCGTGCAGGACCGCGGGCATGACCACCTTGACCGCGGCGATGTCCTTGCGGACCTTGCGGTAGTCCTTGTGCTTGTCGATCGACCACGCCGTGTAGAGCACGAACAGCCGGAACTGCGCCAGCTGGGCGTACGAGTCGGCGATGAAGCCCTGGACGAACTGCTTGTCGGCCAGCAGGCTGCCCTGGGTGCTGCGGCTCAGCGCGCGCTCGCACATCATGTCCAGCGCCTTCTTCGCCAGGCCGATCGTGCGCATCGCGTGGTGGATCCGCCCGCCGCCGAGGCGGGTCTGCGCGATGGCGAACGCCTGGCCCTCGCCGCCGAGCAGCGCGTCGTCCGAGACGCGGACGTCCTCGTAGTGGATGAGGGCGTGGTGCCCCTCGCCCAGCGGCTCACCGGGCAGACCCACGTTCCGGACGATGTTGATGCCCGGAGTGTCCGTCGGGATCAGGAACATCGACATGCCCCGGTACCGGCTGACATCGGGGTTGGTGACCACCATGACGATGACGAACCGCGCGGTGCTGGCGTTCGAGGAGAAGAACTTCCAGCCGTTGATCACCCACCCGTCGCCGTCCTTCACCGCGCTGCAGGTGAACTGGGTCGGGTCCGAGCCCGCCTGCGGCTCGGTCATCGAGTACGACGAGAAGCACTCGCCGTCCAGCAGCGGCTGCAGGTACTGCTTCTTCTGGGCCTCGGTGCCGTAGTGCGCGATGATCTCGGCGTTGCCGGTGTCCGGCGCCTGGCACCCGAAGACGATCGGCGCCCAGCTGGAACGGCCCAGGATCTCGTTGAGCAGCGACAGCTTGAGCTGCCCGTGCCCCTGGCCACCGAGCTCCGGGCCCAGGTGGGTCGCCCACAGGCCGTGGTCCTTGACCTGCTGCCGCAGGGGGTCGACGACCCGTTGCAGTGTCTCGCCGCGTGGCACGAACTGCAGGTCGGGCCAAGCCATGTCGAGGGGCTCGACCTCCTCCCGCACGAACTTGTTAGCCCAGTCCAACTGGGCCTGGTACTCGGGTTCGGTCTCGAAGTCCCACGACATCGTCGGTCTCCTCTCGGAGTGGTCAGAATAGCGTTCTGTACACAAAGAACGCAACTTCCGAATGATCGAAATATCGATCCGACACTGGTCCGGTGATCACGGATCGCCGGGCCGACCTCAGGGCTGGTCCAGTCCGTTTCATCAGGTTCGGACACTTTTGGAGTGATTCCAGTTCGGGTTGGTTCGGGGGGCAGTCGGATTCGGGCCGGCTCAGGGCAGCGGGACGTTCAGGGCGGGCCGTGCCCGCCCTGGGCCCACCAGCTCAGGGGTGTAGACGGCCGGCTCCCCGTTGCGCCTGGCCTTGGCCGCGTACATCGCCAGGTCGGCGCGGTGCAGCAGCTGCTCGGCGGTGTCCGGAACGTCCGGGTCCGGCTCCACGTCCGGGTCCGGGTCCGGGTCCGGCTCCGCGTCCGGGTTCGCGCCTCGGTGCGGGGCACCCGTCCCGGTCTCCGGGTCGACGGTCACCAGGCCCACGCTGGCCGCGACGGTGAAGGTGTGGCTCGCCAGCCGCACCGGCGCCCGGACCGCGGCCGCCAGCCGACGTCCGACTGCCTCGGGATCGTCGGTGTTGGCCGAGACGAGCAGGATCGCGAACTCGTCACCGCCGAGGCGGGCCACGGTGTCCGCCGCGCGGACGCAGCCGGCGAGCCGTGCGCCGGTGATCCGCAGCAGGTCGTCGCCCGCCGCGTGGCCGAGGACGTCGTTGACCCGCTTGAAGTCGTCGAGGTCGCAGAACAGGACGGCGAAGCGCTCGGCGGGGCCCGGCTGGCGGCGCAGCGCCCGCTCGAGCCGGTCGATGAACAGGCTGCGGTTCGCCAGCCCGGTCAGCGGGTCGTGGAACGCCTGGTGCCGCAGCTGCCGCTGTTTCTCCTCCACCTGGCCGAGCAGGCGGATGTTGTCCGACATCGTCATCATCTGGCGCACCAGCGCGAGTAGCAGCAGGGCGAGCAGCGCCCAGATCTCCTCCCAGTGCCCGATGCCGTCTCCGGCGATCTGGAGCACCGTCGCCGCCCCGGCCGCGGTCAGCGGGAGGTACGGCAGGATCGCGTGCCACCGGCGGAGCCTGGCCGAGGCGGCCCGCCGACCCGGGCTGGGAACGGCGGCCAGCCCCACTCCCACGATGTCGGCGTCGGCGTCGGCGTCGGCGTCGGCGTCGACAGCGGCACCGGTAGCGGTACCCGTATCGGGATCGGTGGAGATGGCGGCCAGGCCGATGAGCAGCGCACCGACGCCAATGGGCAGATCGGTCAGCCGCGGGACGTAGTCCAGGCCGTGGATGAGCACCGCGAGCTCCCACATGGCGGAGATCGAGGCGGCGCACATGCCCGCGAGCAGGAGCGCGTGGCCGCGGCTGTCGCGTGGCTCGCGGAACACGGCCACCAGGATCAGCACGACGAAGACCACGAGCGAGACCGCGGCGAGGATGATCGAGTAGAGCGGGCCGGGGCCGAGTGGTTCGCCGTGCCCGACCGTGCGCTCCAGCACGGTGGCCCAGACCAGCAGCGCCACCGAGCCGACCACGATCATGCCGTCCAGGATCGTGATCGCGTACCAGCGGTAGGCGTGCAGCGGCCCGCCGTCCTCGGCGTCGTCGTGCTCGACGGGGTCGGTCGGGTAGAGCAGCACGCCGGCGACACCCATCGCGAGCGGAATCAGATACACCAGCGAGGCCGGGGTCAGCTGGGGGACGGGAGATCGCCCCGCCGCCGTGTCCCGGAACACCGCGGCCGACGCCACCGCCACGGCGAGAACCATCACCGCCATGAGAAGCCGCCACCACCGCTCGGCGCCATGGCGACGCAGCCCGGCGACCACGCAGGTCGTCCCGCCGAGCAGCAGGAACCCGATCACCGTCAGCCGGACGGCGGACAGCGCCAGGCTGTCGGGGAGCACCTGGGCGAGAACCACGCAGGCGCCCGTCAGCACCGCGGCGCCGACCGCCGCGCGGCGGAAGAGCCGGTCGCGCCGACGGCTGTGCCCCATCTCCTTCCCCTACCGTTAACCGACGCAAAATACACAGATCGTTACTTTGCGTGGCGACCTGGTGGGAGGTCGGAGGCGGAGCCCGGTTTCAGTGGGCGGCGGCCGGCCCCGCCTGGAGGATCGAGACGCAGAAGTCGATGAGATGGCGCTGCTCGTCCTCGGTCGGCACCGTGCAGGGCTCCACATGGCGCTGCATCGTGCCGAGGACGGCGTCCTGGATCAGCCTGGCGTCGAGATCCGGCCGTGGTCGGCCGGCCGCCGTCAGCGGCGGGACGAGCAGCTGGCCGAGCTGCTGGTCGAGGGTGGCCCGCCCCGGCACCGAATCACTGGCCCGGGCGAGCAGCCGGTTGACGGTGGAGCCCTGCTGCGCGAGCGCCGGCCGGGTGATCTGCGCGATCATGCCGTCGACCCAGGCGGTCATCTGGCCGGCAGGATCGGACTTCTTCGACATCTGATGGCGAAGGTAGGAGCGCAGGATGACGATCCCGCGCTCCAGCACCGCGTGCATGAGCTCGTTCTTGCCGGCGAAGTACCGGTAGAAGGTCTGGTTGGACGTCCCGGCCTCGGCGACGATGTCGGCGACCTTGGGATCGGCCGGCGCGACACGGACGGCGACCCGCAGGGCCGCGTCGAGGATCTGCTCGACCTCGACGAGGGCGTCCCGCTGGTGCCGGTTCAGGGCCCGGTCGACAGCGGCCCGCACCGAGGCGGGGGTGCCCTCCCATTCCACTCCAGCAGTGTCGCTCATGGTCGAGGTCCTTTGGGTACGGGATGTTGGGAGGCGCGAAACTCGGTTCTTTGGATAAAAGAATTATATTCTTTGCGGGGCGGGGCGGGGCGGCTGTGGGGGCGGTCAGGGTACCGGGCTCTGGCCGGGCGGATCACCACAACCGGGTGGTTCGCGGGCCGGTCACCTGGGCGGCGAAGGCGTCCAGCCGGTTCCACAGCAGGTGCCGGGTGCCGGCGAAATTGTGCATGTGCGCCATCCTCGGCGCGACGAACCAGGCGAGGTCGGTGGCCGAACCGAAGGCGGCCAGCTCGGTCAGTGGCGGACCGGTCACGTCCCGCGTCCCGGTCGCGAACAGGACCGGGACGTCGATGCTCGCCGCCGCCTCGGCCACCCCCGCGGGCAGTACCTCGGCGCCGGTGAGCCCCGGGTAGGTGGTGCTGCCCCAGACCGGGGCGGTCCGCCGGCCCGGCAGCCCCCCGGTGCTGTCGGCCCGCACGAGTGACTCCGGCACGTCATCCCAGAAGAACGCGTAGATCCAGTCGGCTGACGCCAGGACGACCGCCATCGCCTCGTCGGGGGAGGACCCTTCGGGGATCACCGGGCCGGCCGTTCCGGGACGCCACGGAATGGTCGTCGCCGTCATGCTGCTGCCCAGGATCGCCACGCCGTCGAAGGTGCGGTGGTGGGCCTGCATGGCGGCCAGGATGTGACCGCCCATCGACTGCCCCATGCCGATCACCGCCGACACGCCGACCGGCCCGACGCCCGGCGCCAGCGTGCCGGAACGCAGGCCGTCGACGACCGCCGTCACCGCGTGGTGGCCGGCCGCGGCGACCGTCGGCAGGTCGGTGACCTCGGTCGGCGGAACGCTGCTCTCCCCGACACCGAGGTGGTCGACCATGACAACCACCGCGCCCCGGTGGACGTGGTGCTCGGCCTGGCTGTAGCCGGGTTCGGGCAGGTCGAAGTACCGCCGGGCGTACCCACCGCCAGGAAGCCCGACCAGGACGGGGACACCCGGGCCGGAGCCGCCCGCGGCTGAGCCGCCTGGTTCCAGGCCGCCTGTCTCCAAACCGTCCGTGCCGGGGCCGGCGGCGGACGGGGATGGCTGCGCGGGCAGGCAGACGGTCACCGCGATCTGCCAGCCGTCCTGGTCGGCTCCGTCGGGCTGGCTGCTCTGGTTCTGACTGCTCTGGTCGTGGCCGCGCGTGGCGGGTACCGGGATGCGCAGGTCGAGTCGCAGCACGCCGCCGTCCGGCCGGCCCGCCGGCTCGGGCCGTCGCTGCGGGCCGGGCGCGGGAACCGTTGGCTGGTGCGGCACCGGCTCCTGGAGCGAGTCCGCCGAGTCCGCCGAGTCCGCCGAGTTCTCCGCGTCGGGTGCGTTGCGCACTGTTGCTCCCGTTCCATGACATCGGGCCCGATGCCGGCGTTACGTGGTCGATAGGCCACATCCGTGGCATTGGGTCGGACAAGTATCCGAGCCGGTGGCGGGAAGCGGTAGCGCCTCGTTCCGGCCCGACCCGACCACGGACGGCAATCCGATCACGGACAGTCACCTGGTCGCGGACGGTCGCTCTCGCCGGCGTTCGACGCGCGCGCAGCGTGACCTCGGCGGACCCACCGCGTATTGGTGATCTTTCTCGACATACACTCCTGGCGATCTCCCGGGCGGAGGTGGTGCGGAGGAAGGGCGGGCATGAACATCGTCGAAGCGGTTTTTCTCGGCGCCGTCGAGGGGCTCACCGAGTTCCTCCCGGTCTCCAGTACCGGTCACCTGACGATCATCGAGAAGCTGCTCGGCTACAGCATCGACGACCCGGACATCACCGCATTCACGGCGATCATCCAGGTCGGCGCGGTGTTCGCCACGCTGCTCTACCTCCGGCATGATTTCCGGCGGATCATCGCCGCCCTGGCCAGGGGTGTGACCCGGCCGGAGTACCGCGATCACCCTGATTTCCGGTTCGGTGTGGCGGTGATCGTCGGATCCATTCCCATCGGAATAGTCGGCCTGCTCTTCAAGGACCAGATCGAGACCACGCTGCGCAGCCTGTGGTTCGTCGGCACCGCCCTGATCGGGTGGAGCGCGGTGATGGGCTACGCCGATCGCGTCGCGACCCAGAAACGGCACGAAGACGACGTGACCTGGAAGGACACGCTGGTTATCGGCGTCGTCCAGTGCATGGCGCTGATTCCGGGAATCTCGCGTTCGGGGTCCACGATGTCCGCCGGGCTGCTGTGCGGGATCGACCGGGTGACGGTCACCCGCCTGTCGTTCTTCCTTTCCATCCCGGCGCTGTTCGCGGCGGCTCTGCTGCAGGTCGTGACGGAGTCGTCCAACATCGAGCAGGGCGTCGGCTGGACCGTCACCATCACCGCGACCGTGGTGAGCTTCGTGACGGCCTACTTCGCCATCGCGTGGCTGCTCAAGTTCGTCGCCCGCCACAGCTACAGCGTCTTCATCTACTACCGGCTCGCGCTCGGCTCAGTGATCCTGTTCCTCCTCGCCACCGGGATCATCTCCGCGACCTGACGCCGGGTTCGGTGCCGGGATCACGCTCCAGGATCCGCGCCGCCCGGCACCCTTTTGCCCTCCCGTCCCGGATGCGTGTGTTAGGGCCTCACCATCGGGGAGGACCCCACCCGTCCGACGTCGAAGTCGATGGGAGGAACCATGACGAGCACCGTGCAGGAATCGATCGATGTGGCCGTCCCGGTCCGGACCGCCTACAACCAGTGGACCCAGTTCGAGTCGTTCCCGAACTTCATGGAGGGGGTCGAGTCCGTCCAGCAGACGGACGACACCCACACCCACTGGAAGATCAAGGCCGGCGGCGCCGAGCGCGAGTTCGACGCCACGATCACCGAGCAACTCCCGGACGAGCGCGTCTCGTGGAAGAGCACCGAGGGGACCCGTCACGCCGGCGTGGTGACATTCCACCGGCTGGCCGACGACGCCACCCGGGTGACGGTGCAGATGGACTGGCAGCCCGAGGGGCTCGCGGAGAAGGCCGGCTCGGTGCTGGGCGCCGACGACCGCCGGGTGAAGGACGACCTCAAGCGGTTCAAGTCCTTCATCGAGGAGCGTGGCCAGGAGACCGGAGCCTGGCGGGGTGACGTACCGCGCCCGGACGCCGCCGGCCAGCCCGGCCAGCCCGATGAGTTCGGTCAGCCCGGTGAGTTCGGTCAGCCCGGCCGGTTGGGTTCGTCGGAAGCCCCCGGCACGGGCGGCGCCGGTGGCCCGCAGCGGGATCAGGGGACCGGCGGGGCGACGTACTCGCAGCCCGGCGGCGGCGAGTCCTGACCTGGCGGGTCAACCCCGCGACCGAGTCGTCAACCGGCTGCACCGGCTGATTCGGCGGCCTGCGCCTCCCGCACGGCGGCGCGCAGCGCCGGGACGGCCGGCCCGGCGACCGGTTCCAGCAGCGCGAGCCGACCCTTGAGTGCCCGCCGGGCCCGGCCGCTTTTCATCGCCCCGATCTGACCGGCGGCGAGGAGCGCGGCCAGGCTCGCCGGGCCGGGGTCGGCGCGGCCGGCCGGCCCTCCGTGCAGGACCTGCTCCACCTCGCGGTGCAGCCGGCGGACCATCGCCCGGTCCCGCACGGTCACGGAGGTCGCCGGGATCATCCCCAGGATTCGGCGTCGCTCGACCCTGATCCAGCGGCCCGCCTCGAGCTGGTCGCGCACGACCCGGCCGGCGGTCCGCTGGTTTTTTTTCACCCAGTGCTTCCACGACCGGTGACGGGACGACGCGCCGACCTCGCCGATGAGCTGTGCGCACAGCTCATCGGCGGTCGGGGTGCGCCGCCGGCCCGGCGCAGCAGGCTGGCCCGGTCGCCCTTCCGCGTGCGGCCGGTGCTCCGCACGGGGCGCGACGGGCTTGACCCGGCCGTTCTCGTCGGTCAGCAGTCCAGCCTGGTAGAGCTCGGTCGCGGCGGCCGCGCGTAGCGCGCGACCCAGATAGGGCGAGCGGTACATGCGGTTCCGCTCCAGGTCGTAGGCCAGCAGGTAGAGCTGGGCCGGTAGTGACGGTGGTGGTTGCACGACGGGTCTCCTCCCGGTTGCCGATCACGGTGGCGGGGTGCGGCGGACGTCCACCGCCTCGGTCGAGGGGGCGTCCTCGGGGCCGGGCTCGGGGTCGGTGGTGGTGTCCCGCCGTGGGCGTCCGCGGCGCGGCATCGCGCCGGCCTCCCTCGGCAGCCGGCCCCGGTCCGCGAGCGCGGCCCGCAGCAGGAACTCGATCTGTGCGTTGGTGCTGCGCAGCTCGTCCGACGCCCATCGCGCCAGCGCGTCGTGGACGGCCGGGTCGAGGCGCAGCAGGATCTTCTTCCGTTCGGCCACGTACCGTCACCGGCTCCCGCGGCTCAGGTGTAGAGGGATCCGGCATTGATGACCGGCTGCGTCGACTGTTCGCTGCACAGGACCACGAGCAGGTTGCTGACCATGGTTGCCTTCCGTTCCTCGTCCAGCTCGATGATGTTTTCCCGGTCGAGGCGTTCCAGCGCTGCCTCGACCATGCCCACGGCGCCCTCGACGATCCGCGAGCGGGCCGCGACGACGGCGCCCGCCTGCTGGCGCCGGAGCATCGCCTGGGCGATCTCCGGCGCGTACGCCAGCCGGGTGATGCGGGACTCGATCACGTGTACACCGGCGGAGGCGACCCGGGCCGCGATCTCCAGTGAGAGCTTCGCGGTGATCTCCTCGGCGTTGTCGCGCAGCGACATGACCTCGGGGGCCGCGTCGTAGGGGTAGCTCGTCGCGATGTGCCGCACGGCGGTCTCGGACTGGATGGCCACGAACTCGACGAAGTCGTCCACCTCGAAGACGGCCTGCGCGGTGTCCTTCACCTGCCAGACCACGACGGCCGCGATTTCGATCGGGTTTCCGTCGGCGTCGTTCACCTTCGCCACGCCGCTCTCGTGGTTGCGGATGCGGGTGGAGACCTTCTTGCGCGTGGTGAAGGGGTTCACCCAGCGCAGCCCGGTGGTGCGGATCGTCCCTACGTAGCGGCCGAACAGCGCGACGACCCGGGCCTCGCCCGGCGCGACGGCGGTCAGGCCGCACAGCGCGAAGAACGCGGCGATGAGGCCGAGCACGCCGACCACGATGAGGACGGCGCCGACGGGGGCGGAGTGGTCGGCGGCGACGACGATCCCGGCGATACCGATCGCGAGGCAGGCCAGCATGCCCAACAGGCCCGCCAGCAGGGCCAACAGGCCCGAGTGGTCCTTCGCGTGGTGTTCCCGGACGCTCGGTTCGGGCATGTCGACAACGACATGTTCGACGTCCACCTGCGGTGCCTCGGTGCTCATGTGTGCCTCCGAATGAGGAGCTGGATCTGGCGAGCCGGTCCGCTCGGCGCGTTCCGACCTGGTGTGCTGGTCGGGCCCGGCTACCTCTGCGCTAGCGCCGAGGTATCAAAGTGATATCACTTTAGCTCGGTACTATGTGGTCGTCCAGCAGCAGGACGTGACGCGGAGGTGGTCGATGCCGGACAGGCGGCTCGAGATCGACGATGTGCGCAAGCGGTACGGCGAGGTCGTCGCGCTCGACGGCATGACCTTCGACGTTCGCGAGGGGGAGCTGTTCGGCTTCGTCGGCAGCAACGGGGCGGGCAAGACGACGACGATGCGCATCGTGCTCGGGGTGCTCGCGGCCGATGCCGGGCAGGTCCGGTGGGCCGGCCGCCCGGTCGACCTCGCCGCCCGCCGCCGGATCGGCTACATGCCCGAGGAACGGGGCCTGTACCCGAAGATGCAGGTCCGCGACCAGCTCGTCCACCTCGCCCGGCTGCACGGGATGCCGGCCGCTGCCGCCGGCCGCTCCGCCGACGCCTGGCTCGAGCGGCTGGGCGTCGCGGCGCGGCGGGACGACGAGGTACAGAAGCTCAGCCTCGGCAACCAGCAGCGGGTCCAGCTCGCCGCCGCGCTCGTGCACGACCCGGAGGTCCTCGTGCTGGACGAGCCGTTCTCCGGGCTCGACCCGGTCGCGGTCGACGTCATGAGCCAGGTGCTGCGGGAGAAGTGCGACGAGGGGGTTCCCGTGGTGTTCTCCAGCCACCAGCTCGAGCTCGTCGAGCGGCTCTGCGACCGGGTCGGCATCGTCGCCGCCGGGCGGATGGTCGCCGCCGGCACGGTCGACGAGCTGCGGGCGGACGGCACCGAGCGGATCGTCGTCGAGGTGCCCGGGGCCCCACCGGGCTGGGCCGAGGACCTGCCCGGGATGACCGTCCGCGCCACAGAGGGGGACCGTACGGTGGTCGACCTCGCTCCCGGCGCCGACGACCAGGACCTGCTGCGCCGGGCGCTGGCGGTCGGTCCGGTGCGGGAGTTCCGCCGCGGCCGGCCGTCACTCGCCGAGCTGTTCCGCTCCGCGGTGAGCACCGACGAGGGCGCCCCCGGCGTCCGCTCCCGTACCGGCTCCGGATCTGACACGGCGGGCGCGACGGACGAGGTGACGGTGGCATGAGCCCGGAATCCGATCACGAACACGGCCGCGAGGCCACGGCCGGCCCGGCCCCAGGCATCCCGGCCCAGACCGGCGCCGGGCCGGCGCCGGCGCCGGGTTCCGGCGGCCGGGGCGACTATCCGGCGCTGGGCTCCTGGGCGACCGTGCGGCTCGTCGCCGGTCGCGAGCTCGGCGTACGGCTGCGTTCCAAGGTCTTCCGGATCACCACCGTCGCCCTCCTCGTCCTGCTCGTCGGCGCCGCGGTCGTGATCGACCTGGTCGGCGGCGGCGATTCGACGGAGTCCGTCGGCGTGACGGCGGCGGAGTCCGCGATCACGGCGCCGCTCACCGCCGCCGCCCGGAGCCTGGACGTCGGCATCACGACCCGCGAGGTGCCCGACGAGGCCACCGGGTTGCGCCAGGTCGCCGACGGCGATCTGGACGCCCTCGTGACCGCGTCCCCGAACGGCCTGCGCGTTGCCGTCAAGGAGGACCTGAACGACGAGTGGCGCGCTGTGCTGGCTGTTGTGGCCCGCCAGCAGGTTCTCGACAACGAGATCAGCGTGCTCGGCGGCGACCCGGCCCGGGTGAACGAGGCGGTCGCCGCCACGCGGGTCGATGTCACCCAGCTCGACCCGGCGCCGGCCCACCAGGGCGAGCGGCTCGTCCTCGGGATCGCCGCCGCGTTGCTGATCTACATGGGCCTGATGCTCTACGGGCCGGCCGTCTCCCAGGGGGTGATCGAGGAGAAGTCGAGCCGGGTGGTCGAGCTGCTGCTGTCGACGGTCCGCCCGTGGACGCTCATGGCCGGCAAGGTGTTGGGCATCGGGCTGGTAGCGCTGATCCAGATGATCGTGCTGGCCGGCGGGGGCCTGGTCGCCGCGCTGGTCACCGGCGCGCTCTCGCTGCCCTCCGGCGAGGCCACCGGGACGGTGATCTGGTCGGTGGTCTGGTACGTCATCGGGTTCTTCCTCTACGCTCTCCCGTTCGCCGCGGTCGGGGCGATGGTCTCCCGGCAGGAGGACGTCGGGGGCATCTCGAGCCCCATCGTGCTGGCGATCGTGGTGCCCTGGGTGCTGGGGATCTCGATCGTGCCGGGCGATCCCGACAACGGCCTGATCGCGGTGCTGTCCCTGCTGCCGATCTTCGCGCCGGTGCTGATGCCGATGCGGATCGCGCTCGGGGTGGCGCCGGTGTGGCAGTTGGTCCTCTCGGTGGTGCTCGCCTTGGCGCTGATCGGCGTGCTCGTCCGGCTCACCGGGCGGATCTACCGCAACGCGGTGCTGCGGACCGGGGCGAGGGTCTCCTTCCGGGACGCCCTGCGCGAGGCCTGAGCCGCCGCGGGTCCCGGTCCCGGTCCCGACCCTCGGCCCCGGCTCGGGCCCGGCCGACTCATACTTGGCGGTTCATCCCGGTGAGGACATAGCCGATCTTGCGCCAGGTGTTCGGGCCGCAGACCCCGTCCTCGGGTATGCGGCCGAACCACGGCGTCGCGTACCGCTGAAGCGAGGCAACCCGGGCGGTGGTGCGCGCGCCGTAGGCCCCGTCGGGCGCCAGGCGGTAGGGGTCACCCGTCGGCGCCTCGTGGCCGAAAATGATGTTCAGTGCGTTCTGCAGGGTGACGACCTCCGGCCCGCTCATCCCCTCCCGCAAGGTCGGCATCCCCGCGTACCGCTGTCGCGGGTCCGCGAGCGAGCCCCCGGGGGACGCCCCCAGCGCGGCCGCGAGGATGTCGCCCCGGCGGTTCGCGCGGACGTTCCCCGGGCACGAGTGACCACCCCACGCCGCGCCGCCCATGCGGTGCGTGCCGAGCCCGTAGCCGTTGGGTGAGTCCGTGATCTCGGGGCGCCAGCCGAACTCACGCATCCCCCAGGCGAAGAGCTCGCCGAGGCGCTGTACCTGGATCGCCGTGTAGTCCTCGGAGTCGTACCCCTCGCACTCGACGCTGATCCAGAACGGGTTGCCCGCGGCCTGCGCCCAGGCCCGGCGGTCGAACGGGACGTACTGCTCGAACTCGCCCGCCTTCGACAGCCACAGGTGGGCGCTGACCTGGCTGGCCGGACTGTCGAACCAGCCGAAGAGCGAACCGGTGCCGACCTGGACGTGGGGGATCAGCCCGCGGGTCGGCTCCACCATCGTCCCGGACGTGTTGCGGACCGGGCGGTTGCGGGCCGGTGGGTAGAGGGTGGCGGCCACGGTCAGTCCCGGCCGTTCGTGATCGCCGCGTACCCGGTCTCCGTCTGCGGTCGGGTCCCCGCCGGCATTCGGGCCCCTGCCGGCGCCTGGGCCCCTGCCAGTGTTCGGGTCCCTGCCTGCGCTCGACGTACCGGTTGCCGTCGGTCTGGACGAGTCACGTGTTCCTCTTCGTGTCTGTGTGGTGTCGGGGTGGCCGCCGCGGCCCGCGCCCGCCGTCCTGGTGGTCGGTCCCAGGACATGCCTTCGGTGTTTCGCGTGTGATCGCCTGAGGATGCGTTACAAGAGGGATTCCTACTGTTGCGTTCCGGTGTGTTTTGGCGTTCACCGGTCAGCCTGCCGTCCCTTGCGGGGCGGCGCTCCCGGTCTGACCGGCCGAGGCCGTGCCGGGTTCCCGTTTCCCAGCCACCCGCCCACCGGAGTGGGTCTTACGGTCGGCTCCGCGGGTGTTTTCCGTCTCCGACGCACTGGCGGCGACGAGGTTACGCAGGTTGACCGCGGCGTTCACGTCACGGTCGAGGACCAGCCCGCAGGGCTGGCAGCGGAAGGTGCGGTCCGACAGCGTCAGGCTTGGGTTTCGCCAGCCACAGCCGGAACAGGTCTTCGAACTCGGATACCAGCGGTCCGCAACGATGAGTCTCGATCCGTACCAGCCGGTCTTGTAGGTGAGCTGGCGGCGGATCTGCGCCATCCCCGTGTCGGAGACCGCACGAGCCAGCCGCCGGTTACGTACCATCCCCGCAACGTGGAGATCTTCCACGACGATCGTGTCGTGGGTTTTCGCGAGCCGGGTGGTGAGCGTGTGCAACCCGTTACGGCGCTGGTGGGCGACCCGGGCGTGGATGCGGGCGAGCCGGGCCGCGCGCTTGCGCCGTCCGGCCGATCCGGGGGTGGACCGGGCGTAGGCCCGCGAAGCGCTCCGCAGCCGGCGCAATGACCCGGCCAGATACCTCGGGTTCGCGATCATCTCCCCGGTGGAAAGCACAGCGAGATGCTTCACGCCCACATCGACACCGACCGGCCCGGCCGTGCGCTGCGACCGCGACGGGCCGGTGGGAACCTCCCGGTCGACCTCGACGGTGAACGACACGAACCACCGGCTGGCGGTCCTGGCCACGGTCGCGCCCAACAGCCGGGCCCTGCCGCCGGCGAGCCGACCGGTCAGCGCGCCCATCGCCTCGCAGGCCTTCACCCGGCCGATCCGGGGCAGCTTCACATGCCGGTCGCCGTCCGGGCCGTAGGAGCCGGTGGTGTAGCGGAACGAATCGCGGGCCTTCCCGCGCTTCTTGAACCGGGGGAAACCGACCCGGCGGCCCTTCCGCCTCCCGTGCCGGGACGCGGTGAAGTTCTTCAACCCCCGGGCGAGCTGATCGAGTCCGGCGCTGTACGCCTCCTTCGAGCACTCCGCCCACCACGGAGCGACCCCCGCCTTGGCCTTGTTCCACTCCAACCGCAACGCGGGCAACGTCCACGGCACCGGGGTCAGCAGATCCCCGGGCACACCGTAGGACTTCTCCGCCTCCCGCTGCGCCAGCGCGGCCTTCACCCGCGACAAGCCCCAGTTGTAGGCGAACCGGGCCGCCCCGGCATGCCGGGTAAGCGCGGCCCGCTGCACCTCGTTCGGGTCCAGAGCGAACCGGTAAGCCTGCACTGTCCTCACCCGGCGGCCCCAGCGGCGGCTTCGACAGCCCGCCGCGCTCTGTTCCCAGCGGTGCGGCGGCCGTACAACCGGGCGCACACCGACGTCACGATCCCGGTGATATCCCGGACACAGCC
Source organism: Parafrankia sp. BMG5.11 (assembly GCF_004337455.1). Classification (NCBI taxonomy): domain Bacteria; kingdom Bacillati; phylum Actinomycetota; class Actinomycetes; order Frankiales; family Frankiaceae; genus Parafrankia; species Parafrankia sp. BMG5.11. Next base: position 89,538 of record NZ_SJXI01000044.1, on the reverse strand, counting down.
GTCATCGACCTTCGCGGGATCGATGACCAGCAGCCGCCGGCCGGACATGGCAAAGGCCGCTTCGACGTACTCGGCACCGACGCCGGCGAACCGGTCACGACGCTCGACGATGATCGTGACGGCCCTCAGGTGGCGGAGCAGGGCAAGAAACTTCCGCCGGTGACCGTTCAGCCCCGAGCCGACCTCGGTCACCACCCGGTCGACCGGCAGGCCCTCGCCCGTGGCCCACGTGGTGACCTGGGCGACCTGCCGGTCAAGGCCGGGTTTCTGGTCCGCGGACGAGACACGGGCGTACACCACGGTCTCACCGGGGGAGGGGGTCCGGTCGACATCCCCGACGATGATCAGCCCGCCGACCTTGCGGGCCGGGACGGGTAGCTTCCCGGCGTTGAACCAGCGGCGAGCCGTCACAGAGGCGATGCCCTGCGACTCGGCCCACTCCTTGAGGTTCACACGACCATCATGGCACGCAATGATCAATAAAGACCATTATCAACGTAACAGTTACACCCCCTTGTACTGGGAACCCCGCACATCTGGGTCGGCCGAGCGGGCCGGCTTCGACTGGGTGCGTTCTTCGACGGTGCGAGGCAGATTGTCTGTGTGTTGATGATTTGGTTTGCTTTCATGGTTTGATTTGATCAATAAGTGCGCGGATTGCCGAGCTAGATTGACTGCCTACACTGGCAAACCGTGCACCCTCCGCCACCGTTTGCCCGGTTCCTTCCGTGACGCCCCCCTCGCTGGCCGTCGCCGGCGCCCCCGGGGGCGGTCCGACCTTCGTGCTCGTCGCGGGTGTCCCGCCGGCGGCGGTGTTCGGTCTGCGCCACGAGGTCTTCATCGAGGAGCAGGGCGTGCCCGAGGAGCTGGAGCGCGACGTCCTGGACGCGAGCGCCGACCACGCCGTCCTGCTCGGCGCGGACGGCGTGGTGCTCGCGACGGCACGGTTGATCACCCCGGCGGGTGCCCAGGAGCCGGCTGCCGGGCGCGGGAGGTTCGGCGTGGTCGGGCGGGTCGCCGTCCGGCGCCCGTACCGCGGGCGGGGCCTCGGGCAGTTCGTCACCGAGGCCCTCGAGCAACTGGCGGCCGAGCGGGGGCTGACCGCGATCGAACTGCACGCGCAGCAAAGGGCCGAGGAGTTCTACCGGCGGGCCGGCTACCGGCCGCGGCCCGCCCGTTTCGGGCCGGTGCGCGACAGCGAGGCGGGCATCGACCACATCTGGCTGCGCCGCGACCTCGAACCCGGGCCGCGCCTCGATCCGGGTCGGGATCCACGGCACGCCGGGGTCGGCGAGCTGTGGATCCGCGGCGCCTCCCCGGACGCGCTCCGCGTCGTCGCGCGTCTCGGCTACGCGCGTACGGGCCGGGAGCGTGGGGCGCGGGAGCGTGCGGGAGCACCTGAACTGGAGTACCGCCGTGCCTCGGTCGCGCCATGAGCCGGGGGTGCCGTGCCGCGGCTGGTGCGCCGGTGCCGGCGCGGTGGGCGTCGCCGCGCCGCGGCTCTGGTGGTCCGGCTGTGCCCTGTCGCCAAGCTGACAGGCCGTGTGTTGCCTACGAACTCGGCGCCGATGTTCATCCGGCGTGTTTGTCTGATCGTCCGTAGAGGGAGGGTGTCACCATGACCGTCGCACGATCGTTCTCAGTGGGCCGGGCGGGGCTCGTGGCCGTTCTGATCGCCGGCACGTTCGCGTTCACCGGCCAGACGGCGGCCCGAGCAGGTGGCACCCCGGGGGCCGAGTGCCCGGGCGGGCAGGAGTTCGAGGTCGCCGCCACCGGCGACGAACCTGATCCCGGCCCGCCGGTCCGGCTCGAGGGCGGCTACTACGCGCACACCGCGTCCTTCTGGCCGCCCCGGTCCGCGGTGCTGTGCCGCACGGAGTCGGGCACGGACCAGCCATCCGCCGAGGTCACCCACACACCCGGCCTGACCTGCCCGTCCGGCGCCTCCGAGCTGGTGGTCCCTGACGTGATCCCGGCCGATTTCGAGACGCACGTCGTGGCGGACTCCGGGGCGCTGCTGCCCGCCGGCTGGTACTCGCTCCCGTCGCTGGATCCCGAGTCGGCACCGGCCGGCGCCCAGTCCGTGGTCGCGGGCAGCCCCGGGAGCACCAGCCCCGGGAGCACCAGCCCCGGGAGCACCAGCCCCGGGACCACCAGCCCCGCGACCGAGGGCGGCGCGACCGAGGTCGGCGCGTTCACCGACAGCGGCACCGCGCCGGATTCGGACGGCGCCGGCACGGTCGTCTGGACCACCGTGTGCTGGTCCCAGACCGATCCCGGCGTCCCGGCCGCCTGAGCTCCCCGCACCGCGGGCCGCGAACTCTCCGGGCGGTGCACGGAGGCCGGGGCCCGGTGACGACGAGGGCCGTCCCGATCGATCGGGACGGCCCTCGTGTTCACGGCGGCTCGGCGAGGCGAGCGCCTGTGCTCAGTAGCGGTAGTGGTCCGGCTTGTACGGGCCCTCCACAGGCACGCCGATGTAGTCGGCCTGCTGCTTCGTCAGCGTCGTGAGCTTGACGCCCAGGGCGTCCAGGTGCAGCCGGGCGACCTTCTCGTCCAGGTGCTTGGGCAGCGTGTAGACGCCGACCGGGTACTGCTCGGTCTTGGTGAACAGCTCGATCTGGGCGATCACCTGGTTGGTGAAGCTGTTCGACATCACGAAGCTCGGGTGGCCGGTGGCGCAGCCGAGGTTCATCAGCCGGCCCTCGGCCAGCACGATGATCGAGTGCCCGTCCGGGAACACCCACTCGTCGACCTGCGGCTTGATGTTGATCTTCTCGATGCCGGGAGTCTTCGTGAGGCCGGCCATGTCGATCTCGTTGTCGAAGTGCCCGATGTTCGACACGATCGCCTGGTGCTTCATCGCGGCCATGTGCGCGGCCGTGATGATGTCGTAGTTGCCGGTGGTCGTCACGAAGATGTCGGCGGTCGAGACGACGTCCTCGAGCGTGGCGACCTGGAAGCCGTCCATAGCGGCCTGCAGCGCGCAGATCGGGTCGATCTCGGTGACGATGACGCGGGCGCCCTGGCCGCGCAGCGCGTCCGCGCAGCCCTTGCCGACATCGCCGTAGCCGGCGACGACCGCGACCTTGCCGCCGATGAGCACGTCGGTCGCCCGGTTCAGCCCGTCGATGACGGAGTGGCGGCAGCCGTACTTGTTGTCGAACTTCGACTTGGTGACCGAGTCGTTCACGTTGATGGCGGGGAAGGCGAGCGTGCCGGCCTTCGCCATCTCGTACAGCCGGTGCACGCCGGTGGTGGTCTCCTCGGTGACACCCTTGACCGACGTCGCGGTCGTCGTCCACCGGCCGGGCTTCTCGGAGATCGTGCGGCGCAGCGTCTCCAGGATGATCGCGTACTCCTCGGAGTCCGAGGCGTCGGTCGCCGGGACGGCGCCGGCCTTCTCGAACTCGGCGCCCTTGTGGACGAGCAGGGTGGCGTCACCGCCGTCGTCGAGGATCATGTTCGGCGCGCCGCCGTCCGGCCAGGACAGCGCCTGGTCGGTGCACCACCAGTACTCATCGAGGGTCTCGCCCTTCCAGGCGAAGACCGGCACGCCCTTCGGGTCGTCCTTGGAGCCGTTCGGCCCGACGACCACCGCGGCCGCGGCGTGGTCCTGCGTGGAGAAGATGTTGCAGGACACCCACCGGACGTCCGCGCCGAGGGCGGCGAGCGTCTCGATCAGGACCGCGGTCTGGATCGTCATGTGCAGGGAGCCCATGATCCGGGCGCCCTTGAGTGGCTGGCTGGCCGCGTACTCGGCGCGGGTGGCCATCAGCCCGGGCATCTCGTGCTCGGCAAGCCGGATCTCCTTGCGGCCGAACTCGGCCAGCGCGAGATCCGCGACCTTGAAGTCGAAAGTCATGCCCTCTCCTCATTGCGCTCGGTGGCTGCCGAGCCTGTACGGCGGTGTCACGTTCCGCTTCCGGGCTGCCGGCATGGCGGACAGCCGTCCGCCGCGACAGCGCGAGTCAGTCGAGCGTGCCACAGGGGTGCCGAACGACGAAGACCCGGTCCGGCCGCGTCACACCGGACCGGGTCCGTCGGCCCGCCCGGTAAGGGCGGAGCCGACCGCGCCGTCAGCTCTCGGGGGTGGGCCCGGCCGAGCCCCCCGCGGCGGGCGGGGTAGAGCTGCCGGCGGGCGGTGCCGAGCTGCCGTCCGGCCCGGGCGGCCCACCCACCCCGGCGCCGGCGGGGGCCGGGGTGGGCAGCGGGATCGCGCCGGCCGCGAGCCGCGGGCCGCGGTAGACCCAGCCGCGCTCGTCCGCCCACAGCAGCAGTGGCGGCAGCACGACGAGCGCGGAGAGCAGGGCGACGCCCACGTTCAGGGCCACCACCAGGCCGAAGTCGCGCAGTAGCGGCAACGAGCTGAACGCCAGGACCACGATCCCGATCACCGCGGCGAGCGCGGACACCATGAAGGCACGCCCGGTGCGGGCCGCCGCCTCCTCGATGGCGGCCAGCGGGTCGCGCCCGCGGCGGCGCTCCTCGATGTGCCGCATGACGATCAGTGTCGTGAACTCCGTGCACAGCGCGATCACGAGTGGCCCGCCGACCGCCGTCAGCGGGCTGAGGTCGAAGCCGGCGAGCCAGGAGACGATCGCGGTGAGCCCCACCGCGATCAGCACGGGTATCACCGACACCACCGCGCGGACGATGTTCCGGTGCCACAGCAGCAGGATCAGGAACACGCCGATGAGCGCGAAGTACGTCAGCTCGACGCGGTTCTTCTCGAAGTTCTCCAGCAGGCCGGTGCCGACGACGGCCAGGCCGGACGGCGTCGCGCGGATCCCTTCGGGCGGGCTGACCGTCGCCCGGATGTCGTCGACGACGACCGCGCGTTCCTCCAGCGCGCCCGGCCCGGTCCGGAAGATCAGGTTGAGTGCCTTGCCGTCCAGGTTGACCGTGCTCTTCTGGATCGCTTCCGGCGTGACCCGGTAGGCCCGCTCGATGTCCGCGCCGGTCGGGGCGAGGAGCGTGGTGTCGGGCACCTCCATGAGAAAGCTGATCGTCGTCACCAGGCTGGACGCCGTCAGCAGTTTCTGGGGGTGCTCCTTGAGCTGCTGGTAGGTGAAGTCGTGGACGAACTTCACCGTCCTGTCGTCGAAGACCTCACCGGACTGGATGTAGACGCCCAGCTCGCTGCTGGACCCCGTCTGCGCCTTGAGGTCCTGGATGTCGTGCACGACCTGGGAGTCCTGGCTCACCCACTTCTCCGGGTCGGTCTGGACCTTCAGGTCGCCCTCGACGACCAGCCCACCGGCGAAGATCGCGGCCGCGAGCACGACGAGTGGGATGGCGGTCACCCGAGGTAGCGAGCCGAGTGCGACCACCGCGCGTCCGAGCGGGCCTCGTGAGTAGTCCTTCGGCGCGGTGGGGGAGCGGCGCTCCCGGAACCCGAGCGAGGCGGCGCTCAGCAGCACGGTCGCGACGACGATGACCGGCAGGCCGATCGCGAGCAGGACGCCGAAGTCGCGGATCATCGGCACCTTGCTGAACTCCAGCGCGAGGAACGCGACGATTCCGGCGACGGTGGCCACCGCCAGGGCCGGCATCAGCCGGGCCAGCGCCTCGGCGACGGGATCGCGGGCCCGGTCGAGCTGTGCCTCCTCCTCGACCCTGCTGTGCAGCTGGACCGCGAAGTCGATGCCGACCCCGAGCAGGACGGGCATGCCGGCGATGGTCACGACGGACAGCGGCACGCCCAGATAGCCCGCGAGCCCGAACGCCCAGACGAGGCCGACCGCCACCACCCCGAGCGGCAGCAGCCGCCAGCGCACGGCGAAGGCGACCAGCAGCAGCCCGGCCATGATGACCAGCGAGATGGCTCCGAGCGTGAGGAAGCCGCCGCGCAGGTAGTCGTTGATGTCACGGAGCAGCACGGCGGCGCCGGTCGTCATGACGTCGGCGTTGTCGAAGGTCAGGTCCTGCATCGCGGCCTCGGTGGCGGACGCTCCGTGGCCCTCTTCCTTGATGGACGCGTTCCCCTTCAACCGGACGATCATCTGCGCCGTCCGGTCGGTCGGGAAGAACGACTCGAGCGACTTGCGGACGGCACCGGTGTTGTCGTGCAGCAGGAAGTCCGCCCAGTCGGGATCGTCGAAGTCACGCCGATCCGCGGGTATCGCGTTGATTCGTTCCAGGGTGCGCAGCGAGTCGGCAAGCCGCCGCTTTGCGGAGTCCGGATTCGGATCGCGGCTCTGGGCGTCGAGCAGGATCTGCCCCGCCGGGCTGCTGATCGGATTCCCGTCCGGGCTGGTGACCAGGTTCGCGGTGAACTGCAGCGCGGTGAGCGGGGTGATCACGCTCTCGATGCGCGGGTCCTTCTCCAGTCGCGCGGAGAGATCGCGGAACTTCTCGACATTGCCGGTGGTGAAGAGGTCGACGAGATCCGCGCCAGGCTTCGTGGTGAACAGGACGATCATCGCCTGGCCGCCGAAGAGGTTCTGGTAGGCGACGTTGTCCTTGGCTACCTGCGAGTCGGAATTGAGATAGTTGTCCTGGCCGGTGGTGAACTCCAGCTTGGTCAGGCCGAGACCGAGCACCGCGGTGATGATCAAGGTCACCGCGGCCACCACGCCCGTCCGGCGGCCGACCGTGCGTCCGAGGCCCGACCAGAATCGCGCCGACCCACCAGATGGGGCGGACGGGTCGGACGGCGCTGGCGAGCTTGGCATCAGGCTGCTCCGGGGATCGAAGATGTTCGCGGGGGGCCTGTGAGGTCCGTCCGTGAACGGTTTCCAAGGTGTATAGCGCACGTCACATCCGCATGCCGACCCCTTGCGCGGGAGAAAATCATCCCGAGGCCGGCATACGGCCTCGGACGGCTCCGCTCACCACCGACCAGTTGATGCTGGTAGCGGGACTTTGCCCCTGGTAGGAGGAGTCCCGCCGGTACGAGCGGGTGCGCCGGGTTCGGATCGGCACTGCACGTGCGGTCTATCGATCTCCGGAAAAACGGGTGTCCGGACGAGCGTGCGTGGGCGCTCAGGAAATGTGCGGAGCGTCCGTCACATCCGGGCGAGGTGCCCGGACGCCCGGCGGACCGGGCGACGGGCGCCTTCGGTTGCTGTCAGGTGCTGTCAGGTGCTGTCAGATCAGGTGTTGTCAGGCCCTCGCGTGCTCCCGCGCCGGCCGCAGCTCGATCGTGGAATCGGCACCCGGGAAGAACAGGCCCTCATGGCCGTCATCCCAGCGGACCAGGTACGGAGGGCCACCGGCGACGCCGCGGACTTCGATGATCACCCCATGGCGCTCAGGGCACCCGACCGTCCGGCCGTGGACGACGAAGCGGTCCCCGACGGATGCGTACATGATGTGTCTCCCTTCGGCCATTGGTGCGCAACGCCGCCGACCGAGGCGACGCGCATCGCTGCGCGCCCGCCACGGCTGTCCGGCGGGCTCCTCCGGCGCGGCCGGCCCGGGGTGCGAGCGCCGGCGCCGCCCCGGTGGAGCGGTAGTTCCGGAGTAACACGGTTCGCGGCCACGGGCAGCTTGGAGGGGGAGGAACGCCGCGAAGGTCCGTTTCATCAATTTTGCGCGGGGGGGCGGGACGTCGGGTGGTGCCGCGGCGGCCGCGGCGGCCTCGGCCGTGAGCTGACTATGTGATTTCGGCTATAGTCGTCGGCTCCGACGTCCCGGTGTGCGCCATGTCTCGCCCTGACGTGCACGGTGGGTCCAGTCCGGACACTTCGCCCACGGACCGCCGAATCCGCATGTTGTTGGCATGCCGGTGCCCAAGCCGGGCACAAGTGTGGCTGACAGGTGTCGGGCATCTGACACGACGGTGGGTGAAAGTGCCCGATGTGGTGGAAATAGCCGAGGGTTGTTCGCCGTTGGTTTATCTCACTGTCACCCGTCGTGGCGACCGGCGTGTCGCATGCGTGCCGGGCTGATGGCGGACCGCAGCGAGCGTGGCGACTGAGAGTCAGTGCGTGGCCGTCTCCGGGGGATGAGTGCGGGGTCACACTTCCCAGGAGCTTGCTCTACTTACCGATCGGCCGGTAGGAACGTGAGGTTAACGGGGCATGTCGGCGGGAGGGCGTGAGATGCACCGGGGCGGCTCATGGTGAGCATTCCGTTTCCTTCGCACGGGCGGGCCGGGTCCGCGACCGGGTCTGTCACGGTCGGCTCGGGGAGCGCCGGGTGGCGGGCGACCCGCACCGGTCGCGTGGCGGCCACGACGCTCTTCTTCGCCGGCCAGGTGCTGCTGCTCGCCGCGCTCTACATGATCTATCGCATGGGGCGGAAGATGGCCGTCGGCCGGGAGCCCGAGGCGCTGGCCAACGCGCGGGACGTCTGGAGCCTGGAACGCCTGCTCGACCTGCCCAACGAGTCCGCGGTCCAGCAGCTCGCGCTGCACTCCACGGAGCTGCTGGAGCTGGCGAACCGCTTCTACGTCGGGGTCCACTTCCCGGCGTCGATCGCGTTCCTGCTGTGGGTGATGATCCGCCACCGGGACTACTGGCCCCGGGTGCGCACGGTGATCCTCGTGTCGACCGGCGCCGCGCTCATGATCCACATTCTGTACCCGCTGGCGCCGCCCCGGTTCCTGCCGCAGGAACTGCCGCACGTCACCCTCGTCGACACCGGCGCGGTCTTCGGGCCGTCCCCGTACACCGCCGGTGACGCGGTGGCCAACCAGTACGCGGCCATGCCGAGCCTGCACGTCGGCTGGTCGATCCTGGTCGCCTGGGGAGTGGTGAGCATCCTGCGCTCACGCGCGCGGTGGCTCATCATCGCGCACCCGGTGATCACAACCGTCGTCGTCGTGATCACCGCGAACCACTACTGGCTGGACGGCGTGATCGGCGGCAGCCTGGTGGCCACGGCGGTTCAGCTCACCCGGCTCGAGGCGCACGCCCGGATGCGACTGTGGACCATCGCCGCCGGCCAGCGGCTGTGGGGACGGACGGGTGAGGCCACCGCGTCGCTTGCCGGCTCGCCGTCCGGAGCCCTCGGTGGCGTGGGTGTCGGCACGGGTGTCGGGAACACGACTGATACGGATCCGCGGACTGGAACAGACCACGGGACGGGTACGGACCACCCGGTGGGCGTGCCCTCCTCCGTGGTCCTCACGGTGGTGCTTCCCGCCGCGCGCGGCGGGCCTCCCCGCGCTGACCTGCCCGCACAGCGTCCGTTCCCACCGGGCGGCACCGAGCCGGAGGACCGTCCGCCCACGGCGGCGCGGGCCGACGTCGCCGCGGTGGAATCCGCCGACGGCGAGAGCGGCTGACCGCCGCCGATCGTCCGCGGTCACTCCTGCCGATGCCTCGGTCGGACAGCCGTTCCCGGCACTAGGCTCGGCGGATGGCGGTGGATGATCTCGCGGGGTCACGCCCGGTGCGCGACGAGGACGCGTTCGACGTACCCGCGGTGGACGGCTGGCTTCGGCGCCGGCTGCAGGAGCGGGCCGCGGTCGGCGCGGCCGAGATGGGGGTCGCGACCGGCGCGGGGGTGCTGACCGAGCGCCCGCCCGTCGCCCGTTCCATCCCGCCGCCGGGCCGCCCGCAGGTCCGGCAGTTCTCCGGCGGCGCGTCCAATCTGACCTACCTCCTGCGCTACGAGGACCGCGACCTCGTCCTGCGGCGGCCGCCGCACGGGCGGAAGGCGTCCGGCGCACACGACATGGCGCGGGAGTACCGGGTGCAGGCCCGGCTGCGCCCGGCGTTCCGGTACGTCCCGCGGATGGTCGCCTTCTGCGACGACCCCACGGTGATCGGCTCGGAGTTCTACATCATGGAGCGGGTGCCCGGCGTCATCCCGCGCTCGGAGTTCCCGCGCTCACTCACCTTCGACCCGGAGCGGACGCGCCGTCTCGCCTTCCACGTCGTGGATCTCCTGGTCGCCCTGCATGACATCGACCCGGTCGCCCACGGGCTGTCCGACCTGGGGCGCGGTGCCGGGTATGTCGATCGGCAGCTGACCGGCTGGGCCCGGCGCTACCGGGAGGCCCGCACGCCGAACGTGCCCTCCTTCGAGGTCGTCGTGCGCTGGCTCATGGAGTACGCCCCCGAGGACGTCGCGACGTGCGTCATCCACAACGACTTCCGCATCGACAACGTGGTCTTCGACGTGGCCCGTATCGACGACGACGGCCTCCCCCGAATCAGTGGCGTCCTCGACTGGGAGATGGCCACCCTCGGCGATCCGCTGATGGACCTCGGGGGTGCCCTCGCGTACTGGGTGCAGGCTGACGACGACGACCTCTTCCGGCTCACCCGGCGCCAGCCGACCCACAGCCCGGGCATGCCCACCCGGGCGGAGATCGTCGAGTACTACGCGGCACGGCGCGGGCTGGACGTCGGCAGATGGCCCTTCTACCAGGTGTTCGGGCTGTTCCGGCTGGCTGTCATCGCGCAGCAGATCTACTTCCGCTACCACCACGGCCAGACGACCAACCCGGCGTTCCGCGAGTACTGGCAGGTCGTCACACACCTCGAGAAGCGGTGCCTGCGCGTGATGGCGGCGGCCGGCCTCTAGCGCCGCCCTCGACCTGCGGCCGCTGCTCTGACTGGCGGAACTGTCTGTTGTCCTCTACCGACGCGCTGGTCCACCGCGGGTGGAACGCGGATACCGTTGATCATCACGTTTCGTGTCACAGATGTGGTCGGAGTGTGACTATTGTCGATCAAGGGGCAGCGGATCAAAGGGCAGTGGATCGAAGGGCAGTGGGCCGAAGGGGCTCCGGTCGCCGCCGCGGCGGCGGTGCTGCGCCGGGTCGCGGTGGAGAGCTCGTCGTTGCTTGCGCCGGTGATCGTCCTGGACGACGACGAGACCTGGCGGTCACCCTGGCAGCGCCGCTGCCATGGCCGCATCGACGAGTGGACGTCCGCGCTCGCGGCCGGCGCCCGTGCGGCGCGGGAGCAGGCGGTGCGTCTGGAGTTCCTTGCGGCTCGGGGCGCCTGGGGGGCCGTGACGCTCGGGCCGGCGGCGGTGAGCGCCCCGCGCTCGCCCGTCTCTCATCCGGCCGTCGTGGGCGTTGCCTTCTCTCCGGAGCGGCTCGCGGAGCTGGCCCGCCGGCTCCGGCGTGCCGCGGACGACGCGGCCCGGCTCGCGGCCGAGGTCAGGCGCGTGGCGCACGCCCTGCCCGGTGACATGGGTGGTGCCCTGGCGGCGGAGGGGTGCTGTCGGGGCCTAGACCGGGTGGCGGCCGAGGCACCCGACATGGCCGGCGCCATCGACGGCAGACTGGCCTACGCCGCGTCTGGCGCGTCTGCCGGGTTCGGCGGGTCCGGCGGGTTTGCGACATCCGCTCCGGCCGTGGAGCGGGCGCCGGGTCCCGAGATGCAGCACGCCGCCCGGCTCACCGAACCGCGGTCGGCGGGCGCGGACACAGCGCGCACCGTGGCCGAGCTGACCGCGTCGATCGGCGCGGACCCGTTCCGCCTCGATCCGCGTGAGCTGAGCGAGCTGTCCACCCGGCTGGGCCGGCTCGGCCCGGCCGAGCTGCGGGCGGTCATCGGCGGGCTGCGGGGGCGCCCGCTGGAGGTGCTCGCCGCCGCGGTCCGTATCGCGCCGACCCGGGTGGAGCTGCGCACGCTGGGCCTCCTGCCGGCCGTCCTCTCCCTTGGTGACCTGCTCCTGCGCGGGGCGCCGGCGTCGATGGTGGCCGAGATCGCGCGGCTGTTCCCCGGCCTCGAACCGTCCATGGGCGGGCGGTATCGGCCGTGGGCGTACACCGCGGGGCATCCGCCGTCCACCGGCGACCTGACGATGCGCGACCACGGTCGCGATCCGGTCTGGGCGAGCGGTGTCACCCCGTCGGACGTCGGCCAGGGCGCGGTGGGGGACTGCTACCTCCTGGCCGCGCTCATCGGTATCGCGCAGGCCGATCCGGGGCTGCTGCGCCGCAATCTGCGGGAGAACCCGAACGGGACGGTCAGCGTCACCGTCCACCTTCCTACCGGCGCGGTCCCGGTCACGGTCACCAGAAGCCTGCCTGCCCGGGCGGAGGCCGGGCAGGAGATCGCCGCGGACGCGGACAACGCCGCGGGCGAGCCGGAGCTCTGGGCCGCGCTCTACGAGAAGGCCTGGGCGCGGACGGCCGGCAGTTACGCGCGTCTCGAGGGCGGTGACCCCGCCACCGCGATGGAGTACCTGACCGGCACAACCGCCGCCCGCCGCCCGCCGTCCGCCGTGGGTGTCGACGAGCTCGCCGCCAGGCTGGCAGCCGGTGGGGTGGTGACCGTCGTGACGCGTTCGGACCCGCCGCCGGGTTGCGGGCTGGTGCCCAACCACGCCTACGCGGTACTGAAGGCGGACGCGCGGACGAGGCAGGTCCTCCTCCGCAACCCGTGGGATCAGACCGGCACCGACAACCGGCTGGACTGGCGCGACTGGGACGGCCTGAAGCCGGCGCTGGCGGGCGTCCAGTGGGCTTCGACCGGCCGCGGTCCGCCGCCTCGTTGAGCGGCCTTCTCCGGGCGTCAGGTGTCAGGCCCGGATGATCGCTACGGGGGCGGCGGAGTGCAGCATCGTCTGGTGGCTGACCGAGCCCAGGAGGAGCTCGGCGAATCCGCCCCTGCCCCGGGCTCCGACGACCAACAGGTCGGCGTCGTGGCTGGCCTCGAGGAGGGCCCGGGTGGCAGAGGCGGGTACCAGCTGACGGCAGACGTCGATCTCCCCGGAGCCGGGCGCCGGAGCGGCGAGCCGGAGCACGGCGGGCTCCGTACCGCCCGGCTCGGCGGGCTCCCCTGGCTCGCCGCCGGGGATCGGGCCGAGGACCTGTTCGATGGACTCGTCCAGCACGGCCCGCGCCTGGCCTTCGAGCGCCTGCACGATCTCCCCGGACGTCTCGGCGAGCGGGAGGGGGACCGCGGCGAGCCAACTGTGGATGACATGCAGCGGTGCCCCACGCAGTGCCGCCGTGACCGCGGCCCACCGCAGCGCGGCCAGCGAGTTGGGTGAGCCGTCGACCCCGACGACCACCGGCCGCCGGTGCGGCGGGCCCTGCCCCGGTGCGCTCGTGGGGCTCAGCCGCCCGTCGGCGACCGGCCCGGCACCGGCGAGGCCGTCCGCATCGGGCTCGCCGGCATCCCCCGAACGGGGGAGTCGCGCGACGACCACTGGCACGGGGGAATGGACGGCCACGGACGTACTCACCGATCCGAGCCGCAGGCGGTGCAGGAGCCCGCGCCCGCGCGCTCCGACGACGATCATGGCGGCGTCCCGGCCGGCGGTGAGCAGGGCCTCGGCGCCAGGAGCGTCCACCACCTCCTCGAGGACCTCGAGTCCCGCGGGGATGGGGGCAGCACTGATCGTCTCATGCAGGAGGTGGCTGGCCGCGAAGGCCAAGGTGGCCTCGTCGTGCGGCCCGGCGATCGCGTCGGCGGACCTGCGTACGGCGGCGGGCTGCTCGTCGGCGCAGGACCCGAGGACGGCGCGCACCCGCAGGCCGCGCCGGCCGGCCTCGGCGACCGCCCAGGTCAACGCCGCCGCGGAGCCGGGGGATCCGTCGATCCCGACCACGATGTCGGCTGCTGTGCCCACCGTAGGACCGCTGTGCCGTTCGGTCGCCGGCGCGCCGGTTCGTTCCGGGGTCTGGTCCGCCTGCGTGCCGGTCAGGGCGCCGTCGGTCATCGTTGTCCTCCTGCTCGGCGCGATCTGTCCGTCCCGGGTCGCGCCTCGGCGACGGCGGCGGGACGTGCCGTCGGAGCGGACCTACCCGGCTCGTCGAGCGGGAACCCGAGCTGTCTGGCGAGCAGATCGTTGTTGCCGGGTGGGGGTGGTGGGCGGCCGGACACCGCTGTGACATCAATCAGTTGTCGCTTTTTTGGGTTGAGCTCGACTCTGATGTGTGCCGATGATTGCGAATAAAGATCCTCAACGTTGTGATTCGCGAGAGGTTTTTGACCTCGGCGCAGCAGAGAAAATTCGATCGAATCATGCGCCGTGGCCGGAGTGTGGCCTCGCTGTGCGCAGTCTGGCTCGGAGCCGGCGGGCCCAACCGGGTGGTGCCGATCATTCCGGACTGTCACGGACGATTCCCTCCCCGGCCGGTGTGCGCTCTTTGTATGCTCTGCGTCCGCGCATCGAGGTCACCGCCGATGGTTGGAGCACCCGGTGACTTCGCGGTCACACGACGCGGTGAGGGAGCTGTGTTCTGGACGTGGGTGGGCGGTGGTCGGCCCCGGCGCGTCGCCGCGGGGGGCGGAGTAACGTACGTGAGCGGACGAAGGCCCGCGTATCGTTGTCTCCCCGCCGGGGTTCCGGGTGCTGCCGGAGCGGCCTGGCTCAGATGACAAAGGTGCATTCGACAACCTGCGCGCTCCGGGGGTGAGCGTCGTGCCCCCGGGAGCGCGCACCCTGAGTTCCTGGCTAAATGCCCGATAAAGCGATCGGACAACTACGAGACCGCACAACAACGCGATCTCAGCATCACTGGACGGCCTCCACGACTGATACCAAAGACCATCGAACGCGCCAGTCGGCGGCTGCGTACCCGTGACCGGTCGGTCGCGAGCGGAGGAGCCGCGGGGGCGGCGGCCTCCGGCACCGGGAGACGCCCGCCATCTGAGGGAAGGAGGAACGTGGCTTCCGACACCATGACCCAGTTAGTCATTCCTGGCGCCCTAGTGATGGTCAGTACTCCCGATCGAGGTGTCCCGGTCGCGAGCACGGCGGACTGGCACGACGCTCTCCTGAACGTCAAGTCGGGCGTCACGCCCGCGATGAAGCTCGTCGCCTTCACGATCTGTACGCACTGCGCCCCGGCGGACCGGCCGGCGCCGAGCGGTGCCTACGTCACCTCGCCCGGCCTGTCGCTGCTCTGCGAGCAGACGAACTTCAGCCGTACCCACGTGCAGCGGCAGCTGTCGCTGCTGCGGGCGAACGGCTGGCTCGTGACGATCACCCGGCCCGCGGCCGGCCGGCCGGCGCGGTACCTGCTGAGCGTGCCCGTCGCGGTCGCGCGTGCGGGCGGCTACCGGCTTGCCGGCGAGGACGTCGAGCAGCGGGACACGGAGCTGGTTGGCGCGACCGCCGCGCCGGCCCGCCGCACCCCCGGCCTCGCCGCGGTGACGTCGTCCGATCGCATGCTCACGACCCCCCCGGCACCGGGCGGGCCGTCGGAGCCCGGCCGGGGCTCCGGGTGCCTCGCCTCCGGAACCCTGGAGCGGCCGGCGCTCGTCCGCCGCCGCAAGCGCGCGACGTACAGCGCGGGCGGCCGCGGGGTTGTCCGGGTGCGGCGCAAGCCGCGCACGCTCCCCCCGTCGGCGGTCACGGACGTGATCGTGGCCGCGTCCTCGGTGGCGCCGGTGACCGTGGGAGACACAGCCTCCGCGGCCGGCCCGGAGCAGGTGGACGAGGCGCGCCCGATGGCCGTCGGCGAGACGAGCTACGTGCCGTTCGGTGGCGGCCAGATGGGCTCCGACGTCGCTGCCGGAACAGCGGGCGGCGCGGTCCGCGCAGTGTCCGACATCTCGACAGGGGCCGTCGGCGCGGCACAGTCTCCGACGGCACAGTCAGCCTCGTCCGCACAGTCGGCGTCTGCGCCTTCATCGTCTGTACCTTCTGCGACGGCGCAGTCCGCGTCCGCGCAGTCGGCGTCCGCGTCGGCCATCTCGGCATCGGCGGCCTCGGGCCGTTCACTCGGGCCGCGGCCGATCGTTCCCGTGAGCGAGCGGGTAGCCGGTGCGGCCCGGGCGCCGGAGGCCTCCCTCCGCGGGGTCGCGACGAGCGCCGAGCCGCCGATCACACCTGCACCGCCCGTGCCCGCGCCTCAGCCGACGGCGCCCGGGCCGATCGCGCCCGTGTCTCAGCCCCCTGCGCCGACCGCGCCCGCGTCCCAGCCGACGATGCCCGCGCCTCAGCCGCCCGCGCCCGCCCCGGCTACGACTGCGCCGGCTACGACTGCGCCGACCGCCGAGGCACCGTCGCCTGAATCGCAGCCGCAGCCGCAGCCGCAGCCGCAGGCAGCGGCACCGGAGCCGGAGTCGGAAGCCGAGCCGGAACCGGTCGAGTCACCTGTCGTGGACGAGATCCGGATGGCAACCCGCCAGGTGATCGAAATCCTCGCGAAGATGCTGCGCCGCCAGGTCGAGGACTTCGCGGAGCTGGACAGGCGGGTCTACGAGGTTCTCTCCGAAGGCGACTGGGCTCCGGTGGAGTTGGCCACCCACCTGGTCAACTTCGTCGCCAACGGTGTCTGGGTGAACGGCGACGATGTGGCCGACAACATCCGGTGGCGGATGGACCGGCTGCCGTTGGGCGTGACCGAGTGTGGCTGCAAGTCCTGCCTGGGCTGGCGGGCCGCCCCGGAGCGTCCGCCGCGACCGGCACCGCCGTCGGCGCCTGGGCCGTCCGCGGCGGGGGCGTCCGCGAGAACGTCCACCCCGGTGCGGGCCGCCGGACCGCCACCGGCCGGTCCGGTCGCGGCGGTCACCACCGCCGCCGCGACGAAGGCGGGTTCGGCGCGGTCCGGGCGTTCCCCCGCCGCGAACCCTCCGGCGCCGCCGGCCCGTCCGGCCTCGACCTCGGACGTCGTGGCGAACCAGGCGAGTTCGGCTAAATCGGCTAGTCAGGTGAATCGGGCGGGCCCGGTGGAGCAGTCGCCTGCCGCGCCGCCCCCGCCGCCGGATCTCGCCGCGATCGCCGCGGCGGCGGCCGCCGGAGCGGAGGAGGCCCGACGCAACGAGGAGGCGAAGCGACTCCAGACGGCCGGTATCTCAGCAGCCGGTGACTCGGAGCCTGGTGACCTGGTGGGCGGTGACTCGATTGTTGAGGGCTCATCGGCCCAGACCCCGCCGGGCACCGCGGGCGTGCAGAACGGTACGAGCCAGGAAGCGGAGCCGCTCACGGAAGATTGAGTAGAGCGCGATGGTCGTCCGTCACGCTCCGTTCCCGGCGCCCCGGCGCACCTGAATGCCTGGCGGCATGATGGGGCACATGGGCGGCGACGAGACCGAGCGGTCGGGCGCGGACATCGAGCCTCGGGACGACTGCGACGTCCTGGTGATCGGCAGCGGGTTCGGGGGCAGCGTGACCGCGCTCCGCCTGGCCGAGAAGGGCTACCGCGTCACGGTCGTCGAGGCCGGCCGCCGGTTCACCCCGGCGACACTGCCGAAGACGAGCTGGGACATCCGCAGGTACCTGTGGCTGCCGCGGCTCGGGTGCCACGGGATCCAGAAGATCACCCTGCTCGGGCGGGTGCTGGTGCTCTCCGGAGCAGCGGTCGGCGGTGGATCGGTCGTCTACGCGAACACGCTGTACCGGCCCCTGGACGGTTTCTACGACGATCCCCAGTGGGCGGACATCGCCGACTGGCGTGCCGAGCTCGGGCCGTTCTACGGCCAGGCCGAGCGCATGCTCGGCTCCACCCGGAACCCGTCGATGACCATGGCGGACGAGGTCTTCCGGGACGTCGCACGGGATATGGGCGTCGGGGACACCTTCCGCCTGACCGACGTCGGCGTGTTCTTCGGCCGCGACGGCCAGCGCGAGCCGGGGGTGACGGTTCCCGATCCCTACTTCGGCGGCGCCGGCCCGGCCCGGACGGGCTGCGTCGAGTGCGGCGAGTGCATGACGGGATGCCGGCGCGGCGCGAAGAACACCCTGGACCGCAACTACCTCCACCTGGCCGAAGGGCTGGGCGCCCGCATCGTGGCGGACACGACCGTGCGCTCGGTGCGCCCCGACGGGCGCGGTGGCTACGAGGTCGAGACGGTGCGCACCGGCAGCCGGCGGCGGGACGCGCGGCGCTGGACGGCCCGCCAGGTCGTGTTCGCCGCGGGCGCCCTGGGAACCCAGCGCCTCCTGCTCGGCATGCGCGAAGAGGGGCACCTGCCCGGCATCTCCGACCGGGTCGGCCACCTGACCAGGACGAACTCCGAGGCGATCCTGGGCGCGACCCGGCTGCGGCCGGATGAGCGGATCACCCGGGGGGTGGCCATAACGTCGTCCTTCTACCCGAACGATCACACGCACGTGGAACCTGTCCGGTACGGCCGGGGCAGCAACCTCATGGCGTTCCTGTCGAGTGCCATGACCGACGGCGGCGGCTCCCTGCCACGCTGGGCGAAGCACCTGCTGCTGCTGGCCCGCCGCCCGTACCTCACGCTGCTCGCCCTGCCGTGGCGGTGGTCGGAACGAACCATGATCGCTCTCGTCATGCAGTCCCGGGACAACTCGCTCACCGTCAGCCGGCGCCGCGGGCCGTTCGGGACGTCCTGGCTGACGAGCCACGCTGGCCACGGGGAGTCCAACCCGACCTGGATACCGGAGGGCAACCAGGCGGCGCGGCTGGTGGCGGAGCGGCTGGGCGGGCATCCGGGCGGCGCGATCACCGAGCTGGCCGACATCCCGCTGACGGCGCACATCCTCGGCGGGGCGGTCCTGGCCGCTGATCCCGCCCGGGGCGTGATCGACCCGTATCACCGGGTTTTCGGCCATCCCGGCCTGCACGTTGTGGACGGCTCGGCGGTGCCGGCGAACCTCGGGGTGAACCCCTCGTTGACGATCACGGCGATGGCGGAGCGGGCGATGGCCTTCTGGCCGAACCGGGGCGACACCGACCCCCGCCCGCCGGTGGGCGCGGCGTACCGGCGGATCGCGCCGGTGGTACCGCGGAACCCGGCGGTGCCCGCGGACGCACCGGGACATTATGAAATAAGTGCCCTGACCAGGACGAATACGGATATTCCCCGGGATGTGGTAGCTGGCGGTGGCCGGGAGACTCCTCACAATATGTAATCAGAGTCACATTTCCTGGGGATATGGCTGGCGGCAGTCTCTGGCCGAATTCCGTCGGCGGCCCCGGTTATGTTCCCAGGCATGTCGACTCCACCCGACACAGGAACAACACCGCAGCCGCCGGCCGGCACGTCGGGGCGGTTCGGTCTCGCCCTGTTGGTCATCTGTGGGGCACAGTTGATGATCGTTCTCGATGCGACGATCGTGAACGTCGCGCTGCCGAGCATGCGTGACGATCTCGGGATCAGCGAGGTCGACCTGCCCTGGGTCCTGAACGCCTACACCCTCGCGTTCGGTGGCCTGCTGATGCTCGGCGCCCGGGCGGGCGACATTCTGGGCCGCCGCCGGATGTTCGTGGTCGGTGTCCTG
The DNA here is from genome assembly GCF_004337455.1 of Parafrankia sp. BMG5.11. Taxonomy (NCBI): domain Bacteria; kingdom Bacillati; phylum Actinomycetota; class Actinomycetes; order Frankiales; family Frankiaceae; genus Parafrankia; species Parafrankia sp. BMG5.11. The sequence goes on along the minus strand of NZ_SJXI01000044.1, from coordinate 70,479 downwards.
CTGTTCGCCCTGGCGTCGCTGGTGGGCGGGTTCGCGACGACCCCGGCCTTTCTCTACGTCGCCCGGGTCGTACAGGGGGTCGGCGGCGCGATCGCGGCACCGGCGGCACTGTCGCTGGTGACGACCACCTTCCCGGAGGGCCAGCAACGGAACCGGGCGTTCGGCATCTACGCCGCGATGTCCGGATCGGGTGCCGCGATCGGGCTGATCCTCGGCGGCGTCCTCACCGACCTGCTGTCCTGGCGCTTCGTCCTGTTCGTGAACGCGCCGATCGGCCTGCTCGTGGCCCTGCTGGCGCCGCGGGTCCTGACCGAGGCACCCCGGCGGACGGGAACGTTCGACCTCCCCGGCGCGGTCGGGGTCACCGCCGGTGTGACGGTCGGCGTCTACGGCCTGACCAGGACGACCACCCACGGATGGTCGGACGCGCTGACTCTGCTCTGCCTGATCGGCGGGGTTGCGCTCCTGGGGCTCTTCCTCCTCCGGGAGGCGATGTGCCGCGAGCCGCTGGTTCCGCTGTGGCTGTTCCGGAACCGGGATCGCGGCGGCGCCAATCTGATCATTCTCGCCGTCGCCGCGGCGATGTTCGGTGTCTTCTACTTCCTCACCCTGTTCGTGCAGGGCGTGCTCGGCTACAGCCCGCTCCAGACGGGCTTCGCCTTCCTGCCCGTCAGTATCGCGATCATGGTGGCGGCGGGAGTCTCCGGCCAGGTGCTCGGCCGGTTCGGGGCGAAGCCGTTGCTGGTGATCGGCCCGCTGATCGCGGCGGGGGCGCTCTTCTGGCTGTCGACCCTGTCGGCGGACTCGTCCTACCCCACGTTGCTGCTGCCCGCGACGGTGCTGTTCGGCTTCGGGGTCGGGATCTCGTTCGTCCCGCTCACCGCCGTCGCGGTTGCCGGCGTGGACGCGGCTGACGCCGGCCTGCCCTCCGGTCTGCTGAACACCACCCAGCAGGTCGGCGGTGCCATCGGGCTGGCGGTTCTCGCCACGGTCGCCAGCACGGTGGCGAACAACCACGCGGCGGACGCGGCCAGCGCCGCCGGGTCGGCCAGGCCCTCGCCTGCCGCGATCATCGAGGCCTCGGTCGCCGGGTACGCCGACGCCCTCCTGGTCGGGGCGGGGATGTGCCTGGCAGCGATGCTCGCCGGGCTGTTCATGATCACGTCGGCCGCCGGCCGGCTGGAGTCGGCCGGTGCAGCCGAGGGCGCATCCCAGCCCGTTCCCGGCCACGTCTGAACTGACGGCGTCGGACGAGCCGGCGGCATCGGAACCAGCGGGGCGTCTGAGCCGACGGCAGACGGTGCCCGGCCCGAGGAAGGGCCGGGCACCACGCGCCGGTCAGGTGCGCCGGCCAGCCTCGGTCATGGTGTCGACGCCGGGCATCTCCTCGAGCCCGGAGGTGACCTCCGGGCTCACGCCGTCGGCGAGGTCGGAGCGCAGCGGGGTGACCGGCTCGGCCGTGATCGTCTCGGTGTCGGCGCTGGCCAGGTAGCGGCGCGCCGCGACGGCGGCGGCCGCGCCGACGCCGATGAGGAACAGCGTCACGACTCCGCGCCGCCGGCGGCGGTGCACCCGGGCGAGCTTCACCTCGGCCTTCTCCAGTCGCTTCTCCAGTAGCTCCTGAGCGCGGTCGGCCCGCTGGCGGGCCTTCGACTCGGAGCGGACGGCCTTGCGCGACCGCGACTTCTCCAACCGGAGCTCGGTCGCCATCCGCGCCCGCTCGGCCGACAGCTCCGCGCTGGAGCGGGCCTTCTCGATCCGCCGGGCCGTCCGGCCCGACACCGCCGACGCCTTGCCGACGGCGAGCCCCGCGGCCTTGCCGGCAGCCTTGCCCGCGGCCGTCCCCCCGGCGCCGGAGACGTCGGAGACCCGGTGCACGAGTGTGCTGCTGGCGTCACGGGTGGCGTGCGCCGCCGAGCCCGCGGTGCTGCCGGCCTTCAACGCGGCTTTCGACGCCGCCGCGCCGGCGCGATCCGCCGCGTTCTTCGCCGCGCCAGGGAGCCCGCTCACCGGCGCGGCGTCCGTCACGTGCGCGAGCCTGTCCTTGAGTGTCGTGCTCATGGCATCCCTTCGCTTATTGCGTCGTGGCCTGTCGCGATCCTGGTGCCGGATCGCGCCCGGCGGCCGGCCACGGCTCCACCGGCGTGTGTTGATACGCGCCGTCAAGATCTGTGCAGTGTCCCGTACCCCGTTCGGTGGCTCCTAACAACGCGGCGGGACGTCGGGTCGTGTCACCTACCCTTGTGACACATGCCCTGTGCTGTCCCGGGTACCGACGGTTACCGGTGGTCCCGTGTGGGTGCGGACCGTGGTGCCGCTCGGGTACGGCCCGGGGTCCGGGGCGGCGTCCGGCGTGCCTGTCGGGATGTCCGGGAGCCGGCCGCGGGCGGCGCGCCAGGTTCCGGTCGGAGGTGCGGCATACGATCGGGGCCAGGACACGCCGTACGTGCCGAAAAGACGGAGAGAAGAGAGGCCCCATGGCCGAGGAGCTGTACGCGACGGTGCGCACGACTCAGGGCGACATCGAGATCAGGTTGTTCCCGGATCACGCGCCGAAGACGGTCAAGAACTTCGTCGGGCTCGCGACCGGGTCCCGGGAGTGGACCGACCCCGCGACCGGCGAGAAGAAGACCGGTGTGCCGCTGTACAGCGGGACGATCTTCCACCGGGTGATCCCGAACTTCATGATCCAGGGCGGCGACCCGCTCGGCAGCGGCCGGGGCGGCCCCGGCTACCAGTTCGCCGACGAGTTCCACCCCGACCTGCGGTTCGACCGTCCGTACCTGCTCGCGATGGCGAACGCGGGCCCGGGCACGAACGGCTCCCAGTTCTTCATCACCACGGCGGCCACCGACTGGCTGAACCGCAAGCACACGATCTTCGGCGAGGTCACCCGGGGGACGGACGTCGTCGACAAGATCGGTAAGACGCCGACCGGCGCTCAGGACCGCCCCAAGACCGACGTGGTGGTTCAGGAGATCGTCGTCGAACGCCGCCCGGCCTGAAGCGTCGATCATGAGGGCAGGGGCGGCGCGCGCGACCGACCGGGATGATCGCAGGTGCCCGGCGCGGCGGGTCCGGCGGTGACGGACTCGCCAGCGGGTGATCCGACCCGTGCGCCGGAAGGCTCTTCTGATGCGCCCGGGGGTTCCGGTGGGGCCGGTAGTGCCGGCGAAGCCGAGATCCCGCGTCCCGCGTCCCCCCTGCCCGCCGCAGGCGAGCCGCCGCCCGCCGGCGGCCCTCCCAACGGCGGCCCTCCCAACGGCGGCCCTGCGTCGGGCGGCCCGCCGCACGAGCAGGTCGGATGGCGGCCGGAGACCGGCCCGCCCGCCGGCCACGCCGGGTGGACCCCACCGCCGGCGGGAGCGCCGAGCCTGCCCCACTGCTATCGGCATCCCGAGCGGGAGACGTACGTCACCTGCCAGCGGTGCGGGCGTCCCATCTGCCCGGACTGCATGCGCCCGGCGGCTGTGGGCTTCCACTGCCCGGAGGAGTCCGGCGCCGGCGGTGGCGGGCGCCCCGAGCGGCGCCGAGAGCCGCGGACGGACTTCGGTGGCCGGCCGGGAGCCGGTCGCCGCGGGCTGGTCACCCAGGTTCTGATCAGCCTGTGCCTCGTCGCGTTCGTCCTGCAGGGCCTGCCCGGGCTGGCGCGCGACTCCGGCTCCCTGAACCAGTTCAGCGCCGACTTCCGCCTGTACGGCGTGTCTCTCGCGTGGGACGACCAGTACTACCGGCTCCTCACCGCCGCCTTCCTGCACGTCAACTACCTGCACGTCCTGGTGAACCTGTATGCGTTGTTCGTGCTCGGCTACCAGCTCGAGGCGATTCTCGGGCGGCTCCGCCTGGTGGCCCTGTTCGTCGCCTGCGCCGTCGGTGGGAACACCCTGAGCTACCTGGTGAACGGTGTGTCCGTGAACTCGGTCGGGGCGTCCACCGCGATCTTCGGTTTTTTCGGCGCGTACTACGTGATCGCCCGGCGGCTGCGCGCCGACACGACGCAGATCCTGATCCTGATCGGGATCAACTTCGCGCTCACGTTCACGCTGTCCTTCATCGACCGCTGGGGCCACGTCGGGGGGCTGGCGGCCGGGGTGCTCGTCGGCCTGCTCTACGCCTACGTCCCGCCGCGCCGAACGGTCGTGCAGGCGGCCGGGGTGCTGGCGCTTGTCGGCCTGCTCTTCGCGGCGGCCGTCATCAAGAGCGCGGACCTGACCACCGCCTTCGCCTAGCGGCCCCCTGCCGCCGTCGGGAGTCAGCCCAGGCGGAGGCGGAGTTCCTCGACGGCCTCGGCCACCCGCTCCGGGTCGGTGCCCAGTGCGCGGCGGCTGAGCAGCACGGGCCCGTCGATGGTCTCGATCTCCAGGGTTCGTAGGTGAACGAGGCGCCGTCCGTGGGTGAGGGTGCCTGACCGCGCGCCGATCACCGCGGCCCACGGCAGGTGCCGGCGCCGCAGGCCCTCCATGTAGTCGATCCCGCCGGGGCCGAGCCGCAGCGTCGGCCGGGACACCGCGTCGTTGATCGCGAGCGCCACCAGGCCCAGCCCGACCAGGCCGACCAGCAGCCGTCCCGCGCCGTCGAGGGAGGCGACCCGCCAGGCGAGGTCCTCGACGGCGGCCACAACGAGCAGCACCGCGCCGCCCGCGGCGTAGGCCACGCACCGCCAGAGCGGCGGCGACCAGGAGAGGTCGACCGGGGGCGTGCTCACCCGCCTCACCCAACCACAGGTGGCGCGGGCGTCCCGGCCCCCTGGTGCTCCAGCTCGGCGAGCGTGGTCAGGGCGCGGTCCACGACCTCCAGCCGGGTCAGCTGGGCGGCCTGCCGCCGGATCGCCGCGACCGCGTCCACGCCGAGCCTGTCCCGCAGCTGCTCAACCAGGTTGTGGACCCGCTCGGCATCCGCTCCGACCACGGCGGAGGAGTCCGGGTCCGCGTCGGCGGCCGTTGAGAGCAGCAGCGCCTCGGCGTCCCGCCCCAACCGGCCGAACAGGTCCGCCACGTTGCGCAGCGTGGTCCACTGCTGCGGCCAGCTACCGGTGCGCAGCCACAGCCGGATCACCTCCGGGTAGTGGGCGGTCGCGGTCGCCAGGTCACCCGTCCGCACCGCGGACGAGGCGAGGGTGACCAGCGAGATCCCGACCGCGAAGGTGACGCCGCCGGCGCGGGCCGCGGCCAGGGCACGCTCGGCGTGCCGGCGCGCCGTAACGGGATCGTCGTGGATGTGGATCTCGGCCTGGACGTACTCGACGAACGACCAGATGATCGGCCCTCCCGACGTGCCGACGAGCTGACGTGCCCGCGTGACCAGCGCGTCCGCCCGGTCGGCATCGCCGCCGTAGGCCGCGGCCAACGCCGCGACGGCCATCTCGTTGGCGGCCAGGTCGGCGTCGAGCGCGGCCGCCGCGACGAGGTGGTCGATCGATGAGGCGAACTCGCCCGCGAAGAGGTCGGTCACGCCCAGCGCGTACCGGGCGGTCGCGACACCGGCGTCGTCCACGGCGGTGGCGAGGGCCCGGTCGGCCAGCTCGCGGGCCTTCCCGAGACTGCCGGCCCGCCAGGCCGCGTGGCTGGCCGCGGCGTACAGCAGCGGGGCCTCGGGCAGCTCGGCGAGGCCGGGGTCGTCCGCGGTCTCCAGGGCCCAGGCCCACAGCTCGGCGTTGTTGTGCCAGGCCGCGAACTCCCCGAGATCGATGCTGATCCGGGCCGCCCCGGCCAGGTCGCCGTGTTTCAGCATCCGCTCGCGGCAGGCACGCAGCACGGGCAGCGCGGTCAGGATCCGCCGGCCCCAGCGCGGCCCGTCCGGACCATGCAGGCCGCCCGCCGCCGACCGGGTGAACTCGCGGGCCCACGCCGCGATCAGGATCTGGGCGGTCTCGAGCTCCCCGGCGGCCCGAGCGGCCTCCAGGCCGAACGCGCGGATGCTGTCCAGCATGCGGAACGCGGTGCCGTCATCGGGATGGGCCGGGTCGGTGACCGTTTCCACCATCGACGCGTCGACAAGTGTGCTGAGGGCGGCGATCGGATCCTCCGCCGGCTCGGGATCCTCGGAGCAGGTGACGGCGTCGGCGACGGCCTCCGCGATCGAGAGGTCGAACAGGCCGGGAACCGCCGCCAGGTGGCGGAAGAGACGCTGGGCCTGGGCGTCGAGTAGCCGGTAGGACCAGGCGATCGTGCCGCGCAGGGTGTGATGGCGGTCGTCGTCGACGGGCGGTCGCCGGCCTCGCCCGAGGTCGAGCCCGGCGTCCATCCGCGCGCGCAGGTCGGCCGGGCTCAGCGCCGTCAGCCGGCTCGCGGCGAGCTCGATGGCCAGCGGCAGCCCGTCCAGGCGTCGGCAGATCGCCGCGGCGTCCTCGAGGGCCGTCGCGGGCAGATCCCGGCCGCCCCGTGCCTGGCGTGCCCGGTCGAGGAACAGCCGAACGGCGGCGGCGCCCGCGGGATCGGTGTCCGGGGCGGGCAGCGGCAGCGGCCCGAGGCGGAACACCCATTCCCCGGACGTTCCCAGCGGAGCGCGACTGGTCGCGAGCACCGTGAGGTTGGGTACCCAGCGGAGCAGCTCGCCCACCAGGTCGCGGACGGCGTCCAGGAGGTGCTCGCAGTTGTCGATCACCAGGATCTGCCGGCGGGTCGCCAGATAGTCGATGACCGCGCGGAGCAGGTCCCCTCTGGTCGTGACCTCGAGGGCCTGGGCCAGCGCGAACGGCACGGTCGCCTCGTCCCGGACGGGCGCCAGCTCGACGAGGGTGGCTCCGTCCGGCCATCGCGGGGCGGCGTGGTGCACCAGGTCCAGCATCAGCCGGGTCTTTCCCACTCCGCCGGGGCCGACGACGGTGACGCAGCGGTCGGGGTGCAGCAGCTCCGCGAGCCGGTCCAGTTCCTCCGCGCGGCCCAGCAGCGGGGTGGGCGAGCGCGGGACGCGCGCCCTGGCCGGCCCGGCACCGCGGCCGTCCGGGTCATCCGGCCGCCGTGCCGGTGTCGTGACCGCGGTCACTGCCGGTCTGGCCGTGACCGGCTGGCCTGCCGTTACTGCCGGTCTGGCCGTGACCGGCTGGCCTGCCGTGACTGGTGGGCCGGGCTGGACGGCGCCTGGGACGGGGCCGGCGAGGTCGCCGCGGGCGACCGCGCGTTCGAGGTCGGCCAGCGCCGGCGACGCCTCCAGGCCCGTCTGGTCGGCGAGCCGGCGGCGGAAGTCACGGGCCGCCGCGAGGGCCTCGGGTGCCCGGCCGTCCAGGGCCAGCGCGCGGACCAGCAGCAGCAGCGCCGACTCGCGTAACGGGTCGGCGGTGGCCGCCTGCTCGGCATCTCCGATCACCGCGCCAGCCGGGCCGCAGGCCAGTCGGGCGTCGAGCAGGCCGTCCACGAGCGTCTGCCGCAGCCGGGTGAGCCGGGCCGCCTCGGCGCCGAGCGGACCGGCGGAGCCGAACTCCGCCAGGGCGTCACCGCGCCACAGATCGAGGGCCTGCCGTAGCCGGTCCACCGCGGCGGCCGGGTCGGTGGGGCGCAGCGCGCGGGCCTGGGCGGCGAACGCCTCGGCACGGGTGGCGTCGAGCGCGTCCGCGCCCAGGACCAGGCGGTATCCGGCGCCGTCCCGGATGAGACGGCCGGCCCGCGGCCCCAGATGGCCCCGGACGCGGGAGAGATGGCTGTGCAGCGTGCCGTCCGCCGAGGCGGGCGGGTCGGCGCCCCAGACCGCGTCGATCAGCGTGCCGGCCCCGACGACCCGCGCCCGCGACATCGCCAACATGGCCAGCAACGCCCGCCGCCGTGCACCGGGGACGTCCACCTCGGCGCCGTCGACACGCAGCCGCATCGGGCCGAGCACGTCGATCTCCACGCCCGTGTCCGCGTCGTCCACGTTGTCGCCCCCCGAATCCCTCGATTTCCGCCCACCGGGACGTTTCCGCCCCCCGGGACGGCCGTGCATCCGCCGTTCGGTGGCCGTGCATCCGCCGGGACCGTCGCGCATCCCGCGTGCAGGTCCCATTCAAGTCCGTGACCGCAGTCTCAGAGGTGTTCATCACCGGGATCGTCCGGACGGGTGCCTGACACCTCGCCGGGCATCCGACACAGCGAGGAGGCAGCCATGACGAGCACGACCATGACGAGCACGACCATCGAGACGACGGCCGGCGAGACGAGCCGAGAGGCAACGCCCGGGACCACCGACGGGACCGTCCCCGGGAGTGCCCCCGAGACGGCTGGAGCGGCGGTCGCCGAGGCTGGTACGCCCGCGGGCCTGGACCTCGCGGAGGTCGAGCGGTTCACCTACAAGATCGCCCAGGACCAGGCGGTCGCCACCGTGGGCGCGCTGGGCTGGCTCGGCGATCGGCTCGGGCTGTGGGCGGCCCTCGCGGCCGCCGGCCCGGTCACCAGCACGGAGCTCGCGGCGGCGACCGGTCTCGCCGAGCGGTACCTGCGCGAGTGGCTCGCGTCCCAGTTCGCCGCGGGCAACCTGCGCCATGACCCGGCGAGCGGGCGGTTCCACCTGCCCGCGGAATGGGCCGCCGTGCTCGCGGACCCGAACTCGCCGGTGGCCTCGGCCGGCGGCTACGAGTCGCTCATGGGCTTCTACGCGGCCGCGGACCGGCTGGTCGAGGCGTTCCGCACCGGCGGCGGCATCGGCTGGGGGACCCACGACCCGCGGCTTTACAGCGGTGTCGACCGGTTCTTCGGTCCGCTCTACCGCGCCAGCCTGGTGAGCGAGTGGCTGCCCGCGCTGGACGGGGTCGTCGAGCGGCTGCGTGCCGGCGCGAAGGTCCTCGACGTGGGCTGCGGCCACGGCACCTCGACGCTGCTCATGGCGGAGGCGTTCCCGATGTCCACCTTCCACGGCGTCGACCCGCACCCCGAGTCGATCCATGCCGCGCGGACGGCCGCCAACCGCGCCCGGGTGGCCGACTGGACGACGTTCTCGGTCGCCCCGGTAACCGGCGACATCGGCAACGGGTACGACCTCGTCTGCTTCTTCGACTCCTTCCACCACGTCCGGGACGCGGTGGCGGCCGCCGCGGCGTGCCGCCGGGCGATGGCGCCGGGCGGCACGCTGATGCTGGTCGAGCCGCGCGCGGGGGACAGCGTGCAGGAGAACACCGACGTCGTCGGGCTGACCTTCTACGCCGCCTCCACCCTGGTGTGCCTGCCGGACGCGCTGTCCCAGCACGGCCACGGCCACGACCACGTCGGCGGCCACGACCACGACGGCGACGGCGACGCCACGGACGCGCTCGGCGGCATGGCCGGGCCGGCGCGGCTGCGCGAGGTCCTCACGGCGGCGGGGTTCGGCTCCGTCCGGGTGGCCGCCGAGACCATGGTGAACATCGTCGTCGAGGCCCGGTCGTGACCTCCGGCCCGGTCGTGACCTCCGGGCCGGCCGCGACGGAGGCCGCCGCTCCGGTCGATCCCGAGGTGGCGGCGGTGGTCCTCGACCTCCTCACCGCGGGCCGCGCCGCGGCGGCACCCCCGGCGACCGCACCGGCGGGGGCGCCGTCCCCGGGACCGTTGCTCGGCGTCTGGGCGCACCCGGACGACGAGACCTACCTCTCCGGGGCGCTGATGGCCACCGCCGCGCATCTCGGCGCCAGGGTCGTCTGCGTCACCGCCACCCGCGGCGAGCTGGGCGGGCTGGTCCCGCCCGGCTCGCCCCCGGGGCTGACCCTCGACCGGCTGCGGGTGGCCGAGCTGGCCGAGGCGCTGGACGTCCTCGGGGTGCGCGAGCAGGTTCTGCTCGGACTCCCCGACGGCGGCTGCGCCCAGGTCGCCCAGGCCGCCGCGGCGGGCCCGGCCGGCCCGCCGGGCCCGGCCGGCCCGGTGGAGCGGATCGCGGGCATCATCCGTGAGCTCCGTCCGGCGGTCGTCGTGACGTTCGGGCCGGACGGGTTCACCGGCCATCCGGACCACCGCGCCGTCTCGGCCTGGACCACCACCGCGTTCGCGCGGGCGGCCCCGGACGGCGCCCGCCTGCTGTACGCGGCCGCGTCGACCGACCACCGTGAGCGGACGAGGGACGTCGACGAACTCCTCGGCATCGCGGTGGATGGCGCGGACCTTGACGGCGACGACGGCCCGGTCGTCCCGCCAGGCGCGCTCGCGGTACGGCTGAACCTGGCTGGACGGCTGCTGGAACGCAAGGTCGCCGCGTTGCGGGCGCACGCCTCGCAGACCGCGGGCGCGCTGGCGGCGCTGGGGCCGGACCGGTTCGCCGGTTGGGTCGCGGAGGAGGCCTTCGTCGACCATCGCGGCCGGGTGTCACCTTGACTGTCGCCTTGGCGACTCCCCGGCAGGGGGGCTTGCGCACCACGGCCCGACGGCTACCATTCGCGTTCTTAACTTTACTTAAAGTAGCGGCACGGTTGCCCTGATCCGTCGGTGACGGCGTCCGGTCGCACGCGACGGCGCCGCGCGGGCGGCGCGGGTGAAGGGGGAGCGGTGGCGCACACACCGACGCGGCGTGGCGGGGGCAGCCCGTTCCCACCGATCGCCGAGTACGGGTTCCTCTCCGACTGCGAGACGAACTGCCTCGTGGCGCCCAGCGGCAACGTCGAGTGGATGTGCGTGCCACGCCCGGACGCGCCGAGCGTGTTCGGTGCCGTCCTCGACCGCTCGGCCGGCGGGTTCCGCTTCGGCCCGGACCGGACCTTCATTCCGGCCGGCCGGCGGTACCTGCCCGGCACGAACGTCCTTGAGACGACCTGGCAGACGCCCACGGGCTGGCTGATCGTCACCGACTGCCTGGTCGTGGGCCGCTGGCACCGGACGCACCGGCGCTCCAAGACGCACCGGCGCACCCCGGGCGACTGGGACGCCGACCACGTGCTGCTCCGGCTGGCCCGCTGCGAGCACGGCGACGTCGACCTCAGCCTCGTCTGCGAGCCCAACTTCGACTACGGCCGCAGCCCGGCGTCCTGGCGGTACGAGGATGAGGACTACTCGACCGGGATCATCACCCACGACTCCCCGGCCGGCGACCCGGCAGCGGGCGTCGCGCTGCGGCTGCGCACCGACCTGCGGCTCGGGTTCGACGGCCGCCGCGCGCTGGCCCGGACGACGTTGCGGGAGGGCGACACCGCGTTCGTGGCGATGACCTGGCGGGCCGAGGACCCGCTGCTGCCCGGCAACTATCCGCAGGCCTGCGCCGCCGTCGACAGCACCACCGAGTTCTGGCGGCAGTGGCTTTCACGTGGGCGGTTCCCCGACCATCCGTGGCGCCGGCACCTGCAGCGCAGCGCACTGGCGCTCAAGGGCCTCACCTACGCCCCGACCGGGGCGCTGCTCGCCGCCGCGACCACCTCGCTGCCGGAGACGCCGCAGGGCGAGCGCAACTGGGACTACCGCTACAGCTGGATCCGGGACTCCACGTTCGCCCTGTGGGGCCTGTACACCCTCGGGCTCGACTACGAGGCCAACGACTTCTTCTCCTTCATCGCGGACGTCGCCGAGCACGCCGACGACATCCAGGTGATGTACCGGGTCGGTGGCGAGCCGAAGATCGACGAGGAGATTCTCGGGCATCTGTCCGGCTATGACGGCGCCGTCCCGGTGCGGGTCGGTAACGAGGCGGCGAAGCAGCGCCAGCATGACGTGTGGGGGGCCGTTCTCGACTCGGTCTACCTGCACACCCGGTCGCGGGACTATCTCTCGGAGCGGCTGTGGCCGGTGCTGGTCCGGCTGGTGGAGGCGGCGGCCGCGCACTGGCGGGAGACGGACCGCGGCATGTGGGAGGTCCGGGGAGAGCCGCGGCATTTCACCTCGTCGAAGATGTTCTGCTGGGTCGCGCTGGACCGGGGGCGCCGCCTCGCGCAGATGCGCGGTGACCTGCGAACCGCGGGCCGCTGGGACGACATCGCCGACGAGATCCACGCCGACGTGCTCGCGAACGGCGTCGACCACCGCGGTGTCTTCACCCAGTACTACGGCTCGACGTCGCTGGACGCCTCGGTGCTCCTGATGCCGCTGCTGGGTTTCCTGCCGTCGACGGACGACCGGGTGAAGGCGACCGTGCTCGCCATCGCCGACGAGCTGACGGTGGACGGCCTGGTGCTGCGCTACCGGACGGACGAGACCGACGACGGGGTCGAGGGCGAGGAGGGCGCCTTCCTCATCTGCTCGTTCTGGCTCGTCTCCGCGCTGGTGGAGATCGGTGAGCTCACCCGGGCCCGGCAGCTGTGCGAGCGGCTGCTGAGCCTGGCCAGCCCGCTGGACCTCTACGCCGAGGAGATCGATCCGGCCGACGGTCGGCACCTGGGCAACTTTCCGCAGGCATTCACCCACCTGGCGCTGATCAACGCGGTCATGTACGTGATCCGGGCCGAGTCCGGGGAGTCCTTCACCCGCTCCTAGCCGCCGGGGTGCTGAGGCGCCGCCCGGCTCCGGCGCGCGGGACCGGGCACCGGGCACACAACCACCCGGATGGGGGGTCAGAACCCCGATATCCACATTGTGGACAACGGTTGTGGATGAATGACAGCTGTGCAAGTCGCGCCTGTGTCAGGGTTCCTGGCGGACCGGTCCGCCAGGAACCCCGGGCGCTGCCTGGAACCGGGCGGTCAGCGCCACTGGGTGGACACGGCGAGGCCCACGACGACAAAACCGAAGCCGATCAGGATGTTCCAGCCGCCGAGGCTCTCCATCCCCAGCACGCCGCCGTTCGAGAAGTAGTACACGAGCAGGTAGGCGATGCCGATCAGGAAGAACGCCAGGATCATGCCGCCGAACCATGGCGGTGACGGCGGCTTGCGCTTCGGTGCGCGCGTGCTGGTCTGCGGGGCCGCCACCGTGGTCTTCTTCGGCTTCCGGCGTCGGGATTCGGGCACTGCGGGCTCCTCGTGACCAGGTTCTCACGGTGCGCCGACCAGGCCGCCGGGCCGGCACCGTCCAAATGTTCACCACCAGCGTAGACAGTGCACCGCCACGGACGTGGTGACGGGCGCTCCCGCCGCGCCCCGGCGCGCCGCGAGTGACCGCCCTGGCAGCGGAGCGTGGTCCGCGGCGTACCCTGCGGCGGGGGACGATCGCGGCACCCGGGCCTTGCCCGGCGGTGGCCCGGCACGGAAGGCCGGAAGCACGACGGACGAGACGGACGAGACAGAAGAGCCGGCGCCCACGCCGGCGGCGCGGCGGCGGGCCACGGCCTGGCGGATCGCGCTGGTCGGCCTGGTCGTGGCCTGCGCCGCGCTGCTCACCGCGGCGGCCGTGCGGCCATCGGCGGGCGGGCGCGTCGGGGGCGCCGGGGTCGTCAGCGTCGCCGGGCTGGTCGCCCAGGACCGCCGCCGGGTGGACGCGGAACTTGACCGGCTCCAGACCGAGCGCGAGGCGCTGGCGGCGAACCCGGCATCGTCGGCGGTCCCGGCCGCGCCGGCCACGACGCCCACACTTCCCAAGCCGGCGGTGGATGATCCGCTCGACCGTCGTGCCGCGCTCGCGGCCCAGGTGGGGCTCACCGCGATGCGCGGGCCGGCGGTCACGGTCGAGCTGGACGACGCGCCGCGGGAGAGCCGGGGCCGGTCGCTGCCCCCCGGCGTCCCCCCGCCCGGCCCGAACGACCTCGTCGTGCACCAGCAGGACGTCCAGGCGGTCGTGAACGCGCTGTGGGCCGGTGGCGCCGAGGCCATGGCCATCATGGATCACCGGGTGACCCCGCGGACGGCCGTGCGGTGCGTGGGGAACACGCTGCTGCTGGAGGGGCAGGTGTACTCACCCCCGTTCCGGATCAGCGCGATCGGTGACCCCGACGTGCTGCAGGCCGCGTTGGACACCGACCCCGGCGTCCTGCTCTACCGGGAGTACGTCGACGCCTATGGTCTGGGGTACCAGGTGACGTCCGGCACGGACGTCGTCCTGCCCGCGTACGCCGGGAGTCTGCTGGCGGGGCCCGGGGCGGTGGCCCGGCCCGCGTCCGGTACCCCGTCGGCGCCCGGCGGCCAGTGATCATCTGATCGAGTGATCGTTTCGGTTGTCCCGTGGGGTCAGGCAGGATGGAGCCAGCACCCGAGGGCGCGCCGCGCCCGGTGTCCGGCTCCCCGCCCAGGCGGATGACCTCACCGGGTGCCGTGCTCCGGGGAGGCCCGATGCGGATCCTGGTCGTCGACAACTACGACTCGTTCGTGTTCAACCTGGTGCAGTACCTGGGCCAGCTCGACACCGAGTGCGTGGTGCGCCGCAACGACGAGGTCGAGCCGGGCGACCTCGACGAGCTGGGGGCCGACGGCGTCCTGCTCTCGCCGGGGCCGGGCACCCCCGAGGCGGCCGGGGTCAGCATCGCGATGGTGCGGGCCTGCGCGGCGCGGCGGCTGCCGCTGTTCGGCGTGTGCCTGGGCCACCAGGCACTCGGTGTCGCCCACGGGGCCACGGTCGACCGGGCGCCCGAGCTGCTGCACGGCAAGACCTCGGTGGTCCACCACGAGGGCGTCGGCGTGCTCGCGGATCTGCCCTCGCCGTTCACCGCCACCCGCTACCACTCGCTGGCGGTCGAGGAGAGCACGCTGCCGGCGGAGATCGAGGTGACCGCGCGCACCGACAGCGGGGTGGTCATGGCGATGCGGCACCGCGAGCTGCCGCTGGAGGGTGTCCAGTTCCACCCCGAGTCGGTGCTGACCCAGGGCGGGCACCTGATGCTCGCCCGCTGGCTGGAGATCTGCGGCGACGGCGGCGCGGCCATGCGGCTCGCCCCCGCCCTGGCGGCTGAGGTCGAGACCCTCCGCCTGGCCGCCTTCGCCTGATCCTTTCCGCCGGCCCCACCCGCCCTCGCGGCGGGCTGGGCGGGCGGGGGATCAGCCGTTACTCAGAGGAGCGCTATCGGTTCAGCGCTCCCCGCAGGGGCCCGGCGGCACCGGGCTGCTGGCCGTTCGTCGGCGTCCCGCCGCCGGTCGGCGGCGTGGTGGTCGCCGGCGGGGTCGTCGCCGGTGGGGTCGTCGGATCGATGATGACCGGTGGAGTATCGGTCGGCGGCGCCGTGGTGGCGGTCGCCGGCGGGGTGGTCGGCTGCTGGTTCTCCGCCGCGATGAAGATCTTCACCTTCGAGCCGCGGTTGACGGCGCCGCCGGACGGGCTCTGGTCAGTGACAGTGCCTGGCTGCTGGGCGTTGTTGACGACGGTCTCCTGGACGGCGGTGAGGCCGTACCGCTGCAGCTCGGAGATGGCCGCCTGCGCTGCCTTGCCTGTCACGTTGGGCACGTTGACCGTCGAGCTGACCACCCAGATCGTGACCGAGCTACCGGAGTCGACCGGGCGCCCGGCCTCGGGCTCGGTCTTCTCGACCTTGCCCACGCCCTGGTTCGCCGCCTCGTAGTACTGCATCGGCGACGCCTGCAGCCCGAGGGCGGTCAGCGCGTCCGTCGCCGCCTGCTGGGTCATGCCGGCGAGGCCCTGCGGGACGGTCACCTGGCCCGGCGCGATCGCCACCGTGATGGAGATCGTGCCGTCCGCCGCGATGGTCTGGCCCTCGCCCGGGGAGATCTCCAGCACAGAGTTCGGGGCGACGTCCGTGCTCTCCTGGGTCTGCTTGTCGAAGCGCCCGGTGAAGCCCTCGCTCTGCAACCGGCCCACGACGGCGTCGTAGGGCTGGCCCTTCAGCCCGGACGGGATGGTGATCTCGGCCGCGGCCGTGTCGTCACCGCCGCCCCCGCCGCCGAGCAGCGAGGAGGCGAGCAGCGCGACCACCACGAAGACGACGACCGCGCCGAGCCCGGCGAGGACGAACTTCCAGGTCGACGAGCCCTCGCGGTCCCGGTCGTCGCCGGCGCGGTGACCGGGGGGGCCGGCGTTGCCGTAGCGGTCGACGGGGCCGGTCTGGTCGTAGCGGTCGTAGGGCTCGCCGCGCACGCGGGTCTGCTCGCCGTAGCCGTCGTCGTACCCGCCCGGCTCGTCGTAGCCGTCGTCGTAGCGGCCCTGGTAGCCGCCGCCCTCGTACCGGTCGTCGTAGCCGCCGCGGGAGCGGCCGAGCAGCGCCGTGCCGGCCGTGCCCGCTCCCGCACCGCCGAGCATCGTCTCGTCGCCCGCGCCCATCATCATGGCGTGGACGCGGTGCCCGCTCAGCGCGCGCTCGAGGTCGTCACGCATCTCGCCGGCGGTGGCGTACCGGTCGTCGGGGTCCTTCTCCATCGCCTTCAGGACGACCGCGTCGGCCTCGGGGGAGATCCGGGAGTCGTGGCTCGACGGCGGCGGCGGGATCTCCCGCACGTGCTGGTAGGCGACGGCGACCGGGTTGTCGCCGCGGAACGGCGGCTCGCCGGTCAGCAGCTCGTAGAGCAGCACGCCGGTGGAGTAGACGTCGCTGCGGGTGTCCACCCGGGCGCCGCGGGCCTGCTCGGGGGAGAGATACTGCGCCGTGCCGATCACGGCGGACGTCGCGGTCATGTTCGACGTCGTGGCGGTGGTGGCGCGGGCGATGCCGAAGTCCATCACCTTGGCCGAGCCGTCGGAGGCCAGCATCACGTTCGCGGGCTTGATGTCGCGGTGGATGATGCCCATCCGGTGGCTGTAGTCCAGCGCCGCGCAGACCTCCGCGGTGACCTGCATGGCGTGCCGTTCGTCGAGGGCGCCCTGCGCCTGCAGGACGTCCCGCAGGGTCTGGCCCTCGATGAACTCCATGACGATGTACGGGAGCTGGGTCCCGTTGATGACGTCCTCGCCGGTGTCGTACACCGAGACGATCGCGGGATGGTTCAGTGAGGCCGAGGACTGCGCCTCCCGGCGGAACCGGGCCAGGAAGGTCGGGTCGCGGGCGAGGTCGGCGCGCAGCGTCTTGACCGCTACCTCGCGGCCCAGCCGGATGTCGCGGCCCCGGTAGACCTCGGCCATGCCGCCGTAGCCGATGCAGCCACCGAGCTCGTAGCGCTCACCGACCAGTCTCGGTTGAGCTTCGTACCTGTCAGTTACATCCGTCACAGGTTGTCACCCGTCGTCGGCTCTGCAGCGCCGGCCACCACCGTGCCAGCCGCCTCGCCGGCCGGGCCGACGATCTCACCCTCCGCGGGTGTGAGATATAGCACATTCGACGTGGCGGCTGCCCCGTCCTTGGAGCCGCCCGCCTCGGCGACGGTGCGAGTGATCACTGCTACCACCAACACGGTGAGGATCAGCAGCGCGATGAGTACCGGCAGCGGGAGCCGCCGGCGCTGGGCCGCGGCGCCCGGCCGGCGGTGCGCGACCCGGCCACCCGGCCCGTCGCCCGGCGGGTCCGACCAGGACGGCGACGGCTGGTAAAGCGTGTTGGCCGGATCGCCGGGCCCGCCGTCCCGGTGCCCGCTGCCGTCCCGGTGCCCGCCGTCGTCCCGGCCGCCGTGCCACCCCGGGCCGTGCTCGCCGCCGGGCGGATAGTCGTTGCGGTAGTCGGAGGGATTGCGGTAGTCGGACGGGTTGCGGGGGTCGGACGAGTAGTCGCCCGGCCCGTAGAGCCGTCCCGGGCCGCCGCCGCGCCCGGCGCCCGGCCCGGAGCCGCCCTGCCCCGGGGAGGGCTGCAGGGCGGTGGCCGGCATGCCGGGTGCCGCGGCGGTCGGGTCCGCCGGTGGAGGTTGCTGGGTCCAGGACGCGCCGCCGGAGCGGTTCCACGACGGCGTGCGCGGGGCGGTCGGCGCCCGCGGGGGCACCGGCCCCAGGTGCGGTGGCGCGGGTGGCGCGGGATGGCGCGCGGTGGCGTCCCCGGCACCCGGGGTGCCGCTCCACCGCCCGGCGTCGGAGTTCCACAGGCTGCGCCGGATGCTGGCCGCCGAGCGGGCGAACGCGCCCGCCGAGCTCGGCCGGCGCGAGGCGTCCTTCGACATCGCCGACTCGACCAGGGCCCTGACCTGGTACGGGATGTCCGACGGAAGCGGTGGTGGCGTGTCCTGCTGGTGGGCCATGACGACGACGATGGGGTTGCGGTCGTCGAACGGCCGCCGCCCGGCCAGGCACTCGTAGGCAACCACGCCGAGCGAGTACACGTCGCTCGCGGGGGTCACCGGGCGCCCGGACGCCTGCTCGGGGGAGACGTAGTACGCCGTCCCCATCATGATCCCGGTCGCGGTCAGCGGGGCCGCGTCGACCGCGCGCGCGATGCCGAAGTCGGTCACCTTCACCGCTCCGTCGGTCCGGAGCAGCAGGTTGCCGGGCTTGACGTCGCGGTGGACGACGCCGAGGGCGTGCGCCGCCTGCAGCGCGTCGGCGGACTGGCCGAGGATGTCGAGCATCCGGTCGGGGCTCAGCCGCTTCTCCCGGTGCAGCAGCGCGGAGAGCGGCTCGCCCTCCACCAGCTCCATCACCAGGTAGGCGGTCGGGTAGTCGTCGGCGGTGGAGACCTCGCCGTAGTCGTACACGGAGGCCACACCGGGGTGGGACAGCCGCGCAGCGTGCCGGGCCTCGCCGCGGAAGCGCACCAGGAACGACTCGTCACTGGCGTACTCGGGGCGCAGCAGCTTCACCGCGACGGGACGGCCGAGCGTCTGGTCGAGGCCACGCCAGACCTCGCCCATCCCACCGGTCGCGATGCGGCCGTCCAGGCGGTAGCGGTTGTCGAGCACGGTGTTGGGGGAGGCGGCGCCGGCGAACGGCTGCGACGGCGACGGGCTGTTGGCGGATGTGCTCATCGTTGCGTGTCCAATGCGGCCTGCATGACTTCCTTGGCAACGGGTGCTGCGACGGCGCCGCCGGTGGCGAACTCGCCGCCGCCATCCTCGACGATCACCGCCACCGCGACCTTCGGGGCACTGGCGGGAGCGAAGCCGACGAACCAGGTGTGCGGTGGCTCGCCGGTGCCGTGCTCGGCGGTGCCCGTCTTGCCGGCGACGTCCACTCCGTCGATCTGGGCCCTGCGGCCGCTGCCCGACGTCACGACACTTTCCATCATCGTCGTGAGCTTGGCGGCGACCTCGGGTGAGACGGGCTTGTTCAGTTCGGTCGGTTCGGTGTGGTCGAGCCGCTTGAGATCCGGCCCGCGCAGTTCGGAGACGAGATAGGGCTTCATCCGGACACCCCCGTTGCCGATCGCCGCCACCACCTCCGCCATCTGCAACGGGGTGACCCGGACGTCGAACTGGCCGATCGCCGACTGCGCGGTCTGCGCGCCGTCGAGGTCGGACGGGAAGACGCTGCGGGCCTGCTGGAGCGGGAAGTCCTCGATCGTCGAGTTGAAACCGAACGCCTCCGCCTGGGCACGGAGGACGTCGTCGCCCAGATCGATCCCGAGCTGGGCGAACGCTGTGTTGCAGGAGATGGTCAATGCGTGGGTCAGGGTATCGGTCCGGCCGTCCCCACAGCGTTCCCCCCCGAAGTTGGGTAGCACTGTGGTGCTCTGCGGGAGGGTGAGCTCATCCGGTGCGGCGACCCGGGTCTCCGGCTCGGTACCGTGCGCGAGCGCCGCCGCGGCGGTGATCAGCTTGAAGGTCGAGCCGGGCGGATAGGTCTGCTGCGCGGCGCGGTTGAGCAGCGGCTGGTCGCTGTTGGTGGACAGCTGCTGGTAGGCGTCGGTCGCCGCCGACTCGTCATGGGTCGCGAGCGTGTTCGGGTCGAACGACGGGGTCGTGACCATCGCCAGGATCGCCCCGGTGGACGGGTCGAGCGCGACGACGGCGCCCCGGCGCCCGTCGAGCGCGTCCATGGCCGCCTGCTGGACGTGCGGGTCGATGGTCGTCACGACCGTGCCGCCGCGCCGCTCCTCCCCGGTGAACAGGTCGGTGACCCGGCTCGCCAGCAGCCGGTCGTCGTCGCCGGAGAGGAAGACGTCCTCGGAGCGCTCGAGGCCCGAGGCCGTGAACAGCGTGTAGTAGCCGGTCAGGTTGGCATAGAGCTGCCCGTTCGGGTACTGCCGCTGGAACTTGTACTCGTCGTCGACCGGGACGGACGTGGCCAGCACGGTCTCGCCGGCGATGATCCCGCCGCGCTGGCGCTCGAGGCGCTCGGTGATCTGGCGGGCGTTCGTCGGCTCGGTCTTGAGCCGGTCCACCTGGCCCACCTGGATCCAGTTGGCGTTCACCAGCAGCGCGGCGAACAGCACCATGCAGGCGAGGGCGACCTTGCGAACCGGGGTGTTCACGTGGTCTTCACCACCTGGGTGGGACTCTCCGCCACGGCGTTCGGGTCGAACAGCGGGGCGTCCGGGACGGGCTCCTCCAGGCGCCGCGCGGCGTCGCTGATCCGCAGCAGCAGCGCGATGATGGCGGCGTTCGCGACGATGGACGAACCGCCGTAGGAGACGAACGGAAGCGTCAGGCCGGTCAGCGGGATGAGCCGCATGACGCCTCCGACCTGCACGAACACCTGCAGCGCGACGGTCGCGGAGAGGCCGGTCGCCAGCAGCTTGCCGAACGGGTCCTTGGCTCCGAGCGCCGCCCGGATGCCGCGGGCCGCCACGAGCGCGTACAGCAGCAGGATCGCCATCACGCCGGTCAGCCCGAACTCCTCGCCCAGGCTGGCCATGACGAAGTCGGTGTTGGCGAACGGAACCCGCTGCGGGCTGCCCTGGCCGATCCCGGTGCCGGTCAGCCCGCCCGCGGCGAACCCGTAGAGGCCCTGGACCAGCTGGAACGACGTGCTGGACGGGTTGTTGCCGTCGAAGGCGTGCAGCCAGCCGTCGACGCGGACCTGGACGTGGCTGAACAGGCTGTGCGCCACCACGGCGCCGAGCATGAACAGGCCCAGGCCGATCGCGACCCACGACACGCGCTGGGTCGCCACGTACAGGATGACCAGGAACATCCCGAAGAACAGCAGGGACGAGCCGAGGTCCTTCTGCACCACCAGGACGCCCAGGCTGGCCAGCCACGCCACGAGCACCGGCCCGAGGTCACGTGCCCGCGGGATCTTCATGCCGAGGAAGGACCGCGACGCCAGGGAGAGGACGTCCCGCTTGTTCTCCAGGTAGGCGGCGAAGAAGATCATCAGGGCGATCTTCGAGACCTCGCTGGGCTGGAACGAGAACGGCCCGACCTGCAGCCACAGCCGGGCCCCGTTGATGGTGGCCCCGATGCCGGGCGCGATCGGCAGGACCAGGAAGACCAGGCCTGCCAGGCCCAGCGTGTAGGCGTAGCGGGACAGCGCCCGATGATCGCGCACGACCGCCAGAACCATTACGAACACGACGATCGCCAGCAGGGTCCAGACGAGCTGGGTCTGCGCGGCGCCGGTCGGGATCGGGTTGCCGGCGCGCCGGGCGCTGTCGGCCTTCGCCAGGTCCAGCCGGTAGATCATGACCAGGCCGATCCCGTTGAGCGCCGCCACCACCGGGAGCAGCACCGGGTCGGCCGCCGGCGCGAACCGGCGGACGGCCAGGTGCCCCAGCGCCCACAGCGAGAAGAAGCCGAGACCGTAGGTGAAGACCTGGAAGCCGATCGTCCCGTCGTGGGCCAGCATCAGCGCGGCCAACGCGCCCGTCGCCAGCACGCCGGCGTAACCGAGCAGGAACAGCTCCCGGCGGCGGTACGGCGGCAGCTCGAGCCCGCTCGGCAGCGGGAACCCGGCGAACGTCGCCGTCAGGTCCGCCGACCTCGGCCGGCGCAGCGGGGGAAGGGTCATTGCGCGTCCGGACTCACGGGGACGGCGTCACGCCCACCCCGGGGCAGCCCGGTGGCGGCGCGGCGCCGGTCACCGCGCCCAGGCACGTGGGGTCGACGGTCGGGAGCGGATCCGACCTGGACGTCTTCGCATCCGGCGCCCGGGTGGGGGACGTGGTCGGCGCGGTGTCGGTGGTCGAGGCGGCCGGGGACGCCGTGGGCAGGTCGGCCGCGATGCGCTGGGCCTCGGAGAGGCCGTCGGCCTCGATGCCCTGGCGCACGGTGTCCTGGAAGGGCTCGTTGACCTCGGACAGGAGCTGGTGGCGGGAGCGCACCGTCGAGAGCGAGATGCCCGCGATGCTCCCCTTCAGCCCCTGGAAGACCGCCACGTGATCGTCGTCGACGCCCACGTAGTACTGGCCGCGCACGTACGTCCAGCCGGCTGCCGCGCCGGCGACCACCAGGACGAGCACGACCGTCGACATGAACAGGCGGCGCCGGCCGCCGTGGGCCGTGCCTCGTTCGGGGTCGTCGTCGGGATCGTCGTGGCGGTCGCCGGAGCCCCGGCGGTGGAAGCCCGGCCGACCGATGCGGGCCGCCTTCGCCGCCGCCGACTCGGAGTCGGTGTTGCGCGGGTTGGGTCCGGTGCGGGCCGCCGCCGCCCCGGGGACCACGCGCTTCTCCGCGGCCGCGCCCGCCACGAGCGGGGCGTCGTCGTCGAGGTCGTCGTCGATGACGTCCGCGACCACCACCGTGATGTTGTCCGGGCCGCCGCCCTTGAGGGCGAGCTCGACCAGGCGGTCCACCACATCCTGCGGCGCAGGAAGCAGCAGCGCCTCCAGGATCGTCTCCTCGCTGACCACCCCGGACAGGCCGTCGGTGCACAGGAGGTAGCGGTCCCCGTCGACGGCCTGGCGCATCGAGACGTCCGGCTCGACCTCGCGGCCGTCGAGCGCCCGCATCAGCAGCGACCGCTGCGGATGGGTGTTCGCCTGCTCCGGGGTGATCCGACCCTGGTCGACCAGGTCCTGGACGAGGGTGTGGTCATGGGTGATCTGCGTCAGCACGCCGTCGCGCAACAGGTACGCGCGGGAGTCGCCCACGTGCAGCAGGCCGAGATGCTCCCCGGAGGACAGCATCGCGGTCACCGTGGTGCCCATCCCGTCCAGGGAGCTGTTCTCCATCGCCATGTCGCGCAGGCGACGGTTGGCGTCCCGGACGGCGTCGGACAGCTCCTCGAGCAGGTCTGTCGCGTCGAGGTGCTCGTCGAGTTCGGCCAGCCGGGAGATGACGGTCGAGCTCGCGACCTCCCCGGCGGCGTGGCCGCCCATACCGTCGGCCACCGCGAGCAGGCGGGCACCCGCGTAGGCGGAGTCCTCGTTCCCTTCTCGGACGTGCCCGACATCCGAGCGGACGGCGAAGTGAAGCCTGAGGCTCACCGGTGAAGCTCCAGGACCGTCTTCCCGATCCTGACCGGCGCGCCGAGAGGTACCGGCATGGGACTCGTCACCTTCGTGCGGTTGAGGAATGTGCCATTGGTCGAGCCGAGGTCCTCGACGAACCACTGTCCGTCGTGAGGAACGAGTCTCGCATGCCGTCCTGACGCGAAGTCATCCTCGAGGACCAGAGTCGAGTCCGGTGCCCGTCCGATGGTGATTGCCTCGGGACCTAGTGGGATTGTTGTGCCGGCAAGATGCCCTTTTGTGACCACGAGCCGGCTCGGAGCCGGGTTGATGGGTGGCGCGGGGGCTGGGCGTGGGCTCTGGCGTGGCGATCTGACACGTTCGGGACGCCCCCCGGGAGTGGGGGACGGTGCCCTCGCGACTACTGGCTGGCGTCGCTGCTGGCGCTTGGTCGGCCCGAACATGTCCAGGCGGACAGCTCGGATGGCGACCAGGACGAACCCCCAGAGCAGCGCCAGGAAGCCGATCTTCACCAGCAGGAGGACGAGCTCGCTCGGCGCGGTGGGATCCATCGGCTACCAGCCCCTGCGCCGGCGGTCGTCGCCGGGATGGTTCGCCGCCCGGCTGGGCAGGCGGGTCTCGGCGTCGTCGAAGCCGTCGAGAGGCTCCAGCGCCTCGAGGCCGTCGTCGGCGCGCACGGGCGGGCGCTGGCGTGGATCGGTGGACGAGCGGTACATCTCGTCGGCGGGACCGCCCGCGCCGCGCGCGCCGGCACGCGGTGGCTCCCCGCGGTGACCGCGGCCCGGATCGGGCCTGCCGGCCCGCCCGTACTCGGGCTCCCGGCCCGGCCCGGGGGCCCGCCGGCCGCCGTCACCCCGCTCCCCGCCCTGGCGCGCGTTCGGCGGCGGCGTCGGCCCGGGGCGGCCCCGGGCGGGAGCCCCGTCATCGCGGAAGCGGGGCGAGGGCCCCTCGCGGTAGCCGTCCGGCCGGGGCCCGGCCGGCGGCCGGGCGGGCGGGCGGGCGGGCGGCTCGTCCCGGAAACGCGCGGACGGCCCCTCGCGGTAACCGTCGGGCGGCGCGCCCGGATCGTCGCGGAAGCGGGGCGACGGCCCCTCGCGGTACGCGTCCGGCCGGTGGTCGCCGGCGGGCCGGCCGGGCGGGTCGTCCCGGAAACGCGGAGACGGCCCCTCGCGGTAGTCGCCATCGCGTGGATCCCGGCCGGGGCGGTCGCGGTAACCGGGCTCGCGGCCGCCCGGACCACCCGGCTCCGGGCGGGCATAGCGGTCGTCCGGCGACGGAGTACCCCGGCGGGTCGACGGAGTCGGCTGGCGCGGGTCGAACGGCGGCGGCGTGCGGTGATCCGCCGGAGGCGGGGTCGGGCGGCCCGGCGGCGGTGACGAGCGCGCCGGGACCGGCGTGCGCGGCCCACGCGGGCCGGTTGCGCCGCGGGCCTCCTCACGCCGGAACTCCACGACCGCGGTCCCCAACTCGATCCGGTCGCCGTTGACAAGCTTCACCTGCGTCGCCGCGCGCCCGTTGACCAGGCTGCCGTTCGTGGAGCCGGCATCCACGTACAGGAACTGCCCGTCAGGCAGGCGGCGGATCTCGCCGTGCCGCCTCGAGACGCCCGTGTCGTTCAGTCGGATGTCGCACTCGACGCTGCGCCCGATCACCGTGGTCTCCGCGTCCAGCGGGTACTCCCGCTCGCCGCTGCCCGACCCGCCCGGCGCGCGTGTCGTGATCAGTAGATGCGGGGTACCCGGCGCCGCCGGCCGCGGCCGGCGGCCACCGACCACCGCGGGATCCGCGGAGGCCACACTGCTGCGGATCCGGAAGACGCCGATGTCGAGATCGGCGGCCTCCGCGAGTCGGACAGTCACCGGGCCGACGAAGGTGTAGCGCTGCTCCGCGGCATGCTCACGGACCATCTCCGCCAGCTCGTCACAGAGCGCCCGGGTGTAGGGGGCCAGCCGGGCGAAGTCGCCACCAGCCAGCTCGACGGCGAACTCGTTCGGGACGAGGACACGGTTCGAGCTGTTCGCACGCCGGTCGTCGGTCTCGCGAGCCAGGGCGCTGGCGATCTCGACGGGTTCGACCCCGCCTTTGAAGACCTTCGCGAACGCACCCTCGACGAGGCCGCCAAGGCGCCGTTCGAAGCGCTGCAGCACGCCCATGCCCGACCTCCCTTCTCCCGGTCTGTGAGATCGTATGCCCCCAGGCCGGTCCAACCCTCGGCTCGGCAGCTTGACATGCCTCCGCGGCCGGCCGGGGGGGCGGCGCAAGCTACCGTCTCCAGCGTGATAGCGTGTCCCACGGCAAGGAGATAGTCCCACTCGGGCGAGTGGCGGAATGGCAGACGCGCACGGTTCAGGTCCGTGTGTCCTAACGGACGTGGGGGTTCAACTCCCCCCTCGCCCACGAGCCGGCCCGTCGTGCTTGCCAGCCCCTTCGGGTTGGCTGCGCGGCGGGCCGCGACGCTTTCCGGGGGGTGACCCCCCGAGACCCCCCGGAGGGCTGGGGTGCGGTGGCTCCGAACGCTTCGGCTTCCTGTGCGTGGGGCCCAAAGGCTGGTTTTCGGTTGGGGGCTGGCCGGGGGGCTCGGTCTCGCTTCGCTCGATCTCGGGGGCGTGGGTCTTGCTCCGGAGCGTGTTGTTTCAGCCTCTCTCTGCTGGTCTGGAAACATGCTTGGCATCCCGGCCCGCCAGCTCGAGTCCGGGTCCAGGGCAGAGGGCGCCGACGCGGCCAGCCGGTCGGCCACGGGTGGCGGGCGTGAAGCCGGGCACCGCTGATCCCGTTGCCGCCTCTGCGGCGTGCGGAATGACTGGGGCTGCGAGCAGCGACTCAAGTTGACGGCCCGGCCCAGTGGCGCGCTTCACCCCGGAGAAGCGGCTGACGCCCCGATGCCCGGTTTTAGGCGAAGCAAACCCCCGAGATCGTGCGAAGCGGGATTCGGTCCCTTAACCAGCACAAGCCAGGGTCAAAACCGTGGTCAGGGCGGGCGGCCATGGGGGGTGGACCGGTTGGCGGTCCGGAATGTCTCCCACATCGGGATGAGTACCGGTCGGCGCACCGGGTACTCCGACCCCGATCACGAAGGTCGGAGGTCACCTCGTCAGCGTCCTCCGCCGGACAGGCCCTCGGAGGGAGTAACGCAATGGGAATCGGTGCCGGAGTATTTCTGATGGCGCTCGGCGCGATCCTCACGTTCGCGGTCGACGTGACGATCTCCGGGCTCGACATCGCGGTCGTCGGGATCATCCTCATGCTGGCCGGGGCGGTCGGGCTCGTCCTGGAGCTCGCGGTGTTCGCGCCCCGGCGGCGGCGCGCCCTCGTGACGCGGTCGGATGTGGACGTCTACCCCGAGGCCGGGGCGTACGAGGAGCCCCCGGCCCAGGCCCTGCGGGTGCACCGCCGCACCACCCGGCAGGTGGACGTCCCGGCGGACTATGACGTGGACGGGCGCGCCGGGTACCCGCCGGTGCGTTGACCGGAGTCGTTCGCCGTCCGGCCGGTGGCCCGCGCAGTGGCGGGTCGCCGGCCGGACGGGTGTTCGGTGTTCAGCCGGAGGCCGCGGCCATTCCGAGCGGTGGCTGCTGCGGGCAGGATTGCAGCACCTGCCGCATGGCATCCGCCTCGGCCTGTTCGACCCAGAGGCCGTAGCGGGATTTCAATCCGACCTGGCGCGCGATGTAGGCGCAGCGGATTCCGGGGCTCGGTGGGAGCCATTCGGAGGCGTCCTGGTCGCTTTTCTGCTGGTTGATCGGGCCGTCGACGGCCAGCAGGTTCTCCGGGTCGTTCGCGAAGCCGAGGCGTTCCTTCGCGGTCCATTCCAGTGCGCCGGTGCGCCAGGCGTCGGCCAGCGGGATCACGTGGTCGATCTGGACGGCCGACGAGTTGCGCCCGCGGTCGAACCGGATGATTCGGGTGGTGTACGGGTCGCGCAGCTCGCCGGTCAGGACGATGCAGTCGTCGTTGCTGCGGGTGGTGATGCTGCGCAGGTCGCGGTGCAGGATGTCGTTGCGGGTGTCGCAGCCGTTGTGGTCGACATCGCTCCAGGCCGTCCCGAACTCGTTGCGTTTGTAGGGCGGGGAGTTGTCCTCGGCGCGGATCGACAGCGTGCCGAGCACCTGGAGGGCCGAGCCTGCGCCGGGCGGGGCGCCCGCGCCGCTCACCCCGCCGCCGGGTGCGGGCGCGGCGGTCGGGTCTCCCGCCGTGGCGTCGAGGACCTCGTCGCACCCGCCGACCAGCAGGATGATCGCGACCGCGCACAGGGCGCCGGCGGCGCGGACCAGTCGCCCGCGTCCCGCGCCGCCGAGGCCGGCTCCGCCACGGCCCGTTCCGCGGCGGCGCCTGGCGCCAGTGGCGCTCGTGGGCCCCGCGCCGGCCGTGCTCTCGCCCACTGTTGTCCCCGATCTGCTCGGCGTGGCCGGCCCGCTTCGCACGTCCGGTTTCGTCCGTCTACGGCCGTTTGCGTCCGTGACGGCCACCGTAGCCTGCGTCGATGCGGATCCGTGTCCGGTCCCGTCGGCTGGGCTCCGGGAAATGGCCGGATGGGCGGGCCGATGCCCATACAGTGTTCTGGCATGTACGGCGGGCCAACCGGTGGCGGGACGACTGACCATGATCTGGGCCGGCCGCGTGCCGAGCCGGTGTTCTCGCGCCGGGCCGGTGCGGAGACCGCGCCCGCCCGGCACCTGAGCTCGATCCCGGTGCCACCCGGGCCGGCGCGGGCGAGGCCGGTCTCCCGGCCGCCCGGCTCGCCGCGGCCGCTGCGCCGCGACGCCGAGCGCAACCGTGAGCGGGTGCTCGCCGCCGCCCGTGAGCTGTTCGTCGAGCAGGGCCTCGACGTCGGCGTCGACGAGATCGCGAAGCGGGCCGGGGTCGGGATGGGCACGCTGTACCGGCGGTTCCCGAACAAGGACGCGCTCATCGAGGCGATCCTCGGCACGGTCGTCGATCATCTGCGCTCGATCGCCGAGGACGTGCTGGCCACCGAGCCACCGACGGTGGCGCTGCGGTCGTTCTTCATCCGGTCGATCACGACCGAGGTCTGCCAGTGGGCCTTCCTGTCGAGCCGGCTGTGGAGCGGGCGGACCAACAAGCTGCTGTTCGCCGATGTGGTCCCGCTGATCGGCGAGATGTTCACCCGGGCGCAGCAGGCCGGGGCGGTGCGGTCGGACGTCGTGCTCTCCGACCTGATCGTGCTGGTCCGGTCGATGCGGGTCGTGCTGGACCTGACCGACGGTTTCGCACCCGAGGTCTGGCGGCGCCATCTCGATCTCCTGCTTGACGGCCTGCGGCCCTGTTCCGGCAACGCCGTCCTCGACGTCGGGCCGATGCCGTTCGACGCGCTCGCGATCTCGGCGGCGGCCAGGCCGCTCGTCTGACGCCCCCGGGGGCCGTCGCAGCTGGCCCGGGTCGTTACGGCTGGATCGTGACGCCCTGGCTTTCCGGCCGCTCGTGCAGCTCGAGCTCCTCGGCCTCCGCGTCCACGGGGATGTCGAAGACGAAGGTGCCCGTGACCGTGGCGCCGGGGGAGATCGTGTCCCAGATCCCGTCGTTGATCCAGTAGCGGGCCAGGAAGTCGGCGGCATGGCGGCCGCCGTCCGAGGTGTGCAGGTACTGGTTGGAGTTGCTCAGAACACGCTCGGCCGTTCCCACATTAGTGATCTTCATGTCCACCAGGCAGAACTGGCCGTTCGGGCGGCGGGCCAGAAACCCGTCGCCGACGCGGTCGGCGCCACAGCTGATCTTGCTCGCGGTGAACTCGAGCTGGTCGTCGCGGACGGGTGTGTTCAGGCCCCCGCTGCGCGGAGTCGTCGGCTGCTGGGACGCCGCGGGCCGGTCGCCGGCTCCCGAGGCTGCTCCCGGATCGTCCGAGCCGCCGGCGACCGAGCTGATCAGCCAGGCGGCCAGGACGACTGCGAGCGCGGCAGCGCCGAACAGGAGCACGCGGTGCCACGTGGAGCGAGGCTGGCTGGTCCCAGAGGGGACGGGCGGGTACGGGCCCTGCACCGGCGGGTTTGGCCCGTGCGTGGGTGGGTGCGGTGCCGCGCCAGCACCGGCGGGGCGGAAGCCGGAGGGCCCGAATCCCGCGGGGCCGCCGCCGGGAGCCGGCCCGCGTGCCACTCCGGGGGCCCCGGAGAAGGCCGGCGCGCCCGCCGGCGCCGGAACAGCGACACCGGACGGCCCCGCCCCGCCACCGTGACCTGGGGGGCCGCCGTGGCTGGCCGGGGCCCGCTCACCGGACGTCCCCGGGGCGACCCGGGTCGGCGCGAGGCCGGGCAGGGTCGTGCCCCTGGTGAGGTTCAGCAGTTCCTCGGCCTGGCCGACGGCGCTGGCGCTCGGCTGCCCGGTGCCGTCGTCGGACCGGGTGGGGGGCAGCGCGATCAGGTTCAGCAGGAGGTCCCGGGCGCTCGGGCGGTCGTCGGGGTTCTTGGCGAGGGCGGCCGCGACCAGCGCCTTCAGATCGTGCGGCAGGCCGTCCAGGGCCGGGCGGGAGCCGACGATACGGGTGCTGAGCTCCAGGTCCGTCCCGGTGCCGAACGGGTGGTGGCCGGTGCCCGCGTAGGCGACCAGGATGCCCCAGGTGAACACGTCGGCCTCCGGGCCGATGGCCTGGCCGTTCACCTGCTCGGGGGCCATCCAGCCGGCGGACCCGAAGCCCCACGCGGTGGGTTTCGCCTTGGCGCCCTCGAGCGCCTGCGCGATGCCGAAGTCG
The DNA here is from genome assembly GCF_004337455.1 of Parafrankia sp. BMG5.11. NCBI lineage: Bacteria > Bacillati > Actinomycetota > Actinomycetes > Frankiales > Frankiaceae > Parafrankia > Parafrankia sp. BMG5.11. Next base: position 40,904 of record NZ_SJXI01000044.1, on the reverse strand, counting down.
ATCACCCGGGGGCCGGACATCGACAGCAGCACGTTGCTCGGCTTGAGATCACGGTGGACGAGACCGGAGCCGTGGATCGCGGTCAGCGCGGTGGCCACGCCGACGGCGAGCCCGGTCAGCGTGGAACCGCTGATCGGGCCGTTCTCCACCGCGTGGTCGAGCCGGACGCCTTCAATGAACTCGGTCACCAGGTAGGGGGCGGCCGCGTCGGGGTCGGCGTCCAGCACCTCGGCGGTGCAGAACGGCGCGACCCGGCGGGCGGCGTCGACCTCCTGCCGGAACCGCCGCCGGAACTCCTCGTCGGCGGCCAGGTCCGGCCGGACGACCTTCACCGCGACCCGGCGGCCGGCGGACTCGGCGAGGTACACCGTGCCCATCCCGCCCGCGCCCAGGCGGCGCAGCAGGCGGTACGGGCCGATCGCCCGGGGTTCGTGCGGGTGCAGGACCTCACCGGGTGGCGCCATGCCACCCGGCTGCCCGCGCGCCGCCGGAGCGACGCGTTCCCCGTTGTGATCCACGATGATGTTCCACCTTCGGTGCCCGGGGTCGCGGCTCTACGCCTGTTCGCAGTCTGCACCAACGTGGCGACGGCTCCGCGCGTGCCGAAGCTATGGCCGGATTCTCCGGCCACGGCGCGGAACGCCCGGCGGGTCGGTGTCGTCGGTGTCAGAGTCGTCGATACCAGAGCGGACGGCGCAGCGGTGCGCCCCGGACCAGTCCGCATCGCGACACCCCGGACGGGAGCACCGCTGATGACCGAGACCGCCGGGCCGTGGCTGGCCTGCCCCTGGTGCGGTGGGCAGGTGCCGCTGGCGCACCTGGTGCCCTCGGACGAGGAGCCCGGCGCCGTGGTCGCGGTCTGCGCGGGCTGCGGACGCCGGGTGACGATCACCCCGCCGGACGACCCCCGGGCCTGACCGGGGGTCGCGCCTGTCAGCGCTCGAGCTCGTTGGCGACCGCGTGGACGACCTTGGCCACCTTCTGGGCCGCCCTGCGGTCGGGGTAGCGCCCGCGGCGCAGGTCGCGTTGGACGTCGTCGAGGACCTTGATCATGTCTTCGACCATGCTGTGGAGCTCGTCGGGGCTGCGCCGTGAGGCGTTCGCGGCGGCCTTGGCAACGGACGGAGGAGCACTCAGAATGCGCAGCGAGAGCGCCTGATCGCCCTTCCGGCCGGCGGCAATGCCGAACTCGACCCGATCGCCGGGCTTGAGGCGATCCACACCGGACGGCAGAGCGGCCTTGTGGACGAAGACGTCGGCGTCGCCGTCATCACGGCTGAGAAAACCGAAACCCCTGTCGACGTCGAACCACTTGACTTTGCCGGTGGGCACGGGCGACCTCGTTCTGCGTTGCGGATCGGCGGATTGACACGCGGTGACGGATTCCCAGGCTATCCGGCGCCCGCCTCATGTGTAGCCCCTTCGCGGACGATGACACCGCGTGGCCGGGGCCCGACATCGTCCCCGGATGACCACGCCGATGTTCGTCCGACACCGGACACTTCGTGGCTGACTGCGGAATATGGAGCGTCTGTCCGGTAAGGCGAGTTCTTCCGGAGCCCAAGGACGTTACAGAAGACGCATCCGGGGCAGGACCGCCGTGCGCGTGACGCGGAACGGTCGCGCTGCAGGACACAAGCGCACACGGCGCGCACCAGCGGACGCACCAGCAGGAGCACACAACGCGCAACCAGAAAGAATCGATCGTTCGGAGGAGTGAGCTCCATGTCGAAGCCCGACCGTGATCTCGACTTCCGCGACGCGGACGCTTTCGCCGAGGCCGAGGACAGCCGTCGCCGCGACGAGAACGCGCACGCCGACGGAGGTACCGCCGACGCCGCGGCGATGCGGGAGGCCGACGGCCTCTCGGCGACGCCGAGTGAGGCCGCCGCCTACCGCGAGCACGTCGAGCGGGGCGCCCGGCAGCAGGGCGAGGGCGCCCCGACCTTCTGAGGCGCTGATCCCGATCCGGGTGTCAGGCCGGCTCGGTCTGGCGCCCGGGGGCGGGAAGGAGCTCGTTCATCGAGCCGGACCGGAAGCCCCGGGGATCGACCTCCGCGTGGGCGAAACCGGACTCGACGACCACCGAGACCAGATCGGGACGGGCCACCAGTCCGGCCACGTGGTCGGCATCCACCTCGATCCGGGCGACGTCCCCGAGATCGCGCACGCGCAGGTCGCGGATGTGCAGGCCGGCCGCTGCCGTGGCCACCCGCAGCGCCGTCTCGGCACGCTCCACCCGGGCGAGCCGGGCCGGGCTGACCCGCACCCCGTAGGCGATCCGGCTCGCCAGGCAGGCCGCCGCCGGCTTGTCCCAGGTGGGCAGCCCCCAGGCCCGGGACGCGGCGCGCACCTGGGCCTTGGTCAGACCGGCGTCCAGCAACGGCGTGCGCGCGCCCCGGCTGGCCGCCGCGCCGATGCCGGGCCGGAACCCCGCACGCGCGTCGTCGGCGTTGGTTCCGGTGACCACGTGCGCCAGACCCAGCTCGACGGCCAGCGGCGCGAGTGTGTCGACGAGCTCGGACTTGCAGAAGTAGCAACGGTTGGAGCTGTTGGCGCGGTAGCCCTCGTGGCTCATCTCGTCGGTCGCCGGGAACAGGTGGCGCACCCCGAGGCCGGTGGCGAAGCGGCGGGCCGCGTCGAGTTCGGCCGCGGGCAGGGACGCCGACACGGCCGTGGCCGCGACCACGGCGTCGGGGCCGAGTTCCCGCGCGGCGGCGGCCAGCAGGAAGGCGGAGTCCGCGCCGCCCGAGAAGGCGACCAGCACCGATCCGAGCTCACCCAGCCGTGCGCTGAGCGTGTCCAGGCGCCGGCGGAGCACCTCGTCCGCCAGCCAGGCCGGGAAGGCCGCCAGGTCGGGCAGGACGACGTCCGCCCCGGCCGCGGTCAGGTCGTCCGGCGGGCAGGGGCCGGTGGGCACCGCGACGGAGGCCGCCCCGCCCGCGCGCGCGCCGTGGACGTCCCCGACGTGGTCGCCGACGAAGACGTCCACGCCGTGCTCCTCGATCGCCGCGCCCTTGGTCTCGGCGAACAGCCAGCCCGCGACGTGGTCCGCTGTGATCCCGATGTGCTCCAGGCTGGCCCGGGCCAGCGGCTCGCTCTTCGCGGTCACGACCACGACCCGCCCACCGGCGCTGCGGACCGCCTCGACGGCCTCGGTGGCGTGCGGCATCGCGACGGAGACGGGCACCGCGTGCACCGCGTAGAGCTCGCGATAGCGGGCGGCCCGCCGGGCCACCTCGTCCGCCGGGAACCAGCGGGCGATCTCGTCCTCGAGTGGGGGGCCGAGCCGGCGCACGGCGGCCTCGCCATCGATCGTGACGCCGGTCTCGGTGGCCAGCTCGGCGAAGGTGGCGACGATCCCGCGGCGGGCGTCCAGCAGGGTCATGTCCAGGTCGAAACCGACGACCAGGGTGGATGTTCTCCAGGGGGACACCCGGCGAGCCTAACCAGCCAGGCGGACGGGCCGCCGAAAGCCGGTAAGGTCCGCGGGTGTGACCAGGGTTGTGGTGGATGTGATGCTCAAGCCGGAGATCCTCGACCCGCAGGGCCAGGCGGTGCTCACGGCGCTGCCGCGCCTCGGCGTGGCCGGGATCAGCGGCGTTCGCCAGGGCAAGCGTTTCGAGCTGGACCTGGACGGCGAGGCCGACGCCGAGGCGCTGGCGCGCATCGAGCACCTCGCGTCGACGCTGCTGGCGAACCCGGTGATCGAGGACTATGTCGTCCGGGTGGAACCAGCGCGGGTGGAAGCCGACTAGGCGGAGCCGCGCCGCCGCGGTGAGCCGCGGCGGCGGCGGTCAGAGCACGGTCAGAGCACGGTGGGGGCGAGCGGGGTCTCGCTGATCATGGGGCGGCCGGCGGCCTGCCAGCCGATCATCCCGTTCACGAGGTTGCGGGCCTGCCAGCCCTCACGGGCCAGGTGCGCGGTGACGGCGGCCGACCGGCTGCCGGAGCGGCACACCACGACGATCTCCCGCTCCCGGGGGACCTCGCTGATGCGGGCCAGGAAGTCGCCCATCGGGATGTGGACCGCGCCGTCGATGTGACCGGCGGCCCACTCGTCGGGCTCGCGTACGTCGACGAGCAGCGGGCCACCCTCGGCGGGCAGGTGGACGGGAAGCTCCGTCACGTTCACGGTCGGTATCTGCTGGGGACTCACAGTGCCATCCTGCCACCCGCCGCGGGGCTGGGCGGATGCGGCGTGGCGCTCACCTGAGCAACCTTGACATCCGCCGGTCGGCCAGAACCCGCCCGCCGGTCTGGCAGGTGGGGCAGTACTGCAGCGAGCGATCGGTGAACGACACCTCCCGGACGGTGTCCCCGCAGCGCGGGCAGGGTAGCCCGGCCTGGCCGTGCACGTTCAGCCCGAGCTTCTTCTCCGCCTTGAGGTCGCCGGCGGCCAGGCCCTGCGCGGCACGCTCCGCATCGCGCAGCACGCCGGTGACGGCCTCGTGGAGCTGGCCGACCTCGTCGCCGGCATGAACGTCAGTGTGACACTCCCGGCCCTGCTAACGGGCCCGGCGCGGCTCTGGCTACGCGCCGGTGGTCAGAGTGCTGGCGGTCGGGGCGGTGGCGGTCAGGGCGCCGGCGGGCAGCTCCGGGACGAGGCCGGCGGCGGCGGCGCGCCCGAGCAGCTCCCGGACGGCGGCGAAGCCCTCGTCCCCCAGATCGAGAGTGAAGTCGTTGACGTAGAGCTCGATGTGGGCGTTCGCGACCTCGGGGGCCATCTCCTGCGCGTGCTCGATCACGAAGGTCGCGCTGGCGGCCCGGTCGGCGAAGGCCGCGGCCACGCTGGCCCGCACGGCGGCCGACAACGCGGCGGTGTCGAGCCCGCGGCGGGCCACGATGGCGCCGAGCGGAATCGGGAGCCCCGTCCGGCCCTCCCACCAGTCACCGAGGTCCGCCACCGCGGTCAGTCCGTAGGACGGGTAGGTGAACCGCGACTCGTGGATGACCAGCCCGGCGTCGTACTGGCCGTCCCGGACGGCGGGCATGATCCGGTCGAACGGCACGACGTTGATCGAGCCGATGCCGAGCTGCTCGGCCCACAGCCGGAACAGCAGGTAGGCGGTGGTGCGGGTGCCCGGGATGGCGACCGAGGCGCCGCGCAGGTCCGTCTGCCCGGCGGTCAGGACGAGCGGTCCGCACCCGCGGCCGAGCGCGCCGCCGGCGGTGAGCAGCGAGTAGCGGTCGAGCAGCCACGGCAGGGCCGCGTAGGAGACCTTGACCAGGTCGTCCCGGCCGTCGGCGGCGCGGGCGTTCAGCACGTCGATGTCGGCGAAGGTCGTCGACACCGCCGGGGCACCCGGGACCAACCCGTGGATGAGCGCGTGGAAGGCGAAGGTGTCGTTCGGGCACGGTGAGATGGCGAGCGTCAGCTGGTCCGGCGCCGGGGCTCCGCCCTCGCTTCCGATCGGCGGTGTACTCATGCGCGACCTCCTGGTCCGTTGCCTCCCGAGGGCCCGGGCTAGCCCGTCGGCCCCGACTCCTTCTCCGCGCGGGGGGCGGGTACCAGGCCCTCCGGGTGTGCCACGAGCGCCGCCGCCGCGGTGCGCAGGCTGCTCAGCGCGGCCTGCGTGTTCCACGCCGCGCGGTCCCGCCGGCCGACCGGGTTGCTGACCGCGCGGATCTCCGTCACCGGAACACCGAACGCGCCCGCGGCAATCCCGACGGCGTACCCCTCCATCGCCTCGGCGACCGGGTCCAGCCGTGCTGTGAGCGCCGCGGCCCGCCGCTCCGTCCCGGTCACGGTCGACACAGTGAGGACGGTGCCACTCACGATTCTGCGCCCGGTGATGTCGAGAACGGTCGTCAGCCGCCGGACGAGGTCGGCGTCGGGCTGCAGGGTCGACGAGCCGAGGCCCAGGTCGTCCATGGTCAGGAACGCGCCCGCCGCCACCGGGCCCGGTGGCGGGCCGGGCTGGTACGGGGGTGCCCCGGTGGGGTGGAAGCCCAGGTTGCGGTCCATCTCGTTGATCCGGACCGGGGCTGCCGGCTCGGCCGGCTCGTCGAGTCCGGACTCGGCACCGAGGTCCGCGGCGACCATCCGGTCGGCGATCACCAGGTCGCCGACCTCAGCCCAGCCGCGGAAACCGCCTGCGATCCCCATCGAGATGACCAGCCCGAACGGCTCGCCGGCCGCGCTCGCGACCGCCAGGGCGACGGCCGTCCCGGCCGCGGACGCCGGACCAGCCGGGCCGGCGGCGAGAACGGTCACCGGACCGCGCCGGCGCCCGACGTAGGGCCCGAGGGTCGAGGTGGTCAGCAACTGCCGGTCCCAGTCGGGCGAGACCAGGCCGCCGGGCCCGGACGGAGTGCGCGAGCGGCCGCGCGACCAACTCCCCATCAGACCGGCGCACACCGCGTCCGCCTCGGCGTTCACCGCGGTGACGATGAGGGTGCGGGTCATGACCTGCTCAAGATCATGGTTTGGACGTGTCCTCGTCTTCCGTCGCGCCGTTGGGGCGCCGGTCTGCGACCAGGCCACCGTGCCGGACGGCGCAGTGACGGCACGATCCCTGTGATGTGGTGCAAACCGGACTTAGTTGACGGACCCTAGCACCGCGATCGACCCTCCGTGGTTCCGAGCACCCGCTGTGATCTGGCGCTCACGGTTATCTCCAGGCGTGGCGGGCGGCCTGCCCTGTGGGAGCTATCGTGGCCGGTCGCGGCGCCAGCGGCCACGGCGGGCGGAGCCGTCCGGAGGGTCGGGATCCTCCAGCGTCCGCGGCACCGCGGGGGTGGGCACACCGGGCTGCTCCTGCCCCGCCGTACCCGGCCCGGGTGTCCCGCCCGCGTCCGGCCCCGGCGGCCTGTCCTGGACCGGTTCCTGCTGGTACGACTGCTGTCGGCCCTGCCGGTAGCCGTTCTGCTGGTGGCCCGGTTGCCCGGAGTCCAGATGGTAGGGCTGCTGGTAGGCATGGTGCAGCTGCGGTGCCGGGCCGTACGCGCCGCCCGTGCCCTCGGCCGCCGCCGGCCCGGGGACGAGCGGGTGCCCCAGCGGGTTCGTAGCGTCGGGATCGCCGCCGGCCCACTGCCCGCCGCCGACGGGCCCCCGCCAACTGACCGGGACGTCAGCCCGCGGATCGGGGGCGTACCAGCCGTTCATGGAACCCGTGGGCACTGCACCCGCGGGTGCGGGGCTGACCGGTGGGGGACCGACCGCGGTGGGGTCGGTCGCTGTGGGATCGGCGACAGCGTGGTCGGTTGTCGCGTAGCCGGCCGGCGCGGGAACGGTGTCGGCGACGGGCGCGGACGGCTGCGCCGGTGCCTGCGGGCCCGCCCACGGCGGCTTGGCGCCGGTGGTCTCCCGGGCCGTGGGCCGGTGGCGCTCGCGGGCCTGGCGGCGGGCCTCCCGCAGCGCCCGGGACTGCAGGACGAGGGCCAGCCCGACCGCCGCCGCGGCGAGCGCGAAGCCGAGCGTGCCCGGCATCTCGATCAGCCCGAACGCGCCGCCGGTCACCCAGCCGAGCTGCAGCGCAGTCTCGGAGCGGGCGAAGGCCGAGCCCCGGGTGTCCTCGACGATGTCGCGCTGGATTATGGCGTCCAGCGCCAGCTTGGCCATCGAGCCCGCCGTCATCGCCAGCAGGGCCGCGACCAGCGAGGTGAACCGGGTGTACGTCACCGCGGCGACGAGGCATCCGCTCGCCGCCAGCAGCAGGCCCAGCATGAGAATTCCCTCGGGACGCCGGCGCCCGAGCCGCCCGCCGATGAGGACGCCGATTCCGCTGCCGAATCCCGCCGTCGCCGCGAGGGCGCCGAGCCACAGGTTGTTGCCGCCGTTCGTCCGCAGCAGGAATGCCAGGTAAAAGGTGAGGAAGCCCACCAGTCCGCGCAGGACCAGCGTCGCCCGCAACGCGACGGGCAGCGCGCCGAGCGCCGCGGCGAACCGGGTGCGCAGGTTGCCCCGCCGGCGCGGGCCGGTGAGCTCGCGCAGCGTCCGCTCACCGGCCGCGGAGTCGACGTGGCCGGGCAGGTTGAAGGCCAGCAGCACCCCGGCCATGTAGATCAGCGCGCACACCCGCAGGACCCACGGATAGCCGACGAACGGGATGTTGGCCAGCCCGAGGCCGACCGGGGCGACGATCGCGCCGGCGACGATGTTGACCAGGGAGATCCGGGAGTTGACCTTGACCAGGGTCATCTCCGGCGGCGTGACTCGCGGCACGACGGCGCTGCGGGCGACGCCGAACGCCCGCGACAGGACGAGCAGCCCGAGGGCGAGCGGGTAGACCGCGAGCCCGTCCAGCGCGCCGGCCAGCTGCCAGGCCAGCAGGCACCGCCCGAGGCAGATGGCCGCGAGCGCGGTGCGCCGCCCGTAGGCCACCCTGTCCAGCAGCGGCCCCACGACCGGGGCCAGCAGGGCGAACGGCACCATCGTGATCAGTAGGTAAAGTGCCACCTTGGACCGGGCCTCGCCGGTCGGCACCGCGAAGAACAGCGAGCCGGCCAGCGCCACCGTGACGAGCGCGTCGCCCGCCGCGTTGACGAAAGACAACTCGGTCAGCGAGGACAGCCCGGACTGTTGCGCGCCGTCGCGGCGAATGGTCGCACGCAGGCGGTTGAGTCCTTCGGTGAGCGTGCTTCCCGGCTTCACTCTGCCGAGTGTCCTCGCCAGTACCGCTCGAGACCACGACCACATCGGGCGGGGCGACCGTCGTTGGGTGAGAATACGTGCCGTGGAAGCACTAGAAGTTCGTTCCGAGTCGGCTGGGGCCCGTGGGTCCCGGGGTTCGTCGGATGGTGCCGGCGTTCCCCCCGCTGACACTGCGACGGATCACAGTGAGGCCACGGCGCCGTCCCCCGCGGACGAGAAGCCACGCCGGCCCGTGCGCCGGTCGTCGCGCCGTACGCGGGCGGCAGCGGCCGAGCCCACTCCCCCGACGTCACCTGACGCGCCAGCCTCCGCCGCCGACGCATCGGGTGACCCGCCCGCCGGTGACCCGCCCGCCGGTGGGCCGCCCGCCGGTGGGCCGGCTGATGCGTCCGTCGACGTTCCGGCTGGTGCGGTGTCGGGGCACGAAAGGGCGGTGCCCGGGACATCCGAGCCCGAAACCCCCGCGCCGGCGGTGCGGGCGCGGATCGCGCGGACGGGACGTCTGCTGCGGGAGCCCGTCCTCGACGCGGTGTGCGCCGGCGCGGTGGACCTCGCCCGTGCCGCGGCCGAGGAGGAGGCCGATTCGCCCGCAGAGGTCGGCAGGCACCTCGGTGTCGAGGCCGAGGCGGAGCGGCTCGTCCTGCACCGGTTCGAGTGCCTCTCCCGCGCCTACGTCGGCTGGACCTGGACCGTCGTCGTCGCGCGTGCGTCGCGCATCCGGAAGGCGACCGTCAACGACGTCATACTGACGCCGGGCGAGGGCGCGGTGCTCGCCCCGGCCTGGGTGCCCTGGTCCGAGCGCCTGCGGCCGGGTGACGTCGGCGTGGGCGACCTGCTCCCGACGGCCGTGGACGACCCCCGGCTGGCGCTGCGGGCGAGTGACGCGGAGGAGATCGACGACCCCGAGGCCTGGATGGGGCTCGGGATCGGCCGCCCCCGGATGCTGTCGACCTTCGGCCGGGAGGAAGCCGCCGAGCGCTGGTACGGCGGTGACTCCGGGCCGGACGCGTCCATCGCCAAGGTCGCGCCGGCGGCCTGCCTGACCTGCGGCTTCCATGTCCGGCTCGTCGGTGCGCTCGGCCGCCTGTTCGGGGTGTGCGCGAACGAGCTCGCCCCGGATGACGGCCGGGTCACAGCCGTCGACCACGGCTGCGGAGCCCATTCGGAGGCGCTGATCGCGCCCTCGGCGCATCCGGAGCCGGTCCCCTTCGACGAGGACCCCTCCGACCTGACTCCGACCGACATCGAGCTGGTCGGGGTGGCCGCGCACTCCCCGGGCTCAGTCCCGGACCAGCCCCCCGGCACCGCCGACGCCGACGCCGGCCCGGAGCCCTACGGCCACTCCTGATCTGGTCGGGCACCTGCTGTCGGGCCGGGCGAAATGATGTGTGGCGATTGAGTGAGTCCATGGACTCACTCAATCGCCACGGTTGTTTTTGGGTGTCCGGAAGCCGATGATTTGTCGGGCTGGCTTGGCTTGGGTGTGGGTGGCGGCTGTTGGTCGCCAGGAAGGGGCTTGTGGGCGCGTTTCTGATTGTTTTGTAAGGCTCAATTCAATTGTTTAACCGGACATCGACCGCGCCGCGTCCGGGCCCGCACCGACCCGCGTTCGGGCCGTGGCCTCAGGCTCCGTGGCCTCAGGCTCCGCGGCCGAACAGGCGGGGCAGCGTGCCCTCGTGGGCCGCCCGCAGCTCGTCCAGCGGTATGGCGAACTCGCCGGCGACGTTCAGGCTTCCGCCTCCGCCGTTGCCGTTGCCAACGCCGTTTCCGCTGCCGCGGTCGGCTTCGCCGTCGGTCACGACGCCGATCTGCCGGCACGGCAGGCCCCGGTCCGCGCACAGCCGCGCGAAACGGTCCTGCTCGGCGGCGGGGACGGCGACGACCGCCCGTCCGGCCGATTCGCTGAACAGCTCGACGAACGCGTCCGCCCCGGCGGGCAGCTCGATCCGTGCCCCGTGCCCGCCTCGCAGGCAGGACTCGACCAGCGCCTGGGCGAGCCCGCCCTCGGAGAGGTCGTGGGCCGCGGTGAGCAGCCCTTCGCGGGAGCCCCCGACGAGGATCTCGCCGAGCAGCTTCTCCCGTTCCAGGTCGACGGCCGGCGGCGTCCCGCCGAGATGGCCGTGGGTCGCCCAGGCCCACTCGGAGCCGCCGAACTCGTCCCGGGTGTCGCCCAGCAGGAGCAGCGCGTCGCCCTCGTCCGTGAAGCCGATGGGGGTGCGGCGAGTGACGTCGTCGAACAGGCCGAGCACGCCGACGACCGGCGTCGGATGGATCGGCGCCGAGCCGGTCTGGTTGTAGAAGGACACGTTCCCGCCGGTGACCGGCAGGCCGAGCCGCCGGCAGGCGTCGGCGAGCCCGGCGCAGGCCTGGGCGAACTGCCACATGACCTCCGGGTCCTCGGGGGAGCCGAAGTTCAGGCAGTTGGTCACCGCGATCGGCTCGGCGCCGGCCGCGGTGACGTTGCGGCACGCTTCGGCCAGGGCGAGCTGCGCCCCGGCGAACGGGTCCAGCCGGGCGTAGCGGCCGTTGCCGTCGGTGGCCAGCGCGATGCCGAGCCCGGAGGCCGACAGCCGCAGGACGCCGGCGTCCTCGGGCTGGGCCAGCACCGTGTTGGCCTGCACGTACCGGTCGTACTGCTCGGTCACCCAGGCCCGCGAGCACAGGTTCGGGGAGGCGATCATCCGCAGCAGGGTCGCCCGCAGCGCGTCGCCGGTGCGCGGCCGTTCCAGGGCGGACGGCGTGTCCGCCCGCAGCACGTCAAGGTCGACCGGGCGGCGCATCGGGCGTTCGTAGACCGGCCCGTCGTCGGCGAGCGAGCCCGGCGGGACGTCCACGACGACCTCGCCGTGCCAGCGGACGACGAGGCGGCCGCTGTCGGTCACCGTGCCGATGTTGGTGGCGATCACGCCCCACCGCTCGGCGAGCGCCAGCACCTCGGGCAGCGCGTCCGGGGTGACGATGGCCAGCATCCGCTCCTGGGACTCGCTGGCCAGGACCTCGTGCGCCGCCATCGACGCCTCGCGCAGCGGTACGAGGTCGAGGTCGACCTCCATGCCGCCGGGCTGGCCGGTGGCGATGCCGGCGGCGGTCGTCTCGGTGAGCGCGCAGGTCAGGCCGGCCCCGCCGAGGTCCTGGATGCCGGTGACCAGGCCGCGGTCGAACAGCTCCAGGCAGCACTCGATGAGGATCTTCTCAGTGAACGGGTCCCCGACCTGCACGGACGGCCGCCGGGCCGGGCCGCCGCCCTCGTCGAAGGTGGCTGAGGCGAGCACCGAGACGCCGCCGATGCCGTCCCGGCCGGTTTTCGCGCCGAGCAGCACCACGGCGTTGCCGACCCCGGTGGCGGCGGAGGTCTGCACCCGCCCGACCGGCATCACGCCGACGCACAGGGCGTTGACCAGCGGGTTCCCGCCGTACACCGGGTCGAAGACGACTTCGCCGCCGATGGTCGGCAGGCCCAGGCAGTTGCCGTAGCCGCCGATGCCGGCGACCACGCCGGGCAGCACCCGGGCGGTGTCGGGGGCGTCGGCGGCGCCGAAGCGCAGCGGGTCGAGGATCCCGATCGGCCGGGCCCCCATGGTCAGGATGTCGCGGACGATGCCGCCGACACCGGTCGCCGCGCCCTGGTACGGCTCGACGAAGCTCGGGTGGTTGTGCGACTCGACCTTGAAGGTGACGGCCAGGCCCTCGCCGACGTCCACCACGCCGGCGTTCTCACCCATGCCGACCAGGAGCCGGTCTGTGGCCGGAGTGTCCCGGAACTGGCGCAGGTGCACCTTGGACGACTTGTACGAGCAGTGCTCGCTCCACATCACCGAGTACATGGCCAGCTCGGCGTCGGTGGGGACCCGGCCGAGGGTGGCGACGATCCGCTCGTACTCGTCGTCGGTCAGGCCCAGCTCGCGGTAGGGCTGGCGGTCGACGGTGCCCTCGCCCGGGCCGTCGGCCTGGTCGTCGGGGCTGGTCGTGGGGGCGGAAGGCGTTCCGGTCACGCCCCCATCCTGGCGGATGCGCGCCGGTCGGGTGGCGGCGACGCCGCGGGCGCCACCCCCGGCCCACCACAGAGCCCACCGAAGGGACGGCGGCTCGTCCCGCCGAGGCCCGGCTGGGCGCGCGGCTGGTCGGCCGCTGGTCGGTGACCGGTCAGCTGTCCAGCAGGCCCTTCTCGGCCAGGAAGTCGTGCGCGACCTCCTCGGACTTCTCCCGCTCCGCGTCCACCCTCTTGTTCAGCTCGGCCAGGTCCGCCGTCGTGAGCACCGGCGCCAGCGCGTTCAGTGCCGAGGTGATCTCCGGGGCGAGCGAGTCGGTGTTCACGATCGGCACCAGGTTGTCGGCGTTCTGGAGCTTCTTGTCGTCGGTCAGCACGACCAGGTTGTAGTCGTTGACGGTGGCGTCGGTGGTGAGCACCAGGCCGAGCTGCGCGGTGTTGTCCCGTACCGCGGCCTTGGTCTGGGCGGTCGCCACACCGGTTTCGACGATCTCGGAGATCTCGATCCCGTAGGTCTTCTCCAACCCGGGCTGGCAGAACGGGCGGGTCGCGCACTCGGCGCCCGCAGCGAGCTTCACTGTCAGGCCACTGGCACCCAGGTCGGTCAGGGTCGTCAGGTGGTGCTCCGCGGCAAAGGACCTGCTCACCGCGAAGGCATTCTGGTCGACCGCGTCGGCCGGCTCGAGCACGCTCAGGCCCAGCCCCTTCGCGAGGCGGCGCAGCCCGGCCAGCGACGCGTTCAGGTCCGACGACGAGACCGAGGCGGCTCCGGAGCCGTTGACCTGGGAGTTCAGCAGGTCGGCGTAGGTCGCCACATACTGCGGCATGGCGTCGATCTGCCCGCTCTCCAGGGAGGACTGGGCGATCTCGGTGCTCTGCACCGAGGTCCGCTCGACCTTGTAGCCGGCGTTGGTGAGCAGTTCGCCGTACATGTCGGCGAGGATCTTGCTCTCGGTGAAGCCGGCGTCGGCGACGGTGAGTGAACCAAGGCTGGCGCCGCCGGAGCCGTCGCCGCAGGCCGCAGTGGTCAGCGCGAGAGCCAGCATGGCCGCCGCCGCGGCACCCACCCGGCGCCGGCCGGCACGGCGCGGACACGGGCGGATCCGTCGGGTGCGCCGGGTGCGCCGGCGCACGGCCTGCCCAGCCTCTGCCGCCACCGACGTTGGTTCGCTCACGTTCGCCGACCCCATCCCTCGTCCTGTCGCCGTTGTCGTTGGCGTGCGGCCCGGCCCCGCCCCGGGTCACCCTGCCGTGCGACCAGTTGCCAGTGCAACCCAGACCGGCCGTTGTCACCAGGACGACCGCAACTCGGAAACCCCGGCCGACGGCGACCTGCCGGACGTCCGTGTGGGCCAGGGCCGTCACGCTCCGGCGCGGACCCGCCCGGTGGAGCCGCCGCGGGGGGCCACGAGCCGCTGCGCGCACAGCAGGACGGCGTCCACCGCCAGCGCGAGCACGGCCACCAGCACCGCGCCGCCGACGACCTTGGGATCGTCGTGCTGGGCCAGGCCGTCCACCACGAACCGGCCGAGGCCGCCGCCGCCGATCAGCGCGGCGATGGTCGCCGTCCCGACGACCTGCACCGCCGCCAGCCGCAGCCCGATTATGATCATCGGCGCGGCCAGCGGGAGCTCGACACCGCGCAGGATCTGCCAGCCGGACATGCCCATCCCACGGGCGGCCTCGCGGGCGTCACCGTCGATCTCCCGGACGCCCACGTAGCTGTTCGTGACCAGCGGGGCGAGCGCGAAGAGGGTGAGCGCCGCGATCGTCGTCGTGTCGCCGATGCCGAGCGGTCCGATCGCCAGCAGCACGAGCACGGCGAAGGTGGGCACCGCGCGTCCGATGTTCGAGATGTTGATCGCCAGGGTGCCGCCGCGGCCGGCGTGGCCGAGGGCCGCTCCGAGTGGCAGCGCCAGGGCGGCGGCGATCCCGACAGACGCGCCGCTGAGCACGAGGTGCTCGCCGAGCCGGGCGAGGATCCCCTCGGGGCCGGACCAGTTGGCGCCGTCCGACAGCCACGACGCCGTCTTGGTGATCATGCTCATGTCGGGCTCATCCGCCGCGCGGCCCGTGCGTCCTGTGCGTCCTGTGTGCTCCGTGTGCCGTGTGTGCCCCGTGCGCGCCGTGCCGCCACGGGGTGAGCAGCCACTGCGCCGCGACGAACAGCAGGTCCGCGGTGACGGCCAGGGCAACGCAGAGCACGGACGCGGTCAGCACCTCGGCCCTGAACGTGCTGCCCAGCCCGTCGTAGATGAGGTCGCCGAGCCCGCCGTGCCCGATCGTCGCCCCGACCGTCGTGAGGGCGATCGTCGACACCGTGGCGACGCGCAGCGCGGCCATGATGGACGGCAGCGCGAGCGGCAGCTCCACGGTGACCAGCAGCCGGGCCGGCCCGTACCCCATCCCGACCGCCGCCGCCCGCACCTCGGGCGGGACGGAGCCCAGCCCGGTGAGGAACCCGCGGAAGAGGATCACCAGGGTGTAGGCGACCAGGCCGATCAGCACACTCGTCCGGGACAGGCCGGTGAACGGCAGCAGGATGGCGAAGAACGCCAGCGACGGCACCGTGTACAGGGCGCTGGTGGCGGCGCTGATCCAGGCGGCCAGCGCCGGCCGGCGGCGGGCGGCCAGAACGAGCGGGGCGGCGATCAGCGTGCCGTAGCCGACCGCGCTCACGGTGAGGCCGACGTGCTCGCGTAACGCGGCCATGATCTCGTCCAAGCGGGACGACACGTAGTCGCCACAGATCCACGCGTTGCGTTCCAGGCAGCCGTCCGCGAGGAGTGCCACCACTGCACGGTAGCCGTCCACCGGTAGAAAACCCGGGGGAGCGGGATGAGGTGCGGGAGCGGCGCTGTTTGCTCCGGTGACACGGTGGGGGCTGTGGGACGGAGCGCGTGTGGAGACGACGGCCCGACCGATGATCACCTTGGACGGGGTCGGCAAGCGCTACCCGGACGGCACGGTCGCCGTCGCGGACCTGTCCTTCGCGGTCGCCACCGGCGAGCTGATGTGCCTGGTAGGGCCGTCGGGGTGCGGCAAGACAACCGTCATTCGGATGATCAACCGTCTGGTGGAGCCGACGTCCGGGCGGATCACCGTCGACGGCGAGGACGTCGTCCGTTCGGACCCGGTGCGGCTGCGGCGGCGGATCGGCTACGTGATCCAGCAGGTCGGGCTGTTCCCGCACCAGACCGTCTTCGCCAACGTGGCGACGGTGCCGCGGCTGCTGGGCTGGAGCCGGTCGCGGACCCGGGAGCGGGTCCGGGCACTGCTCGAGCTGGTCGGGCTCGATCCCGGCACCGTATCGGTGCGTTATCCGCGGGAGCTGTCCGGCGGTCAGCAGCAGCGGGTCGGGGTCGCCCGGGCGCTCGCGGCCGACCCGCCCGTCCTGCTCATGGACGAGCCGTTCTCCGCGATCGACCCGATTGCCCGCGACCGGCTGCAGGTGGAGTTCCTCCGCCTGCAGCGGGAGATCCGCAAGACGGTCGTGTTCGTCACCCATGACCTGGCCGAGGCCGTCCGGCTGGGTGATCGGGTCGCGGTGCTCGGCCAGGGCGGCCGCCTGGAGCAGTTGGACACCCCGGCCCAGGTGCTGGGTGCCCCGGCCAGCCCGTTCGTCGCCGACTTCACCGGCGCGGACCGCATGCTGCTGCGCCTGTCCGTCACCCCGCTGCGCCGCGCCGACCTGACGGATCCGGCCGATCCGGCGGAGTGGGCCAACGCCCTGGCGGGGGTGGAGGTCGGTGCCTCGCTGCGGGAGGCGCTCGCGGTGATGCTCGCCACCGGGGACGGCAGAGTCGAGGTACGGGAGCGCGGCACGCCGGTCGGCGTGCTCACCCCATCCACCCTGCACGCCGCCCTGCGGCGTTCGCTGGCCGCCGATCAGGAGAACGGTTGAGGAGTCGGGCCGCCAGCCGGGGCCGGCGGGCTAGGCGGCGGGGCGGAGCAGCGCGCCGAGTACCGAGGTGAACATCCGCAGGCCGTCTGTGCCCGGACCGGTGAGCTCCTCGACGGCGTGCTCCGGATGTGGCATCAGGCCGACCACCCGCCGGTTCTCGCTGCACACTCCGGCGATGTCGTCCACCGAGCCGTTCGGGTTGCCACCCACGTAGCGGACGACCACCCTGTCCTGCGCGGCGAGCTGGGCCAGGGTCGCGGCGTCGGCGACGTAGCGGCCCTCGCCGTGCTTGACCGGGACGACGATCTCCTCGCCGGGGGAGTAGGCGCTGGTCCAGGCGGTGCTGGTGGTCGCGACCCGCAGCCGCTGGTCACGGCACACGAAGTGCAACCCCGCATTGCGGGTCAGCGCGCCCGGCAGCAGCCCGGCCTCGCACAGCACCTGGAACCCGTTGCAGATCCCCAGGACGGGCAGGCCCGCGCGGGCCGCCTCGACGACGGCGCCGACGACCGGCGAGAACCGGGCGATCGCCCCGGCCCGCAGGTAGTCGCCGTAGGAGAAACCGCCGGGGAGGACGACCGCGTCCACCCCGGACAGCTCGTCGTCGCCGTGCCAGAGCGGCACCGGCTCGGCGCCGGCGAGGCGCACGGCCGCCGCGGCGTCCCGGTCGTCCAACGAACCCGGGAAGGTCACCACACCGACTCGCGGGGCGCGTGCCGCGCCGCCGCCGCCGGCAGCTGCTCCCACCATCTGCCCACCACCGTCCTCGACCCGCCCGCCAGGCAGCCGCGGTGACGCACCGCGATGATCTGCCGTGGCGCGCGCCTGGTGCCGCGCGATCCGCGCCGCGGCCGGGGTCTCAACCTACCGGCAGCGTGCCTCCTCAGGCGCCGTCCGGGGCGGGGTCGCGGTGCTGGCCCGACCAGGGCCCACGGCTCGAGCGCACCTGGCCGAGCTGGGCGCCGGGGGCGCTCTCATCCCAGGTAAGCAATTTCTCAAGATGCACCCGGGTGCCCGGGTGTGGTCCGTCCACGGTGTGGAACTGCACGTGATCCATGAGCGCGCGCATCAGGAAGATCCCACGGCCCTGTTCCGGGACGGCGTCGGTGGGCACCTGTTCGAGCCACTGCTGGTCGGAATACGGCTGGTCGGGATTCGACTGGTCCTGCCGCGGCTGGCCGGGACTGGTGCGCGTTACCCAGGCACCGGTGCGTGAAACCGCCCCGTCCGGATTCGCGTCGCCGGGATTCGCCTCATCCGGGTCAACGCCGTTGTGAAACGCGACGTCGACATCCTCCCGGACAGGGATTCCGCTGCCGTCGAAGGCCGCCAGGGCGTCGAAGCCCCCGCCGTGGTCGACGACCTCGATCGCCGCGACCTGGTTGTCCACGCCGACCGACACCTCGTACTCGTCGTCCGCCGTGGCGTGGAGGAGCACGTTCGCACACGCTTCGGTCAATGCAAGCTCGACATCGTCGATGCATTCTTGTGAAACACCGAGAACCTTCAGTGCCTGTGTGCAAATACGGCGGACGATCGGAATGGAGATCTCATCACGGGGGAGCGACAGACTGAGTTTGATCTCCATATCGCTCGGTGTACCCCGCCTACCGGACATCAATCGGAGGCATTCCGCCGGCGCGACCCGGCCGGGCGTCACGCGGGATCATCCGACCTCCTCGGCGATCGCCCGGGCGAGCTCGGTGCCCGACCGCCAGGCGGACTCGACCCGGGGCTCGCCCCAGCCGTCGCCGGCCAGCCCCACCCGAGCCTGGCCGAGGAAGTAGGTCCGCTCCCGTGGTTGCTCGGGGCGAGCGAACGTCCAGCGTTGGACGTATGTCCAGGCCGGGTCGGTGGGGATGCCGAGGAGCCGGCGGCGGGCCGCGGTGAGGTCGCCGGCGGCCGCTCGCGGGTCCGTCAGCCGGCCGGCGGCGAACTCCGCGGTGGAGTGCGCCACCAGAACGGGCGCGTTGTCGCCGCGCCGGCGGCCGTCGTCGGCGATCCAGGCGAGGGTCGGGTCGCCGTGGACGAAGGCGCCGTCCAGTGGGGGCCACCCTCGGGCCTCCCAGCCCGCGAGCAGGGCGAGCGCCGGGGACCACCGCCGTCCGATGAGCTCCGTGCGCTCCGTGTCGAGATCGGGGTCGAGGTGGCGCAGGGCCTGCGGATCGGGCATCGCCAGGACGACGGCGTCCACCGGTTCGCCGTCCACCACCGGCCCCGGGCGCACCATGCTGATCGGGGACGACTGCGAGACCCGCAGGCCGCCGCGGGTGGCGAGGTCGGCGACCAGCGAGCGGATGCCGTGCGGGGCGGCGTACCGCAGCGGGCCCGGCACCGGCTCGGACAGCGTCGCCGACGGGCCGTCGATCACCGGGAAGCGGTGCGTCCAGGGGCGGACGAGACCACGGATGAGCCAATCGTCGACGACCTCGATGAACTCTGGGCTGCGCGCGGTGAAGTACGACGCCCCGGCGTCGACGATCCGGCCGTCGATCCAGCGCGAGGCCATCCGGCCGCCGATCACCCGGCCGCGGTCGCGCACCTCGACACTGATGCCCCGCGCCCGCAGCTCGCGCGCGCACGCGACACCCGCGATCCCGCCACCTGCAACGATGACCTTCGCCACCCGTCAACCGCCCTGTGTGGTTCGCCTGTGTGCCTCATATGGACGCTGGTCGTCCGGTCCGGCGATCCGCGTTGGAGGGCCTGTGCCTCCATCGTGCCCTCACCGGGCCGGCCCGAGACCTCGCAACCACCTCCACGCATGCTGATCGAAGGGAAAACTCCCAGGTCGGAGAGGGTTAACTCGGAGGAGTAGGGGTTGAACCCCCATGTTGGTCACCTAAAGCGACCAGTTGAATACCTGGATTGATGCCGTTCGGGTGGAACGTCAGCGCAGCGGGCCTGTCTGCGTGAACGCGTCGGCACGCACACGGAATGTCGCCGGTGATGGCTGCTGGGTGGGAGTCGCGCACCGGCGGCGCATGTCGAACGTGACACCGGCCGTGCATGCCCTAGCCTTACCGCACGAATAACCGTCGGCGATCCTCGCCGCCGGCCGCGCCGGCCGCGCCGGCCGCGCCGGCGCTCGCGCCGACACACGCACCAGCACACACGCACCAGGCGCAAGCGCCAGGTGCAGGCAAACGCACCAGGCAAACGCACCGACATCGTCATCGACCCGCCCCGCACGGCGCTCGGCGCCTCGGGCCCGACCCCGGAGGCTCGCGATCGCCCGCCGAACGACACCCAGCCGTCCCGGATCCGCCACCGCCACCGCTCTCGCTGACGTACCGGCGGTCGGCCCCCGCCAGCCCTGCCCGTGCGGCTCCGGCCGCCGGTACAAGGCCTGCCATGGGGAGCGCCGCCGGGCGGCCCCGGTGCTGCGCCCGTTCGCGGGCCGCGCGGACGAGCCGGACCTGGTCGCGCTGCGCGAGTTCGTCCCCAGCGCGACCGCGCCCCTGACCCTGTCGGCGGAGCACCTGGCCGCCCATCCCGGCCACGCGGACCGGCGGATCATCCTGG
Organism: Parafrankia sp. BMG5.11; assembly: GCF_004337455.1. NCBI lineage: Bacteria > Bacillati > Actinomycetota > Actinomycetes > Frankiales > Frankiaceae > Parafrankia > Parafrankia sp. BMG5.11. The sequence continues at coordinate 20,891 of NZ_SJXI01000044.1, read as the reverse complement.
GCACGCTGCTGCCGCAGGCCGCGCCCGCGGTGGTCCGTGACGACGGCGAGATCCTGCTGGCGATGCAGACCCTCGTCGGCGGTCTCGACGCCTCGGCGGACGTCGCCGGCGCGCTGATCGCCGCGCTCGAGGCGAAGCCCGGCACGGTGGTGGACGGCGGGCCGGCGTCCGCGCCGCAGGCGGTGGAGCGGCTGCCCGGGGGCCTGGCGGACCTGCCCCGCCTCGCCGACCTGCTCGACCCGGCGCCGCTCGAGATCACCGTGCATCCCGGGTTCACCTGGTGGGTGCCGTCGTCGGAGGACGCCGAGCCGAGCGCCGACGTCGTGGCGACCCTGGATCGGGCGAACGCGACGGTCGTGCCGACGACCCGGTTGGCCTCCGTCCCGGCCGCCTACTGGTGCAGCCCCGGCGACCGGCTGCACCTGCGCTGGGTGCTGCCGCTCGACGCCGACCGGACGGAGGAGGCCCTCCTCGACGCCCTCGCCCGTCTCGCCGCCGCCGGCAGCCTCAGCGTCGGCGAGGGCTCGCGGTTCGTCGGGTCGTTCCGCGCCGACGGTCTTGTGGTCCCGGTGTGGGATCTCGCGCCGGGCGCCGACGCCGACTCCTGCGAGAAGCCCGCGGCCCAGCTGTGGACGGCGCTGCGCGAGACCCTCGACGATCAGCGGGAACTGACCGCGCAGGAGCGGCGGGTCCGCGCCGGCGTGGTCGGGCGCACGCTCACCCTCCGATAGGACGGCCGTGCCACCGGAGCCACCATCGCCGGTCTTTGACGTGGTCGTGCTGGGTGCCGGGCCGGCCGGCACGAGCGCGGCGCGCGCGGCCGCCGAGGCCGGCGCCCGGGTGTGCGTGCTCGAGCGGATGGCCGTGCCGCGGTACAAGACCTGCGGCGGCGGCCTGGTCGGCCTGTCCGTCGACCACGCCGGGATCGATCTCGCTCCACTCGTCCGGTCGCGGGTGGACGCGCTCACGATGACCCTCGACGGCCGGCACCCGGTCACCCGGCGCAGCAAGGACGGCCGTCCGCTGCTGTCGATGGTGATGCGCTCGGAGCTGGACGCGGCGCTGCTCGACTCGGCGAAGGCGGCCGGTGCGGAGGTCCGCACCGGTGTGCACGTGACCGGGCTGCGCGAGGAGGGCACGGCCGAGCCCGGGCGTGGTGAGGTGGTCGTCCAGGTGCGGTCCGGGCCGGCGGTGCGGGCGCGGGTGGTGGTCGGCGCCGACGGCACCTCGGGCCGGGCCGGCACGCACGTCGGCGTCACCTGCGACCAGGTGGACGTCGGCCTCGAGGGCGAGTTCGAGGTGCCCGCCCCGGTGGCCGGCGAGTGGTCCGGCCGGATGCTGCTCGACTGGGGCCCGGTGCCCGGATCGTACGGGTGGGTCTTCCCGAAGGGCGACGTGCTCACGGTCGGGGTCATCGGCGCCCGGGAGCACGGGCCCGCACTGCGCCGCTACTACGACGCGCTCGTCGAGCGGCTCGGCCTCACCGCCGCCCCCCGGCTGCACGACTCCGGCCACCTGACGCGGGTGCGGGCCGCCGGCTCACCGTTGCGGCGCGGCCGGGTGCTTCTCGCCGGCGACGCGGCGGGCCTGCTCGACCCGTGGACCAGGGAAGGGATCTCCTTCGCGCTGCGCTCCGGCCGGCTCGCGGGCATCAGCGCCGCCGCCGGCGCGGCCGGTGACCCGACGGCCCTCGACCGGTACCCGGCGCGGATCGAGGGCGTGTTCGGGCCGGAGATCGCCGCGGGCAGGTCGGTGCTGGCGGTGTTCACCCGCCGTCCGGCGCTCATGCACACGATGATGACCCGGGTACCGGGCACGTTCGGGCTGTTCGGCCGGATCATCGAGGGCCGCTCCACGATCGCCCGCCAGCTGCGCCGGCCCGGCATGGCCGCCGTCATCGCTGCGCTGGGCCGCTGACGCCCGGCAGGGCGTCCCACACGGTGCCCGTCACGACGGCGGCGGGCCTGACCGGCGGCTCTCACGGTGGCCCCCACCCGGCGGCGCTCCGGACGGCTTCCGGGTGGCCCGCCACCGGACGGGTCAGCCGAAGCGCTCGGCCACCGCTCCGGCGATCTCCTCGTAGGCCCGGCGGGTCTCCCGCCGGAGCTCGTCGAGGACGATGTGCCCGCCGCTGGCGAGATGCGGGTCGAACGGCACCCGGACGACCTGGCGGGTCCGTGACGCGAAGTGGTCCTCGAGCGCGTCGACGTCCACCGTCTCACCCTGCTGGGGGAACATCGAGATCACGGTCACGGCTTCGCTGACGTGGTCGTTGTAGCCGTGCGCGTCGAGCCAGTCCAGGGTGCCGCTGGCGCTCGCGCCGCCGTCCGCGCTCGCGTTGCTCACGATCACCAGCGTGTCGGCGAGCTCCAGCACCCCGTGCATCGCGCTGTGCAGCATGCCGGTGCCGCAGTCGGTCAGCAGGATCGAGTAATGCCGCTGCAGCAGGTCGTCGACCGCCCGGTAGTCCTCGTCTGCGAAGGCGTCCGAGATCTCCGGATCGCTGGCGGAGGCGAGCACCTCCAGCCGTGACGCCGACTGCGACAGGTACCGGCGGACGTCCACGTAACGGTGCAGCTGATCGGCGTCGGCGAGCAGATCGCGGACGGTGTGCCGGGTCGTCCGCTCGACCCGGACGCCGAGCGTCCCCCGATCGGGGTTCGCGTCGATCGCCACGACCCGGTCGCCGCGCAGGCTGGCCAGGGTGGACCCGAGCGAGACCGTCGTCGTGGTCTTGCCGACGCCGCCCTTGAGGGACAGCACCGCGATGCGGTGGCAGTCGTCGAGGGGGGTGCGGATCCGGGCGAGCAGACGCCGGTAGCGGGCCTCGTCCGGGGACGGGCCGGGATTGAGCGCGCCGGCCGACACCTGGTAGACCAGTCGCCGCCAGCCACGGGACGCGGTGTCCGGCGACGCCGGCAACAGGGCGGCGGGGGGCAGCCCCGTGCCGGACCGCGGGTCGTCGTAGCGCGGGTCACCGCGCGGCCCGTACTCGTCGGGTGGCCAGGTCTGCTCCCGCGGCCAGGACCTGTCGTGGACGTCGTCCGCGTCGACCCGGTCACCAGGCATCGGGTCATGGCGCACCTCGATGCCGTGCATCTCGGCAGCGTGCATCTCGGCAGCGTGCATTTCGGCAGCGTGCATTTCGGCACTGCGCACGTCGACGCCGCGCATTCCGGCGCTGTTGATCCCGGCGCTGTCGATCTCGGAGCCGTGGATCTCGGAGCCGGGCATCCCGGCACCGTAGGCCGGGCCGCTGTGGAACCCGTGGCCCCAGCCGCGGCCGGCTTGGTCCGGGGCGTCGTCGTGGTACAGCCCGGGGCCGGTGCCCGCCGGGCCGGGCGGCGGGGCCGACTGCGGGCGCGCCGGCGGCAGCGCGGGTGGCCCCACCGGATCGCGCAACCAGGACGCGACCCGGCCGGAGGTGTGCGGGTCGGTTCGCGGGATCGGCGAGGCCCCGGTGGCGCCCGGCGGCGGGGGCGGAGCCGGGTAGAGCGTGGACGGTCGGTACTCCCCGGTCGTCTCGACCGGGGTGGGGCCGGGTCGGGAAGCGGTGCCGGGGGCCGGGGGAAACCGGTCGTGGATCGGGTCGAACGTCCGGGTGGCCACGCCGTCGATCACGTGGCCCGGCCGGGGCGGCTGCTCCGCCGGGGGCGGTGGAGGAGTCGGGTCGCGGAAGGCCGGGCGGATCGACGGCCAGGTGTCGATCCCCGGCGCCGGCGGCCCGGGGAGCGACCCGAGCGGCAGTCCTCCCGTGGGGGGCGGGAGCGACATGGCCTCGGTCGCCGGCCCGAGCGACATGGCCTCGGTGGGCGGGGGTGGCGGCCGCATGGCCTCCGTGGGCGGGGGCGAGTGCCGCACCGCCTCTGTGGGCGCGGGTGAGGGCCCCATCGCTTCGGTGGGCGGAGGCGGGGGCCGCATGGCCTCGGTGGGCGGTGGCACGGGCGGCATGGGTGCCGCCGGGCGGTCGCCGCGGGCCTGCTGCCATGATCCGGGGCGCTCCCGGCCGTACGACGGCGCGGGAGCGGCGCCGTCCCGCCAGGGATCGACGGGCACCGCCGCGGGCGGCGGCGGGTCGCCGGCCCAGATCTGTCGCCCGGGATCGACGGCGGGCGGCGGGCCCGGTGTCTGGTGTTGCGGCGAGCCCGGTGTCTGGTGCTGGCGCTGTGCCCACGGCGGCGGATCGTTGAAGCCTTCCGGGCCTCCGACCTCGATGGCGTCGTCCGGACCACCAACGGACCACCCCTGCGGCCGGGCGTCACGCGAGTGGTTGCCGTACGGCGATCTGTGCCGGGCCGCTCCGTCGTGCGGTCCGCCGTCGTACGGCCCGCTGCCGGGCGGCGGTGAGTGGATCGCCGACACGTCGTAGGACGAGGCTCCTCCGTAGGATGCGGCCGCGTCCTGCCGGTGAGCGCTCTGCCGGTGGGCGTCGTGTCGGTGAGCGTCCTGCGGGCCGGTCACCTCGACAACGGACATGCCGTCCCGAGGCGACGGGCGGTCCCCGCCACCGATGTCGTCGGTCCTGTTCATGATCGAGTACTCATGATCCCGCCTGAGATGAACGGCCGCCGTGCGGCGAAATCACACGGTCAACCCTGCCCCGGCACACTGTCCAGCCCGGCTCCTCCGTTCGGGCCGTCAACGACGAGAGTCGGTCCAGGATGACATGAGTCGGAGGGTCGTGACGGCACGGCCTGTCACGGTCGCGTTCGGGAGCCGGCAGTGCGTCGGTATTTGCGAAGGGCCTCGCCGTTGGTGGCCGCGTCGTCGGGCCGGCGGTGTGTGCAGGAGTCCTGGGGCCCTGGAGGCGATAGATATGCACGCCGGCCAGGTCCCTGCGCACGGTGCCGAGCCACCGCGGCGGTTGAGTGACAGCCAGGACTCACCCAGCCGCCACGCATCGTCGGATGGCGGTATCCCGCCTGCCCAGGGCCGCACCCGCCGGGTCCGGGTCCGGGTCCGGGCCGCGGGCTGCCGACGGCCCTGGGCCTCGGCACCGGCCCGGCGGCTCGGCTCGGCACCGGGGCGAGAGGAACAGGCGAGAGTGGTCGTGGCGCCGAGTCGGTTCCGACTCGGTACTAGGCCCGGCGGGCGACCCGGGCGGCGAACAGGCCCGCGCCGAACCCGTTGTCGATGTTGCACACCGCGATGCCTGGTGCGCAGGAGGTGAGCATTCCCAGCAGGGCCGCGAGCCCGCCGAAGCTCGCGCCGTACCCGACGCTGGTCGGCACGGCCACCAGGGGTACGCCGACCAGCCCGCCGATCACGCTCGGCAGGGCGCCCTCCATTCCGGCGATCACGACCAGGCAGTCGGCGCTGTCCAGGACCGGCCGCGCGGCCAGGACGCGGTGCAGGCCGGCGACACCGACGTCGCGGACCATCTCCACACCCGCGCCGGCGGCCTCCGCCGTCATGGCGGCCTCCTCGGCGACGGGTGCGTCCGAGGTGCCGGCGGCGACGATCACGACCCGGCCGCGGGGCTCCGGCAGCGGGCCGACTACCACCGTCGCCGGCCGCTCGTCGCCCGAGGCCGAGGCCGAGGCCGAAGCCGAGGAGCTGACCCGCGCGTCGGGCCAGCGTTCGCGCAGCGCCGCCACGGTGGCCGCTCCGGCCCGGGTGACCAGCGTGGGCGTCCCGACTCCCGAGGCCCGGCGGAGCGTCTCGACGATGCCGACCGTCTCCGCCGCGGTCTTGCCCGCGCCGTAGACCACCTCAGGATCACCGGTGCGGATCCCGCGGTGGGTGTCCACGCGCGCGTAGCCGAGGTCGGCGAAACCCGAGCCGTCGCCGCCGAGCGGCCCCGCGATCAGCGCCGCGGCGGCATCCTCGGGATCGACCTGGCCGCTCGACACGGCCTTCAGCAGCGTCCGGAGGCGTTCGGAGTCCATGGGCCGATGCTGCCAGGGCAACGGCGGGCAGCGGTCCGCCGCCGGGGGCGGACCGCTGCGGGTGACGGTCGGCCGCGGGCGGCCGCGCCGTGTTGCCGCTTCCGAGGCCCTCCACCAGCGCCGGCACCGGCGTTGACGTCAGCGATAAGGGGTCCAGACCGTCTGGTCGGAGCCCGAGCGGAGGCTGCCCACCCTGACCGCGAACTGGGCCGCGGCCGTCGGGCTGCTGGCGAGGATCGGGACGACGCTCGTCACCAGCTTCAGCTCGCGCACGGAGCGCAGCACCCCGAACCCCTCCCAGGCGGTGACGTCGAATCCGTAGGCGCGGGCCAGCTCGAGCTGCGGCGTGGGCGGGCGGCCGAAGCGCAGCGTGCCCACCGCCACCGGGACAAGATCCCACTCCGCCGGCCCCTGGCAGGTCGCGTCGAAGTCGCAGATCACGACCTCGCCCGTCGCCGACCGGATGAGGTTGCCCAGGTGCGCGTCCCCGTGGACGACGGTGCGCGGCAACGCGTACCGCACGGTCGCGAGCGCCTCGTCCACCCGCAGCGCGAGATTCTCCAGGAACCGCCGGTCGTCGACGCCGAGCCCCTCGGCGTCGGAGAGTCGCCGCCGGACGTCGTCGAGCGGGTCCCACACCGGCAGCGGCGGATCGGGCGGTGGCAGGGCGTGCAGCCGGCGCAGGATGGCCGCCAGATCCCGGGCGCCAGCGGCTCCACCGGCCCCGCCGGGAGCCGCGGGCGCGCCGGTGGGAGGGGCCGCGTCGACCCAGACGGTGGCGACGTGCCCGTCCACGGTGATCGGGGCGGACAGGCCGGGGAACAGCCGGACCGCCGGCATCTCGTGCTCGGCGAGCCAGCGCGCGACCCGCACGACCTTCTCGACCCGGTGGTTCATCGCGGTGGAGCTGGCGATGCGCACGACCGCCGCCTCGCGGGGCAGCCGGTACACCGCGTTCACGGTCAGCTTGATCGGCTCGGCGTCGCGGTCGTCCAGGCCGACGCTCGAACAGATGCGACCGAGCGCGCGCCGCGACCGCTGCGCGCTGAAGCGCCCGGCGACACCTGGTTCGGGATCCACGGATCGGCCTCCGAGCGCGGGCCGGCCACGCCCGGCACCAGTACTAGAGATCCAGTGTCGGTGCCGGGACGGCGCCGGGATCAGGGCGCTGGCCCGATGCCGAGCGCTGCCATTCCCGCACGAGTGCGGCCAGCTCCCTGACCTGGCGCACCTCGCCGTGCGGGGTGGTGGCGGCGAGCAGTTGGTCGGCCCGGCTGGAGACCGAGGCGACCGTGCGCCCCCAGGAGATGCCGATCGCGTCGGTCGCGAGCTCGCAGACGCCGTCGAGCTCGAGCCGGCCCTGGCGGGCCATCGCCAGGGCGAGGTCGAACCGGATCACCGACCGGAAGCCGGGCGCGTTCATCGCGTCCAGCTTCGGCAGCGCCAGCTCGGCGTGCTCCTGGGCGGCACGCGGCCGGCCGAGCAGGCAGAGCGCGGTGGTCGCGTTGTAGGAGACCTCGACCGGGTGGAACGTGTCGAAGCTGGGTCCAGGCCGGCCCCAGCGGTCCGCCGGGATGGCGTCGGCCAGGTCGTAGGCGTGGTCGAGGCTGCCGGCCGCGCCGCGGACGTCTCCCATCGCCGCCAGCGCGCGGGCCTCCTGGCACACCAGCCGGGCCCGGACGGGGCCGGAGCCCACGTGCCGCAGGCCGTCCCGGGCGAGGCGCAGGGCCTCGCCGGGACGCCCGCCGTAGAACTCGTTGACGGCCCCGACCTCGCGCGCGGAGCCGCACAGCGGGCCGTCGCCGGCCTCGAGGCCGGCCGCGTAGCCGTCGGCGGTGAGCTGGCGGGCGGAGGCGACGTCGCCCTGCTTGAAGGCCGCGTCGGCGCCGAGCACCGCGACCCGGCCGGCGAGCACGAGCAGCCGGCGGGAGTCCTCCGTGGCCATGGACCGGCGGCCGAGCCGCTCCAGGCCGCGCCGGAGCCGGGCCGTGCGCGCGCGCACGTGGGCGGGGGGGACCACCTCGTGGGTGTTGACCAGCTCGCCCAGCGCCTCGTTCGCGCGCTCGAGGGCGAGCTGTACCGGGCTGGCCGCGAGCACGTCCGCCACCTCCATGATCTGGCTCTGGGCGAGCAGCGCGCCCACGACGGCGGCCCCCGCGCACCGGTGGAACCGCCTGCGGTCAGCGGTGGCCCCCGCCACCTCGCGCTCGCCCGCGGAGCGGATCTCCTCCGCGGACCAGGCCTCGCCCGCGGAGCGGATATCGCCAGCTGGGGCGGGGGTTGGGGGCGGCGGGGCGGCCGCGCGGAGGCGCCCGGGGAGCTCTGGGTGCTCTGGGTGCTCGGTCGTGTCCTCCGGCACCTGCCGGCGCGGGGGCTCGGCCGGGTAGTCCTCGGGCCGGTCGTCCGGGGGAGTGCGGGCCGGGGGGATGAAGATCTCGTCGAATGCCGGCGCTGCCAGCGGTGGGAGTCCGTCCGACTGCGGCATGCCCTGATCCCTCCTGTGCGTCACGATGGGCGTTCGTGACCTTGCACTGTCAAGCTAGTGACAGCAAACCGACCGCGGCGAGGCATCGATGCAAGGGCACCGGACGGACCACGGTGATCGTGCTCGTCGTCCTGGTGCGGGGCCGCGATCAACCGGGGCCGGGTGGCCGGCGGGCTGGTGCTCATCACGTGCGAACGCCGATGCTCGTGCGGATGGCCGTCCAACGATTGCGTCGTGCGGATGACATCGCCGGACGGCGGGTGCGGTTGTCGGGTGCACATGCCGATGCTACGGCGCTTGCGTGTCAGAAAGTGACGACCTTGCGTCACAGACATGTGGCTTGGTCAGTTTGTGTGAGGAATGTCCGAAACATGGGAGTTTGTGGGGCGAGTTGAGCTGGCCCGCCGTGGAAGCTTCCGGCGAAGGATCTACTCTGAGGATCGGTCCCCGCGCGATGTTCTTTCCCTTGTGGGGTATCTATAACGTTTTATCTTCGTCCGTGATCGGCCTGTCGGTCGGTCGCTGGGTCGGGTCGGTCGAGCCCACTGGGCGCCCCGGCCGCTCGCGCGTGTCCAGGAGTGACGAAGCTCCCGTTTTCGTCCAGGAGTGACGAAGCTCCCGTTTTCTGAGTGTGGGTGGGACGCATGGCGATCGGTCGTCTCCGGACGGACCCGCGCGCCGCGCCGGCGGCCGCCGGCGCGGCGACTTCGCGTGGTCCGGTGGCCTCGCGCGGGCGGGCGGGCTCGGTGGCACCGGCCGAGCGGCCTGCCAGGCCGTTCGTGCCGTCCAGGACCCCCGCGATGCCACTCGGAGTCGCCGTGTCGCCGCTCATCGTGGCGCCGGGGCGTGCCGGCGGGCCGATGATGCCGTCCGCGTCGGCGGTGGTCCCGTTCGGGGGAGCCGGCTCGGTAGCCTCATCCTCGTGGTCGAAGTGTCCGCGAGGTGGCCCCGAGGTGTGCCGGCGTGCCCGTCCGGTGTCTCCGGCCACCCGGAAACGAGAACCCGTCGCGTGGCGGGCGCGCCGGGGTGGCTGCGCGTCCGGGGGCCCCGTGACCGCTGATCCGGCGAGTGTCGCGGGTGGCGATGCGCTGGTCGCGCCGAAGCGCGTGCTGCCCCCGGAGGACGTCGAGCTGGCCCGCGAGCTTGAGGAGGTCGCACACCGCGCCTGGCCGCCGCTGCGCGAGCGGACCCACGGCGGGTGGGTGCTGCGGGAGTCTGCGGGCTCCTCCCGCCGGGGTAACTCGGTGTGGGCCCGCGGCGACGTCCCCGACCTGGCCGCGGCGCTGCGCGCGGTCCACTCCTTCTACACGGCGGCCGGCCTGCCGCCGACGTTCCAGATCACCCCGGTGGTCCGGCCCGCCGGCCTGCTCGACGCGCTGGACGCCGCGGGTTATGACGACGGCGGCCCGACCGACGTCTGCGTCGCTCCCCTGGCCGCCCTGCGCGCGCCCCGACCGGACGCCGCGGAGCACCGCCCCGGGCCGGCGGGCGGGCCGGGCGCCGACCGCCGCGTCGAGTCCGCCGCCGCCGACCTGCCCGACGAGCGCTGGCTCGCGGTGGCGGGGGACGTCCTGGCCACGTTCGCCGGCCAGCGCGTCGGCACGCTCGCGGTGGTTCGCGCGATGGAGCTGCCCCAGCGCTACGTGACGGTCTTCGTCGACGGCCGTCCGGTCGGCGTCGGGCGCGGGGTCCTGGACGGCAGCTGGCTCGGGATCTACAGCATGGCCACCCTCCCGGCCGCCCGTGGCGTGGGCGTCGCCGGCCGCACGCTCGCCGAGCTCGCGCACTGGGCCGGGGCGCGGGGGGCCGAGCGCGCCTACCTCCAGGTCGAGCGGCACAGCGTGGTGGCGCGCGGGCTCTACGCCCGACGCGGGTTCCGTCCCGTCTACGGGTACAGCTACCGGCGACTGCCGGCACCGTCCGGGCTCCAGCGCAGCGCCGTGGCGCCCCGCGCGGCGACGGAGAACGTGGCATCGGAAAACGTGGCATCGGCGTGGCCTGCGGCCGGCCGAGCCGGCGGCGGGACGGCCAGCCGATGACCGGACCCCATGACAACCTGTTCGCCCCGGACGCCCCGACCCGGGTGATGGGCGTCGTCAACGTCACACCGGACTCGTTCTCCGACGGCGGCGCCTACCCGGATCCGCACGACGCCGTCCGGGCCGCGCAGCTCATGATCGAGCAGGGTGCGGACGTCATCGACGTCGGCGGCGAGTCGACCCGTCCCGGAGCGCCGCGCGTGGTGGCCAGCGAGGAGCTGCGCCGGGTGCTCCCGGTGGTGGCCCAGCTCGCCTCGGCCGGCGTCCCGGTGAGCGTGGACACGAGCCGCGCCTCGGTCGCCTCCGCGGCCGTGGACGCCGGCGCCCTGCTGGTCAACGACGTCTCCTGCGGCCGGAACGCGGAGCTGCTGCACATCGTCGCCGACCGCGGCGTCCACTACGTGCTGATGCACTCCCGCGGGTCCAGCACGGACATGGCCGCCCACGCGGTCTACAACGATGTGGTGACCGACGTGGTGGGCGAGCTCGCCGCCCGGCTGGACGTCGTCCTGGCGGCCGGCGTGGCGGAGGACAAGGTGATCATCGACCCGGGCATCGGGTTCGCGAAGACGCCGGCGCACAACTGGGCGCTGCTGGCGAACCTCGGCGCCGTCGCCTCCCTCGGCCGGCCGCTGCTCGTCGGCACCTCGCGCAAGTCGTTCCTCGGCGCGGCGGTGAGCGGCCCGGGCGAGCTGCCCCGCCCGCCGGACGAGCGCGACGACGCCACCCAGGCCACGACCGCTCTGCTGGCGGACGCCGGGGTCTGGGCGGTGCGGGTGCACGCGGTCCGCCCCGCGGTGGACGCCGTCCGCGTGGTGCGGGCCTGGCAGCAGGCCGCCCGCGCCTCCGGGGCCGGCCGGCCCCGCGCGGCCGTGTCCGGTAGCGCCCCCGCGGCTGGACCATCCCGATGACCGCTCCGACCGGCGGTGTCCCGGCGGGCGGTGCAGCGGCAGACGCGGCCCGGCTCGACCGGATCGCCCTGACCGGCCTGCGCGTGCACGGCCGGCACGGGGTGCTGCCCGCGGAACGGGAGCTCGGGCAGTTCTTCGTCGTCGACGCCACGCTCTGGCTGGACACCGGCCCGGCGGCGGCCACCGACGACCTCACCCTCACCGTGCACTACGGCGAGCTGGCGCAGGCCCTCGCCGACATCGTCGCCGGCGAGCCCGTCGAGCTGATCGAGACCCTGGCGCACCGGCTGGTCCGGGCCTGCCTGGCGGCCGACCCGCGGGTGGCCGCCGCCGAGGTGACCGTGCACAAGCCCGCCGCCCCGATCACCGTCGCGTTCACGGACGTCGCCGTGACGGTGGCCCGCTCCCGGGACGCCGCCGTGACCACGGGCCCTTCCCGGGAGGTGGCCGCGACGCGCTCCCGGGACGTCGCCATGGCCGCCGGGCCGTCCGCCGCGGGCGCGAGTGCGGGTGCGGGCGCGGGGCACGCGGTGGTCGCCATCGGTTCCAACATCGGCGACCGGCTCGCCCACCTGCGGGGCGCCGTCCGCGACCTGGACGCCGGGCTGGGCGTGCTCGCCGTCTCCGCCGTGTACGAGACCGAGCCGGTCGGCGGCCCCGAGCAGGACGACTACCTCAACGCGATCGTCCTGGTCGGCGCCGCGCCGCCGCACGACCTGCTCGCCGCGGCCCGCGCCGCCGAGCGGACCGCCGCGCGCGAGCGCACCATCCGCTGGGGCCCCCGCACGCTGGACGTCGACATCATCGCCTGCGGCGACACCCTCAGCGACGATCCGGAGATCCTGCTGCCGCACCCGCGGGCGCACGAACGCCTGTTCGTCTGCGTCCCCTGGCTGGACGTCGAACCGGACGCGATGCTGCCCGGGCACGGCCGGGTGGCGGAGCTGGTCGCGCGCCTCTCAGCGGTGCCGGGAGCGGCCGCGCTCCGGCGCACCCCGCACGGGCTCGGTCGGTGAGACCGACCCACATCCGTGATCTCCTCGCGATCGCGGTGGCGGTGGGGGCGCTCGTCTACGCGCTGTTGTGGTGGAGCTACCAGTCGCTCCCGCAGCTGCCGGCGACGGCGTCCGTCTCGGTACTGCTGGTCGGGCTGATCGAGCTGCAGACCGCGTCGCTGACCCGCCGCCGCCTCGCCGGCCGGCCGGGCACCCGCCCGATCCTGCCGCTGACCGTCGCCCGCCTCGCGGCGCTCGCCAAGGCGACGTCGGTCGTCGCCGCGGTGCTGGCCGGCGGGTGGACGGCCCTGCTCGCCTACACCGCCCCGCGGACCGACGAGTTCGGCACGGCGGGCGGGGACGCGCTGGCCGCCGGCCTGGGCCTGGGCGCGACGGTGGTCCTGCTGGCTGGTGGGCTCGTCCTCGAGCGCGTCTGCCGAATCCGCGACCACTGAGCGGACAACTCACTTCGGCTCACTTCGGCGGTGACCCTGCCGGGTTCCGTCGCCGGTTTCGCCGGCCGTAACTCGCTGTTGCCTGGGCGCTTGTCCATTGCGTGATTGGCCGGGCTACTCTGGGATGAGGTTGCTCGGATCTACCTCGACCAACGGCGTGCGTAGCTCGACTTGCCCAGGGTGCGGCAGAACCTGTCCTGAGTGTCATGGTTGTGGATGTCGCCGTCATCGTCGGTCTCGTCGTCGTGGCTACGTTGTCGGGTTCGCGTGGTGGGCGTGGCACGGCCGAGGTTGAACGGATCGACCAGGTCGGGGGGCGTCTGACGGGAAGGTGCGGGCGTGGTCGCTCAAGGCCGGGGTTCTCCCGCCGAGCCCGGTGCGGGCCGGGCTGGTGCAGGTGGCGGCACGGACCACGTCCCCTTCGAGGACGATCCGCGGCCTGGGGCGGGCCGTTCCGGGGGGGCTGTCAGTAATCCCACGCAGTCGGTCGGGGTGGGCCGTCCGCGGCAGGCCGGCGCCCGCCTGGTGACCTTCGGGAACCTGCGCACCGGCGGCCCGCGAACAGACCCGGGCGCGGCACCCCCGCCCGTTCCGCCGCAACCGGCCGCCCCGAGCTCTTCCCGCTTCTCGCCGGACGGCTTCCCGCCGGGTTACGGCCCACCGGCTGATGGCCCGCCAAGCCACGGTCCGGTCGGTTATGGTCCGCCGGTTTACGGCTCTCCGGGAGCCGGTCGTACCGGCGGCGATCCGTCCGGATTCGACCCCGCGGACATGGTGACCGCGCCGGCTACGGACGGCCCGGTAAGGCCGGCCCCCGCCGGCCCGCGCTCCGTCAGGCCGCAGCCCCCCGGGCCCCGGCGTGACCGGACGCCGCCGCCCTTCTCGTCCGGGGTGGACGATGACGAGCTCACGACGCGGCCGTCGGTGGGCCGGCCGCCGGGCCCCGCGAGGCCGTCCGGGCTGGAGCCCGTGAGAGCGGCTGGACCAGCGCCCGTGAGAGCGGCTGGACCAGCGCCCGTGAGAGCGGCTGGACCAGCGCCCGTGAGAGCGGCTGGACCAGCGCCCGTGAGAGCGGCCGGGCCGGGGCCCGTGAGAGCGGCCGGGCCGGCGCCGCGGAGGGCGGCCGGGCTGGAGCCCGTTAGCACCACGGGCTACCAGGAGCGGGTCGCCGATCATCTCCCCGACGGGTACTCCGTACCGGGCGCGGGGTACCGCGGGGTGCCGGACGAGGGCTACCGCCGGCCGGGTGAACTGCACGAGCTGCCCCGTCGGTTCGACCACGACCCCGACGAGGCGGACGTGCCCGCCCCCCGGCGCCGCCGGAACCCCGTGCTGACGCTGGTCAAGATTGTCCTGGTCGGCGCGATGATCGTCATCGGTGTCTCGGTGGGCCGTGTGCTGGCGCTGCCCGGCGATCAGGGCAGCCTGTCCCGCATGGCGGACTGGGCCCGCGACAACCACCTCTCGGTCGTCGTGGACCAGGTCGACCGCCTCCGGTGACCGATCCGCGAACGGACCCCCTCGATCCAACCGACAGTGCCGCTGAGCTGTGGGAAACCGTCGGCACGCCAGGCTCCGGGCAGGCGGCCTCCGGGCAGGTCCGCGCTTACACCCCGTCCGGCGAGGCGGCTACCGTCATCAGGATGTCCCCGTCGACAGGCCGGGTCCCGGGCCCGCCCGGAACGCTCGCCCACTGGCTGCGCGCCCTGCCGGACGACACCCTGGTCCGGCTGTTCAGACTCCGGCCCGATCTCGCCACCCCGCCCCCGCCGGACTTCGACATCCTCGCGGCGCGGCTGGAGATCCGCGGCAGCGTGAGCCGGGCGCTGGAGCGGCTGGACACCTTCACCCTCGAGGTCGTCCAGGCGCTGACGCTGCTGCCGAGCCCGGTCTCCGTGGCCGAGCTGACCGCCTTCTGCGGCGGGCTCGACCTGCGTGCCGCCCTCGAGAGCCTGCGGGAGCGACTCGTCGTCTGGGGCCCGGACGAGGCGTTGCGCCTGGTCGGCGTCGCCTTCGACCTGCTGGGTGAGCGTCCGCTCGGGTTGGGGCGGCCGGTGCGGGCGTGCCTGGCCGGCTACCGGCAGGCGCAGCTCGCCCGGCTGGCGGCGGCCGTGGGGCTGCCCGACGCGGTGTCCGACGGGTTGTCCGCCAGCTCGGGTGGCCTCGGCGACTCGGACGACTCCGATCTCGATCTCGACTCCGAATTCCACCTTGGTGCCGGCAGCCATCCCGTCCGGCGCGAGAGCATGATCGAGATGGTGTCGGCCGCCTTCGCGGACCCCCACCGCGTCGCCGCCCTGCTCGACGGGTGCTCGGCGCGGGCGCGGCGGCTGGCCGAACGGCTCGCTGCCGGCCCGGCGCTGGGTGCCACCAGCGACGCCGAACGTCTGCTGAGTGTGTCCTCCGCCCGCAGCCCCGTCGAGGAGCTGCTGGCCCGCGGGCTGCTCATCGGCATCGAGCCGGGCACCGTCGAGCTGCCCAGGGAGGTCGGCCTGGTGCTGCGCGGCGCCGACCAGGCCGGGCCGCTGCATCCCGAGCCGCCTGAGGTCACCGGCCGCGAGGTGGGGGCGGGCGCCGTCGACCCGGCCGCCGCGCTGGCCGCCGACGCGCTGGTCCGCGCGGTCACCACGCTGCTCACCGCCTGGGGGAGCACCCCGGTCACCCCGCTGCGCACCGGCGGGCTCAGCGTGCGCGACCTCAAGAACAGCGCCCGGCTGATGGACGTCCCCGAGACCGAGGCGGCCGTCGTCATCGAGGCGGCGGCCGCGGCCGGGCTGGTCGACCTGACACCCGGCACCGACGTCCAGTTCGTGCCGACCAACGTCTACGACCGGTGGTGCACCGAGACGGTGGCCATGCGGTGGGCCGTCCTCGCCGAAGGGTGGCTGCGCTCGCCGTCGGCGGCCTGGCTGGTCGGCGGGCGCGACGAGCGCGGCCGGCAGATCGCCGCGATGTCCCTCGACGCCCGCCGTCCCGGCGCCCCGGACCTGCGCGCCGATGTGCTGCGCGCCGTCGCCGCCGCGGCGGAGGGCGTCGCGCCCACCCCCGAGTCGGTGCGCGCCCGCCTGGCCTGGCGTTCCCCGCGCCGGACGGGCCCGCTGCTCGACGGGATGATCGGCGGGACGCTCACCGAGGCCGAGGTGGTCGGGTTCACCGGGCGTGGCGCGCCCAGCACCCTCGGGCGGCTCGTCGCGCGCCGGCTCGCCGCCGCCGAGGCCGACGACCCGGGGCGTGGCTCCGGCAGGTCCCCGGCGGCCGACGAGGGGCTGTGTCGCCTGCTCGCCGACGCGATGGCCCCGCTGCTGCCCGAACCCGTCGAGGAACTGCTCATCCAGACCGACCTGACGGCCGTCGCCCCCGGCCCGCTCGTGCCGCGGGTCGCCGCCGAACTGTCCCGGATGGCCGACATCGAGTCCGCGGGCGCGGCCACCGTGTACCGCTTCACCGAGAGCTCGCTGCGGCGCGCGATGGACGCCGGCAGCTCCGCCGACGACCTCCACGACCTGCTGGGCCACCTCGCCCGTGGCGGCGTCCCGCAGTCGCTGACCTACCTGATCGACGACACGGCCCGCCGGCACGGACGGCTGCGGTCCGGGCCGGCCGCCTCCTACCTGCGCTGCGACGACACCGCGCTGCTCACCGAGGTCGTCGCGTCCCGGCGCACCCAGGCCCTCGCGATGCGCCGGGTGGCCCCGACGATCGTCATCTCCTCCCTGCCGGTGTCCGACCTGCTGGAAGGACTGCGCGCGGCCGGTTTCGCCCCGGTGGCGGAGGCCCCGGACGGGCGCATTGTGCTGGCCCGCCCGGAGGCGTACCGCACCCCCGCCCGCGCCCGCCCGCCCGCCGCGGAGTCCGTCCCGACCAGGTCGAACCAGCTGCGCGACGTCGTCCGTCTGGTGCGCCGGGGCGACGACAGCACCCGCGCCGCGCGGGCGGCTCAGGACGCCGCGGGGGCGCAGCTCGGGCTCGCACGCTCCGCCCCGGTGATCCTGGTGATGCTGCAGGGCGCGGTCCGGGACCGCCGGCGCGTCCTGCTCGGCTATGTCAACCAGCAGGGGACTCCCAGCGACCGGGTCGTGCGCCCGACGCTGCTGGAGGGCGGTTGGCTCACCGCGTGGGACGAGCGCAGCGAGGCTCCCCGCCGCTTCGCCCTGCACCGGGTGACCGGGGTGGCCGACATCGACGACCCGTTCGGCGGCCCGCCGGTGCCCGACGTCGGCGACTGGGTGGTTCCGCCGGCGGCCGACGACCTGCCCGGCCCGCGCTGACCGGTCGGGTCGTACCCGTACGCTGGTGGCGGGCCCGTGGTGACTGCGCGGCGGGCTGACGGAGGGTACCTGCCGCCGCCGGTTGTATCGACGGGTGCCGGTCGTACCGACGGGCGCGGTGGCGCGGAACACGCGGAAGGCGGTGGCGGCTTGCCGGATGGTCCCCTGATCGTCCAGTCGGACAAGACCCTCCTGCTGGAGGTCGATCACCCGCTCGCCCCGGAGGCACGGGCGTCGATCGCGCCGTTCGCGGAGCTGGAGCGCTCGCCCGAGCACGTGCACACCTACCGGGTGACGCCGCTCGCGCTGTGGAACGCCCGCGCGGCCGGGCACGACGCCGAGCAGGTCGTCGACGCCCTCGTCCGCTACTCGAGGTACGCCGTCCCGAACGCGCTGCTGGTCGACGTCGCCGACACGATGGACCGTTACGGGCGCCTCCGGCTGGAGAACGACCCCGTGCACGGCCTGGTGATGCGCGCGCTGGACAGGGCCGTCCTCACCGAGGTGACCAGGTCCAAGCGGGTCGCCCCGATGCTCGGCGCCCGGGTCGACGACGACACCGTGATCGTGCACCCGTCCGAGCGCGGCCGGCTCAAGCAGGCGCTGCTCAAGGTCGGCTGGCCCGCCGAGGATCTCGCCGGCTACGTCGACGGCGAGAAGCACGAGATCGTGCTGCGCGAGGAGGGGTGGTCCCTGCGGGACTACCAGAAGGGCGCGGTGGCCGGCTTCTGGGAGGGCGGCTCCGGTGTCGTGGTCCTTCCCAGCGGCGCGGGCAAGACGGTCGTCGGCGCCGCGGCGATGGCCCGCGCCGGCGCGACCACGCTGATCCTGGTCACCAACACCGTCGCCGGTCGGCAGTGGCGCACCGAGCTGCTGCGGCGGACCACGCTGACCGAGGACGAGATCGGCGAGTACTCCGGCGAGCGTAAGGAGATCCGTCCCGTCACCATCGCCACGTACCAGGTGATGACGGCCCGCCGGAAGGGCGAGTACCTGCACCTGGAGCTGTTCGGCGCGCGTGACTGGGGCCTGATCGTCTATGACGAGGTCCACCTGCTGCCCGCCCCGGTCTTCCGGATGACGGCGGACATCCAGTCCCGCCGTCGCCTGGGGCTGACCGCCACGCTCATCCGCGAGGACGGCCGCGAGGGGGACGTGTTCTCCCTCATCGGGCCGAAGCGCTACGACGCTCCGTGGCGCGATATCGAGGCCCAGGGCTGGATCGCGCCGGCGGAGTGCACGGAGGTCCGGGTCACCCTCACCGACGACGAGCGGATGACCTACGCCGTCGCCGAGCCGGAGGAGCGGTACAAGGTCTGCTCCACCGCGCACAGCAAGAGCCTGGTCGTGCGCCGGCTCGTCGAGCGCCACGCCGACGACCGGGTGCTGGTCATCGGCGCCTACCTGGACCAGCTCGACGAGCTGGGGCGCCTGCTCGACGCGCCGGTGATCCAGGGCTCCACTCGCAACAAGGAACGCGAGCGGCTCTTCGAGGCCTTCCGGACCGGCGAGATCACGACGCTGGTCGTGTCGAAGGTCGCCAACGTCTCCATCGACCTGCCGGAGGCCGGGGTGGCCATCCAGGTCAGCGGCACCTTCGGTTCCCGCCAGGAGGAGGCCCAGCGCCTCGGCCGGGTGCTGCGGCCCAAGGCGGACGGCCGCTCCGCGCACTTCTACACCGTGGTCTCCCGGGACACCCTCGACCAGGAGTACGCCGCGCACCGTCAGCGCTTCCTGGCCGAGCAGGGCTACGCCTACACCATCGTCGACGCCGACGACGTGGCCTGACCCACGTCGGCCGACCGACGTGGCCTGACGGCCGGGATGGTCAGTCGTCGGGCGGGTCGATGAGCTCGGCCGGGGTCACCGTCACCGGGAACGGCCGCAGGACGCTGAGCTCCTCGTCGCCGCACACGATGCCGGCCGGCACGTAGTCGCGGCCGACCAGTTCGAACGCCTCGATCGTCGCCGAATCCGGGTCGACGAGCCAGCACACGGGGACCCCGTGCTCCCGGTACACGTCGAGCTTCAGCGTGCGGTCATAGCGGCGGGTGCTGGCGTCGGCGACCTCGACCACGCCGAACGGCGTCTCGGTGATCCGCCGCCGGTCGGGGTCGCCGACCGCGACCACGGCCACGTCCGGCACGAGCAGGCACCGGGGCGACAGCTCGACCTGGACGCCGGTGAACACCTGTGCGCCCGAAGTCGCCGCCTGGGCGAGCAGCGCCCGCAGCCGATCGGTGACCCGGGCCCGCAGCGGAGTCGGCCAGGGGCGGGTGACACACAGCCCGTCGAGCACCTCGACGCGCGCGTCCTCCAGGGCCGTCGCGTCGAGATCCGCGACGGACACCGGTGGGGCCGGCAGCGTAAGGGTCGGGCGGTGGGATCGCAGTGGGGTGGGAGCCTGAACCACAGTGCTCATCGTGCCTGTTGCTCCGTCCGCTGTCGAAGGTGTGGGTGTCGACCCGCCGATGACGCACGTCGGCGCGCCGGGGCGCAGCCGTCCGGTTGTCGTCTGCCAGTGCTCCCCCGATGATCCTCCGTGGACGGACTTGCGGCCGCGCGGCGAGGTTGGGACGCCCACGGATTGTCCGGGTCGTCCGGGCCGGGCGCTTCGGACCGCCGAGCACCCGATGGTGCTTGCCGCACTGGCTCCTTCGGTGTGGGAGAAGCGGTCCGATAACGGGGCCTAAGTCCAGAAAGGTCGATTTCATACCCGTGATCTATGTCCTGGTGAAGCGCCGACCTCTTGTTGATCTAATTACTCCCTGGTAACTTCACGTCCAGTCGATCAGGGCTGGCTCATCCGGCCCGGGACCGACCGGGGCGACTCTTTGCGGTATCCCTTCTCCGGCCGCCTGGGAGCGGCTGGAGGGAGATTCCGTGGGGGACGCCTCGCACCGCGGGAACTGACCGCGCCGGCTCCGTCCCCAATCGGCGCATCCCGCGGGCGGTCACCCGCCGCCGTGGCACCTCCCACCCGGCGGCTGGGTGACCGACTACCACGCCCCCCGGACCACCACGCCCCCGGACCACCGTCCCCGCTCGAGCTTCCGGGCTGCCGGCGGAAGAGGCCCCGGGCTGCCCGGAAACGCCGAAGGGCGGCCCCGGCCATGGCCGGAACCGCCCTTCTGTGCTCGCCAGAGAGCGTGGGGGAGAGGACTCAGAAGTCCATCTCGCCGCCGCCGCCCGGCATGGCCGGGGCCTTGTCCTTCTCCGGCTTGTCCGCGATGACGGCCTCGGTGGTGAGGAAGAGGCCGGCGATCGACGCGGCGTTCTGCAGCGCCGAGCGGGTGACCTTCGCCGGGTCGATGATCCCGGTGGCGACCATGTCGACGTACTCGCCGGTCGCCGCGTTCAGGCCGTGCCCGGTCGGGAGGTTGCGCACCTTCTCGACCACGACGCCGCCCTCGAGACCGCTGTTGAACGCGATCTGCTTGATCGGCGCCTCCAGGGCGAGACGGACGATGTTCGCACCGGTGGCCTCGTCGCCGGAGAGGTCGAGCTTCTCGAAGGCGCTGGTCGCGGCCTGCAGGAGCGCGACGCCACCGCCGGCGACGATGCCCTCCTCGACCGCGGCCTTCGCGTTCGAGACGGCGTCCTCGATGCGGTGCTTCTTCTCCTTGAGCTCGACCTCGGTGGCCGCGCCGACCTTGATGACCGCGACGCCGCCGGCGAGCTTGGCCAGGCGCTCCTGGAGCTTCTCGCGGTCGTAGTCGGAGTCGGACTTCTCGATCTCGTTGCGGATCTGGCTGACCCGCCCCGCGATCTGGTCCGCGTCGCCGGCACCCTCGACGATGGTGGTCTCGTCCTTGGTGATGACGACCTTGCGGGCGCGGCCGAGCAGGTC